>JAJRTL010000068.1 GCA_024278315.1 Planctomycetota bacterium | reverse complement strand
CGCTGAGGTGTCGCAAAAGGACCCGTCCCCTTTCTTCAGGTGTCGCATCGAGACCGTGCGCCTGAATCCCGCGAAGAGCCACCCCGCCAACGGGGCCGCTTGATGCAACAGTTTCAGGCGGCAACTACAATGACACCTATCGCTCGGGCCTGCGAATCTGGAACACTGCTAACGAGCGCAACGATGGGATTGGGTCTCGCGTCGTATGCACGCGAGAGTAGAGCTACGTCTGAGACCAGAGATTCCCAGGTGCTTCCGTCATCTCCGCGCCAGAGCAGAGCTCTTGGAGCCCGCCGGCTTCGACCTGGGCCTCGTCGGCCTGTCCCCAATCCGAGCAGGGCAGCGAGTATCGATGGAGCCACCGATCTCGGGGAATTCTCCGAGCCTGGGGATGCCCGGGTCCTGATAGCATGTCAGACATGGTGGACATGGTGGACATGGTGGCCAGGCGGCGAACAGCGTGAGTTGCGCGAGCGGGAGTCGGGCGGGGGATGGGGTTGTGGTTACGCCACGGCGGTTGCCATGGGATTGCCGGCATGTGGACCTGGTGCTCGTGTTGCTGGGACTGCTGATCTACGTGCCCTTCCTGGGTGGGCGGGGGCTTTGGTTTCCTGACGAACCCGATCTCGGAGAGGCCATCCGCGAGATGATGCAGCGGGGAGATTGGATCGTGCCGACCCTGGGCGGGGAGGCCTGGCCGGACTACCCGCCAATGATCTATTGGTTGGGTCGCATTTTCTCGGGCTTGCTAGGCGGCCTCAGTGAGTTCGCGATCCGACTCCCTTCGGCGCTCTGCGCCATCGGCCTGGCCTGGTCGACCTGGCGCTTCGCGCTTCCGCGCATCGGGTCTTGTGCAGCCTTCCTCTCGGCAGTCGTGCTGCTGACGGCCCCGCACTTCGCGTATCAGGCCACCAACGTACATCCGGACATGTGCTTCTCCTTCTTCGTGGGGACGGGGCTCTATGTCTATCTCGAGTCCCTAGATGGGGAGACGGCGCGAGCGCGGGTCTTGGGACGCATGGCTGCCTTCGTGCTCTTCGGCTTCGCCTTTCTCTCCAAGCATGCGCTCGGCCTCCTGCTTCCCGGCATGGTGCTCTTCCTCTGGCACATGAGCTATCGGCAGTGGAGGCTCTTGTTCTCGCTCGCGCCGCTGGCCCTGATCAGCATCGCCGTCGCCTTTCCCTGGTATGCGGCCTACGCATCGCAGGTAGGTGCAGAGAGCACCTGGCAGGAGTTCTACGCGCAGAACTTCGCGCGCTTCTCAGCCGCCGATCGCGGACACGCGGGTCCCTGGCACTACTACCTCACCCGCATCTGGGGTGATCTCGCCCCCTGGGCCTTGTTGATCCCCGTGGCACTGGCGCAGGGCTTTCGCGAGCGGATCTGGGGGGATCGATGGATGAGGCTCTGCTTCCTTTGGTTCGTCTCATTCTTCGTCTTCTTCTCCTTGGCAGAGACCAAGCGAGAGGTCTATCTCTTGGCCTCCTACCCGGCCTTGGCCATTCTCATCTCCTCCTGGATCTCCCTGCGTCTCCGGGCCTGGAACGATGCCGAGACCGTGCCGGTGCCCCGCCCTCATTGGTTGCGCCTGTATCTCCGGGCGACGGGTCTCTTGTTCTGGCTCCTGGGGCTCGCTCTCTTGTTCCTCGCGGTCTACCCGCAGCCCCTTCAGGCGGCTCTGGATCTGGAAACCGATGAGATCCGGACCCTCGTCGAGACCTTGCGATTACCAGCTGGCATGCTGGGCATTCTGCTGCTGACCGGTGGCCACTTCTCCCTCCGTTGCCGTCGTGGTTCCCGTCTGGGATGGGCTCTCGTAGGCCAGGCAGCCACCCTGGGGTGCACATGGTTTTTGCTCTCGGCCCTGTTCTTCCCCGCGATCGATCAGATCAAGAGCTATCGCTTCCCCTCGGAATGGATCGTCGAGAGGACGGCTCGCGCATCGCCCATCGGCCTCTTCTACCCGGGCCGTGGTCGTCTCAAGTGGACCGGCTTCCTCTACTACTCGGGCCGGGAGGTTCGGATTCTCCAATCCTGGGAGGAGGTCAGGGGGTTCGGCGCAGCGCACCGGGCTTCGATCCTGGTCGTTTCAGAGGAGGCCTTCGATCTCCTGGGCGAAGAGTCGGATGCCCAAACCTGGCGGGAACGCGAGCTGCGCACCTGGCAGGCCGGGAGTACCGTCTACCACCTGCTGCGTAGTCGCTGATTCTGGTGCCACGGGTCCCGGGGTGATGGGACCGTCCACCGCATGGGCGGTGGCATCGAGCTCCCGTTGAAGGCCTGAGGCAAGGACAAGATGTCGCAGCAGGAATCGATCGGGGGGGGCACCCTCGCACCCGGATCGGTGGTATAACCCGGGTAGGTTACCTGTCTATCTCTGAGTTCGGTCAAGCCGGAATCTCTCGGAAGGTCATTTCGCGGTAAGCCCGGACTCTCTCCATCTCTCTTCTTGGAGTGTCCTATGTGCCCGTCTCCTTTCTCTCCTTGGGGCCAGTCGCTCAGCGCCGTTGTCGCTCTTGCGCTGTGTCTCGCTCCCGATCTAACCTCCCAGGAAACCTCCGCCAGAAGACCCGTCCTGCCGCAGCAGGCAAGCATTGGTGCAGGAGTGGGCGGTGGAAGTCACTCGGCGCCTGTCATGCAGGAGATGCCCGCCCTTCCCGACACGAGCATCCGGGAGGATGTGCCCTTCGAGTTGACTCGAGATCCAGTCATTCTGAAGATTGAAGGCCTGGATTCGGGCACGGCCAAAGTTCCAGCGTATCTCAAGGGTGATCCCTATCGCTTGTCCTTTGTTTCAGGTGACTACACACCTCCCAAGGGTGAGAAGATCGATCCGGAGCTTCTCAAGCGAAGGTTGGTCAAGGGACCCATTGAAGGGCAGACCTACGGCTTCGTCATGTTCGAAGGTCGGATCACAGAAGCGAAGATGAAGCGCGTCCAGAGCTATGGCGTGAAGCTGATCAACTTCCACACCTTCCAGAGCTACACGGCCGTCATCCCCTACGCCGCGCTGGCGAACTTGAGGGCGGATACGGGTGTGCGTTGGGTGGGATATGCCAGGCACACGCAGAAGATGGATCCCTCTCTCTCTGATCCACGGGCGAACAGGCCAGGCCAGGTGGGTCTATTGGTGACGGTGTTCGACGAGGACAAGGCCGAGCGTCCCACGAAGAGGCTGCTATCCAATCCTGCTCGGGCCTCAGAAGGTTCGATGGTCACTGCCGAGGACTACTCGATCCTTCCCGGAGGCCCCTTCCAACGGGCCCTGGTCAAGGAGGGAGCGGAGATCCGCGGCTACATTGCAGAGATGAAGCTGTTCTTCGTGACCTACCCTCGTCACAAGCTCGCGAGTCTCCTGGATCTGGACTTCGTCCACTACGTGGAGCTCGACGGCCAGATGGGCCTCCACCACGATCGTTCCACGAAGATGATCGGCGTGGATCGGCTCCGGGGTTTTCCGGCCACGAATGGCAAGGGCAGCGTCATGGGGATCATCGATACTGGATCCTACATTCGCGGCTCGGCCAATCCCAAGGGCCACCGAGACCTCTCGAAGTGGGTGGTTGGTTGGGACTACATTGGAGGTGGCGTCTGGAACGATACGAACGGTCACGGAACCCACGTCCTTGGAACCATGGTGGGAACGGGAACCGCGAGCAATCTCTACCGGGGCACTGCGATCGGTGCTGGTAGCACGGACACGACCAGAATCTTCGTCGCCAAGGCCATTCCCGGTTCTACATCCAAGTCGATCAGTGCGATCACAAGATTCCGATCCCTCTACACGTCTGGAGGCAAGACGACACCTCGGCCCACGGTCGTGAATGGATCCTATGGGTCCACGACGGTTCCAGCATCTGGCTATCCCGGAACGGACTCTTCCTCGATCGCGGCCGACTCGAGCGTCTATTTCTACGGACAGACCTACGTATTTTCGGCTGGAAACAGCGGCGGAGCCTACGCAGCAGATCGCTGGCGTAGCGTGGGGGCTCCCGGTGTCTCCAAGAATGCTCTCACCGTCTCGAATCTCTATGACTGGAGGAGCACCAACACGATCGGTCTGAATACGACGAAATCGCCGGGAACCATTGGCATCTTGCCCAACTGGTACGAGGCCATCAAGATCACTCCAAGTTCGACGATGCACTCGATCCCCGTCGAGGGATTCAGTCTGCGGGTCAGAGGGAGCAAGACCATGACCCTGACGACCCTCCTCTACAGATCGACCGGTGGCAAGCCCGGGACCTTGGTGCGGACCGGCACCATGGTGATCAACACGACCACTGCATGGCGAAGAACGACGTTCAGCTCACCCTACTTCATGTCTCCGGGGCAATCCTTCTTCATTGCCTTCCGTACTCCTTCGAGTGGATTGACCTACAACATCTCTACGACTGGGAGTCTCGCCACCTACTACAACCGCAAGACCAGCACGAGCACCTGGAGCGGACCCTCCACTCGTCGATGGATCTATCAGGTCCATGCGACTACCGAGGTGGGAGAGGTCACGGAAAGCAGCTCCAAGGGACCGACCAAGGATGGTCGTATGAAACCCAATATCGGAGCTCCAGGTCGATGGATTGCATCGGCAAAGACCAAGACGGAGTCGAGCTACACGAACAAGTCCGGCACGAGCATGTCCTCACCACACGTGGCTGGAGTTACCGCGATCTTCCAGGACAAGAACGTGGGCTGGAAGTACAGGCCATACTCGACGAAGTCGCTGTCGGCGGCCACGGCCAACCCTCTCGGCGGCTACATCAGCACGTCCAGCCGAATGCGGAACTACTATCAGCGACAAGGCCTGGGCTGTGTGGATGCCTACAAGGCAACCTATAGCCCCGGTACGAGCACCACATGGTTCGCCGGGACAAGCCGATCTACTCAGTCGTCCTCTTCCGGAGGATTCTACTTCAACCTGGCCATTCCATCGGATGCTGACAGGCTCATGCTGGTCTTGAACTTCGACGAGAAGGCGCCGAGCACCGGTGCGAGTCGCGCCTGCCTGGCCGACTACGACCTCTACCTGGACATCCCGCCCTATAGCTCCGCCATGAACGTCGGTGAATACTCCTCCAGGAGAGCATGGGATAGCTGGGATTGGCTCCACATCTACAGTTCATCCATCATGTCCAAGATCCGTGGCAAGACGATCCGGATCAAGGCCTATCCACGGGTCAAGCCAGGCTCGGGTACGACGGCAAAGGTCGCCATTTCCTACTGTGTCTATCGCGGTTCCCATCCGCCGGTCAACAGTGTCTCGATCTTTGCACCCACCTACGTGAAGCCGAATCAGCTCTTTACGTTCACAGCCAGGGCGAATCCCCTGTCGTCGGTCACGAGCAACAGCTTGATGCGCATGACGAAGGCTGGAGGATTCTCGGTTCTTGGCATGCGTTTCCGGTCGGGTGACAACCTCCTGCGCAGTTTCGGTGGCCTGCTGGATTGGACTCTCGGCAACGTCTACCCGGGTCAGAGTTCGCTTCAGACCGCGATCGACTGGACCATGCGGAAGTCCTCTCTCGGCAATGCTTCGGTCTGCGTCGAGCTCAGAAGCGACAATCACTTCGTCGGCTCCACGACCTCGGGGAAGACCTACTGCAAGACGATCTGTGTGGACGGTGTGGCACCGGGCAAGGCGAGCGGCCTGGCCTCGACCACACATCCACTCAACGCCTGGACCAACAAGACCGTTCTCACGATGAAGTGGAACAAGATCATCGATTCGGGTTGTGCCGGTGTGGAGCGACAAGCAGTGCGTGTGGCTTCTCCCTCCGCTGTCACCCCGACGAGCTTCACGATCGGGTCTTCGACCACTGCGGTCAGCGTGGGAGTCAGCTCCAGCACCAAGCCTTGGTACTTCTCGCACCGTTCGCGAGACAGATCCAAGAACCTGTCGAGCGTAGGAGTGGCTGGTCCCTACTGGGTGGACACATCCAAGCCGACCTTGATCAGTGTGCTGATCAACAATAACGCTAGCTGGACGAAGAGCCTGAATGTCGGCGTGAGGATTGCCGCCAGTGATACCTACAGCGGTGTCCGCTGGATGCGCTTCTCAAGCAATGCCCTCAGCTGGACTTCATGGAGGAGCTACTCCACAGCGAGTCAATCCTTCACGCTTTCTCTCTATGGTGGAAGCACGGCACAGGGGATCAAGCGCGTCTATGCGCAGGTCCGGGACAGGGCAGGCAACGTGAGCCTCATCAAATCGGACACGATCGCCTACGACTCGATTGCCCCCGTGATCTCCTCGGTGTGGATCAATGCTGGTGCGGCCTACACCAACAGCCCGACAGTGGGCGTGCGCGTCGTCGGACTCGGAGGACCCAACCGGATGCGATACTCCTTCAATGGGTCCACTTGGAGCTCTTGGTTCGCCTACACTACGCTCACGCGGAGCATGAGTGTCGGCAGCTATGGCGGCAATCTCAACACTGGGATCAAGACGGTCTATTCGCAGCTCATGGATGCTGCGGGCAACGTATCGGCTGTGAAGACCGATTCGATCTTCTACCTCAAGATCCCGAAAATCACGACCGTCGCGGGAGCGACCTGGCGGGTGATCCATGACAACAGGATCAGCTTGACCGGTAGTGGCTTCAGCAATGTCAACCGGGTCTATGTCGGGGCGACGCTCATCACGAGCAAGAGTTCGGAGGACTGGCATCGCGGTTGGTTCCGCATCTTGAGTGACAGCAAGATGGAGATCTATCCGCCGCAGAACTTCGTACCTGGCACCTATCAGTGTTATGTGCGAAACACCGGATTCGCGAGTAACAAGTTCGCGGTCAAGGTCTTGTTCAATGTGACGCCCAAGACCGGTGTGCCTGCGACTCTCAAGAGTGGTAAGGTCCTCCATGTCTACACGGCTCGAGGTCCACGCCCTGCGACGACCGTCTCGGTCTTGACCTTCAGTATCTCCAGCAAGCCACTGGTGGTTCCTGGTCTGATTTCGCTTGCTCATGGTGGGAATACGACCACCTTCATCGATCCGAGCTTCACCCTGATCCCACCGGCACAGTTGCACAACGCATCGACCCGGACGGCTCATTGGGCTTTCCCGACTCCTCCTGGGAAGCTTGCGGGACTGATCTACTGGCAGAGCCTCATGTTCGATGCGGCCAAGCCGACACAGGTTCCGATCCCCGTGTCGACGATGGATGTCGTCAAGTTCTACAAGTAGCCGGGGAGGCTCGAATCGCACGAGCCATGAGCCTGGCTGCCTCGGCATCCAGGCTCATGGCCGTTTCAGGACTCGAGGGAGCGGAGCCTCAGTTGCCCGCAGGCGGCATTCTTCTCCGAGCCGCGTTTGCGTCGCAGCGTGACGTTGAGCCCTCTCTGCTCCAGGGCTTCGCGAAAGGCCTCGACACGATCCTCGTAGGGGCGCTCGAGAGCGATGGGAGTGCCCTCCACGCGATTCCAGGGGATCAGGTTGACCGTGCACTGCAGGCCCTTGAGGAGCCTCACAAGCTTGTCAGCATCCTCGATGCGGTCGTTGCGTCCGCGCAGCAGCACGATCTCGATCGTGGGCTCCCGGCCCGTGGCCTGGAAGTGGTCCTTGGCTGCTGCGACGAGCTCTCGGGGATCGTGTTGTGCGGTTGGGATCAGAAGGCGCCGCTGCTCGGCATCGGCTGTGTGGAGAGAGAGCGCCAGGTTGTAGGACTTGCCGGCCTTCGAGAATCGCCGGATCTTGTCGGGGTAGCCCGAGGCCGAGACCGTGATCCGTCGAGGCGAAAAGTGGAAGCCCTCGGGGTCGGTGATCCGATCCAATGCGGGCAGGAGTGCGTCCAGGTTGAGCATGGGTTCGCCCATGCCCATGATGACGAGGTTGGTCAGCTCCTTCTCCCCGAGAATCTCTCGTGCCAAGAGGAACTGGTCCAGGATCTCATGGTGGTCCAAGTTGCGTCGCACGCCCAGCAGGCCGGAGGCACAGAAGACACAGCCAACAGGGCAGCCCACCTGGGTCGATACACAGAGGGTATTCCGCGCACCTTCGGGGATGAGAACCATCTCGATACGTTCGCCATCGGCGAGTTCGAGGAGATACTTGCAGGTCCCGTCATGGGAGAGGGACTCTTCGACCACCTGGACCGACTGCAGCTCGAGGTGGTCCGCCAGGGACTCCCGGAGCTTCTTGGGCAGATCCGTGGCCTGATCGAAGGACCGAAGTCCCTTCACGTGAAGCCAGCGCCACAGCGTCTTGGCCTGGAAAGGGCGCGCCCCGAGATCCATGCAGAGTGTCGTGAGCGTGTCCTGACTCAGTTCCCGAGCCAGAGACTTGTGTTCAGGATCCATGATGCGGGGCTGCGCGTGAGCGCTCAGGCGCTCTCGCGTTCTTCGGGAGGCGCCCCCGGGAACTGGCCTTCGAGCTTGCCCTTCTCGGAGCCTGCGGATTTGTCGGTTCCGGGCTTCTTGCCAAGCTTCTTCACCTTGGGATCCGCTCCCTCGTTGACACAGGCCTCGCTCACGCTGACGCGCAGGAGGTTCTCCTTGGCCATCTCCGGGAGGTCGAAACGCAGGTCGAGGAGGATCTCCTCGATGATCGAACGAAGCGCGCGCACCCCGGTCTCCTGTTGGAGCACCTTGGTGGCGATGGCCTCGAGTGCCTTCTTCTCGATATCCAGCTCGCAACCCTCGATCCGGAAGAACTCCTCGTACTGCTTGACGATGGCGTTCTTGGGCTCGGTCATGACCTGGACCAGATCGTCTCGTGTCAAGGACTTGAGCGTCGCCACGACAGGCAGACGTCCGATGAACTCGGGGATCAGGCCGAACTCGATCAGGTCCTTCTGGTTCAAGTGACCCAGGAGATTGTCGCGATGCTGGGAGTCTTGGCTGACAGCCTGCGCCGCCTTGTCCTTGTCCTTGTCCTTGTCCTTGTCCTCGCCCTCGCCCTTGCGCTTGGATCTACCCTTGTCGCTGGCGATCGCCAGGGGCGTCCCATCGTCAGGGCCACCGAATCCGATCACGGTCTGTCCGAGACGACGCGAGATGAAGTCCTCCACACCGGTGAAGGTGCCTCCGCAGATGAAGAGGATGTTTTCGGTGTTGACCTGGATGTAGTTCTGCTCCGGGTGCTTGCGGCCACCCTGGGGGGGGACGTTGGCCACGGTGCCTTCGAGGATCTTGAGCAGCGCCTGCTGCACGCCTTCGCCCGAGACATCGCGTGTGATCGAGACGTTCTGTGTCGTTCTTCCGATCTTGTCCACCTCGTCGATGTAGATGATGCCCTGCTGCGCCCGTTCGACATCGAAGTTGGCTGCCTGGAGGAGCTTCAACAGGATGTTCTCGACGTCCTCGCCGACGTAGCCCGCTTCGGTCAGCGTCGTGGCATCGGCGATGGCGAAAGGCACATCCAGGATGGTGGCGAGCGTCTTGGCCAGAAGGGTCTTGCCCGAACCGGTGGGGCCCACAAGGAGGATGTTGCTCTTCTCGAGCTCGATCTCGCCCGAGGTCCTGGCCCTGGACTGGAGGCGGCGGTAGTGCGCATAGACAGCCACGGCCAGAACCTTCTTGGCTCTCTCCTGCCCGATGACGTAGTTGTCGAGGGCCGCCTGGATCTCGGTCGGCGTGGGGACCTCATCCTTGTGGAGGAAGTTGACCGGGGCTACGGCGGGGTTGCGTTTCTCGTCCTCGGCGAGGATCTGATTGCAGATCTCCACACACTCAGCGCAGATGTAGATCCCCGGAGGGCCTGCGATCAGAGGGCGGTCGAGGTGGTGCCGCGACTTCTCACAGAAGGTGCATCGCTCGACGCCCTTGTTTCGATTGGAATTCTTGGTCATCGATATTGTCTAAGGGGCTGGCCGTGAACCTCTCATGGGATCCACCTTGGTCATTTGAGCCATCATAACCCAGAAACCAAGGCCCCAGAACCGCTAGCCCGAACTATTCGTGACCTCGATGCTTCTGACGGCGTCTTTCGGTCCAGGACCGCGAACCTATCGGTTCGCTCGGCATGGCTTCGATTCGACGACCCTCTTGGGTCGCCTCATATCTCGCGCAGCCGTCCTGAACTCGAAATGCGCTCGTCAGACCGCAAAAACGAGCTTGGCTGCGCCAATCTCGCATTGGCTCACAAGGATCTCATGAATCGTCCGGGCTAGGCTTCGTTGAGGACCTCGTCCACGAGGCCGTAGTCCCGCGCTTCCGCGCCCGACATGAAGAAGTCCCGGTCTGAATCCGAGGCGATGGCCTCGACATCCTTGCCGGTGTGCTTCGCGATGATGGCGTTCAAGTAGGTCTTGAGTCGCAGAATTTCGTCCGCCTGGATCTCGATGTCCTTGGCGGTGCCCTGGACGCCTCCCCAGGGCTGATGGATCATCACACGCGAGTGGGGGAGCGCGAAGCGCTTGCCCTTGGTCCCTGCTGCCAGGAGCACGGCGCCCATGGAGCTCGCCTGCCCGAGACAGTAGGTTGCGATGTCGCAGGCCACGAACTGCATCGTGTCATAGATGGCCAGGCCCGCCGTGACCGATCCACCCGGTGAGTTGATGTAGATATTGACGTCCTGGCTCTTGTTCTCCTTCTGGAGGAACAGGAGCTGGGCAATCACCGAGTTGGCGACCATGTCATCGATGCCCGTCCCGATGAAGATGATCCTGTCCTCAAGGAGCCGGCTGTAGATGTCGTAGGCTCGCTCGCCTCGCCCGGTTTTCTCGATGACATATGGGACGATGTAACCCTGCGACATGCTCTCTCCGATGGGAACGTGGTTGATGGGGGGGGACTCTCAGGAGTCCTTCAAGCTATCGGAAATCTTAGCCGTCGTTCTGAGGAATTCCCGGACCTTTCGATTCACGAGGTCCATCCGGAGCTCGCCCAGCATCTCCTTCTCCTCGAGGTACTTCTTGACGTCCTCTACCGTGGCCTGGTTCTCGGCGGCGATCCGCTGGATCTGCTGCTCCACGTCGCTCTCGGTCACGAAGAGCTTCTCCTTCTTGGCAATGGCGTCGACCAGGAAGAGATTCCTGACCGCCAGACGGGCTTCGGTCTCGACGTCCTCCTTGGCGGTCTCCAGCTGCTTCTCGACGACCTCATCATCGGCGCCCTGGCTGCGCAGGTGCTCTGCATACTGGGTCAGTCGGTGCTGCGACTCTTCCACGATCAGGCCTTCGGGCAGGTCGAAGGGATTCTCAGAGTAGAGAGCTTCGAGAATGGCCTCCTCGCGACGGCCGAACTCGTGAGCCTCCTTCTGCTCGGAGATCTTCTCCAGCACGTCCTTCTTCAAGGCATCGAGATCGTCGAACTGATAACCCTTGGCCAGCTCGTCATCGATGGCTGGCGACTGGAAGCGCATGACCTCGTGGATCGTGATCTCGAGTTCGCCTTCCTTCCCCCGGACCTCTTCCTTCTCGAAGTTCTCGGGGAAGGTGATCGGCAGCTTGGCCGAACCACCCTTCTTCATACCCTTGAGCTTTGCCGTGAACTCCTCGGGGTCCGTTCCTACGACCGGGATCCGTGTGTTGATCTGCAGCCCTTCCTTCTTGACCACGGACTTGCCGTCGAGGCAGTAATCCAGATCGGCCTTGGCGAAGTCTCCTTCCTCGATCTCCCCCTCGACCGGGGAGAGTTGGCGGCGCTGGTCGGCGATGGACTGGAGCGCATTCTCCAGGTCTTCGTCGGTGGGCTCGATCTCCTTGCCTTCGATCTCCACTTCCTTGACCTTGCCGACCGTGACCTCGGGGCGCACATCCAGTTCGACGGAGTAGGCCAGGTCCTGATCCGGAACCAGCGGCTCCTCATCGATATCGATGCGTGGGGAGCCGACGACGTCCAGGGTCTGCTCCTGCAGCGCTTCGCGGAAGGTCTCCTCGACCAGGGACTTCTTGGCGTCCACGAGGAGCTGCGGGCCGACTCGCTGTTCCAGCAGATTCCTGGGCACCTTGCCGGGGCGGAAGCCCTTCATCTGGATGTTCTGGTTGGCCCACTTGTACATCTCTTCGATGTGCGACTGGATGCGGTCGACGGGGACCTTGACTTGGATGCGCTTGCGGCAAGCGCCGATTTCTTCGATCTGGATGTCCATTGAGCTCACTCCCGGAAAACAGGGCGAAGTATGCTATCGCGCCGCTCCATCCAAGTCACTACCGGGATTGGACCGGATTGCCGCTGATTTGGGCATCTGGCACAGGGACCCGGATCTCGGCTCAGGACTCGTTGAAGAGCTTGCGGAGCTGGTTGCTCCGGCGGATCAGGGCTTCGACCTCGGGGACGTCAGATCGGAACTTGTCCAGCTCCTGACGGGTGGGGCGCGCATCTTTGAGATAGCGGTAGACGTTGGAGGCGTTGTTCTTCTTGGCCTCCAGGCGTGCCACAGAGAAGTAGAGCTTGGGTTCGACCCTGCCTGCGGACAGCGTGATGGCCTGCTTGTAGTCCCTCATCGCATCGGTCAGGTCCCCGAAGGCCTCGTGTGCGCGGCCGCGCTGGCGATAGGCGTAGGCGAGCTTCTTGTTGTTGCGGATGAAGCGATTCAGGTTGTTCAGGACCTGCTTGACACCCTTCTTGTCCCCCAGGTGGCGCAGGGCCAGGGCTGCCCCGAACTGGACGTCGGGATAGGGGTTGGTCAGCAGGCGATGGAGTGCCTGGGACAGTGCCTCCCCTCCGCCAGTCTGGACTGCCCGCGCCGGAAGGGTCTGGACCAGGGCCAGCAGATCCCGGATCTCACGGGGTCGCAACGCCTCTCCCTGAGTCAGCAGCCAGGTCAGTGTCCCGAAGAACACGGGTTCGTTGTGGGCCCAGCCGGCCTGGCCGGTCCGGGTTCCCAAGACCTCGAGGAAGTGGATGAGCTTGATCTTGTCCGAGGTCTTGTTGCTGCTCTTGGCCGACGCAGCCAGGGGCCCAAGGGACCCCGCAGCGCCGATCAGGCACATCGCCTCGAAGGCGGCCTTCCTCTGCTTCTCGTCGGGCTTCTGCAGGAAAGGCTCGAGTGGCTTGGCCAGTGAGCTTTGGCCGTACCGGCCCACGGCGACGATGACTCCCGGAAGGTGGACTTCCGGGGTTTCCTCCAGAAGCTTCCTTAGGGTCCCGTCGAGACCTGTCTTCTTGAATCCGGTCAGAAGATAGAGAGCCCGATTGCGAGACCCGCCTTGGTCCTGATCGAGGATCCGCAGAAGATCCGCCTCCAGGGGCTTGAGCTCTGTTCTCTCCAGGATCCGCATACTGTTGTCCGCGATCAGCCGGTGTCGGCGGCTGTTGCCCTTGGGGGCCAGATGCGGCAGAAGCACGAGCCCGATGTCCGGATCGAGCGCCGCGATCTCACGGTAGCGGACCTCAAGATACTTCCGGTTCTTGGGATCTCTCACGTCCAGCGCCAGATCGGAGAGGTAAGGCTTCAGCTCCTGTTCCAGGCGCTTGCGGTCCTTGTCCAGGCGAGTCCCGATCCGAGCCTTGAGAGCCGTCCACGGGTCGACCGGCGCTGGTTGGGTGTCCGTCGTCCCCCCTTTCTTGCTGCTTGGGGACGCATCCGTGGAACGGTCGCTGGAGGCGCCCTGCTTCGTCGGTACAGACTCCGACGGTGGAGGTTTGGCGCCCTGTGGAGGCGGGATCAGGACGAAGATCAGGTTGAGCGTGAGTGGGAACATCTGGCAAGTGCTGCGAACCTCTCTACCTTCCCTTGTCCCCGGCGGCGGGACAAGGCCTAATACGCAGCTAGCGACGATCCGGTCCGGCGCTCAGGCCAGAGCATCGGTCTTGCTCGCCTGGATGGGGACAGGCTTGGGGAGTTTCTGGAGGTCCTCGGGCCGGACCGGCTGGGTCTTGGCCACAGCGGTCCGGAGGCCGCGCCTCCTGCGGTAGACGTAGTTCCACATGTTCCAGGGATCGGCAGGCAGCGGCTCGATCTGAACCTCAATCCCCTCATCCGGGGCTCCTGGCCCTTCGGCAGCCTTCTCGTGAATCAGTCCTATCAAGTCCTGGTGGTCGGCGGTGGCCATGCTGGCGTGGAAGCCGCGTTGGCGGCGGCACGCATGGGCGCGAGTACGGCCCTCGTCAGCCAGGAGCGAGGCGCTCTGGGGCGGATGAGTTGCAATCCCGCGATCGGTGGCCTCGCCAAGGGGCAGCTGGTGCGTGAGGTCGACGCTCTCGGTGGGGAGATGGGGCTCTGCACGGATGAGACCGGGATCCAGTTCCGCATGTTGAACTCCTCCAAGGGGCCGGCGGTCCGCTCTCCTCGGGCCCAGGTCGACCGGGAGGCCTACAACCGGGCCATGGTCCGGCGCGTCCTGGGTGTCCCGGGGCTCTATGTCCTGGAGGGCGAGGTGGTTCGCCTGTTGTCCCGGCCTGCGGGAGGGCTCGATGCCTGGGGCCTCGAAGGTGTGGAGCTGGCAGATGGCAGGGTCCTCGAGGCCGAGGCAACGATCCTGACGACGGGGACCTTTCTCGGGGGCGTGCTTCATCGGGGCCCGCTGGAGACGGAGGGAGGCAGGTTCGGCGAAGCCTCGGCCAGCCGGCTCTCGGTGGAGCTCAAGTTGCTCGGGCTTCGTCTGGGGCGACACAAGACCGGCACGCCGCCCAGGCTGGATCGTGAGAGCATCGACTTCTCCTCCCTCGAGGCTCAGCCAGGGGATGCAGAGCCCTGCGCCTTCTCCTTCCGCTCACCGCCTCTGGTTCTCGAGCAGACGCCCTGTTGGATTACGAGGACGACGGCGGCCACGCATCGCATCGTGGCCGACCACGCAGAGCTTTCACCCATGTTCACGGGACGTATCCAAGGGCCAGGACCTCGGTATTGTCCGTCCATCGAGGACAAGGTCGTGCGGTTCAGTGATCGTGAATCCCACCAGATCTTCCTTGAGCCCGAAGGGGCATCGAGCCGGGAGATCTACCCCAACGGTATCTCGACCAGTCTTCCCGATGAGGTCCAGGAAGCGTTCCTGAGGACGATCCCTGGGCTCGAAGAAGTCCGGATGCTGCGACCGGGGTACGCGGTCGAGTACGATCACCTGCAGACCGATCAACTCCGTGCGGACCTTTCTGTCTCGGGAATCCGCGGACTCTACTCCGCTGGCCAGATCAACGGCACCTCGGGCTACGAAGAGGCTGCCGCACAGGGGCTCGTCGCCGGCATCAATGCCGTATTGTTCACGCGAGGTGATCCTCCGTTCCATCCCGAAAGGAGCGAGAGCTATGTCGGCGTGCTCGTGGACGACCTCTGTCGTGTCAACCCGCGCGAGCCCTACAGGATGTTCACGAGCCGCGCGGAGCACCGTCTCTATCTTCGCCAAGCCAATGCCGACCTGCGCCTTTCCGCGCTCGGCGCGGACTTTGGCATCCTGCCCCGGGCCGCAGCCGATCGCGCTCGTGCGCGAACAGCACGCATCCAGGCTGCCGTCTCCCTCCTCGGCCAACATCGCCTCGAGGGCAAGAATCTCGAGACCTGGCTTCGCCGCCCTGGTATGAACCTCGAGGACTTGCGAGTCCACCTCCCGGCCCTCTCGGATCTGGGCCTGACTGCCGAAGACGTGCTCGAGGTCGAGGCCGAGGTCAAGTATCGCCCCTACCTCGAGCGTTACGCACGGGAACGCGAACGTCTCGAGGAGTTGTCCGCCGTTCCCCTGCCCCCGGACTGGGACTTCCAGTCCTTCGCAGCGCTCAAGCAAGAGGCCCGCGATGTCCTCAGCAAACGCCGCCCCCGAACCCTGGCCCAGGCCCGCAACCTCCCCGGCGTGACCCCAGCAGACCTGTCAGTCTTGCTCGTGGAGCTCCGCCGCGGCTGATCGAGCCGGCGTGTGGATTGTGTGGGGTGTGGATTGTGTGTTGTGGGTGAGTGCTGTGGCGTGCGGCGTGTGGGTTGTGTGTTGTGGGGAGATCGTGTGAGCTCCTGCTCGGGATCTGCCTTGGAGGGTGAGGCAGCCGTGGATGCGCCACCCGAGTACATGGGGTCAGACCCAGAGCCGTCCAAAACGGAAGGGATCTGAGCATTGCCCCCTCAAGGGCGGGCTCCATTCAGTGATTGGTGGGGTCGGATTCCGTCGCTCAGATGACGGTCCCCCTCTTCTGCTGTCCAAGTCCGAAGCCAGGCAGGTATCCCTGCGTGTAACCGGGTGGACTGGCAGGATTTGACCCTGGATTATCCAGCCATTCCCATAGGTTTGTGTACTTCAACAGGTTCCAGCGGAGCATGGCGACGAGGTTCGACATCGACCATTCGATCTTCGCTCGGACCTTCAGGTACTTGAGAAGCAGCACTGCGATCAATGCTGTCCAAATCTGGATCTTGAGAGCGTTCGATGTGGTACCGACGAAATGCTTGATCTTGAGATTCTGCTTGAGGGCCTTGAAGAAGCTCTCGATCTGCCACCTCTGCTTGTAGATCTGGCCGATCGTGTGAGCGCTGAGCTTCATGTTGTTCGTGAGGAACTCCATGACTCCCTTGTCGGTCCGGACTCCGATCAGACGGGTCTTTCCCAGCTTGGCCTTTCTCGTGGCCTGCCCTTTGCTCTGGATAATTCGATCAAAGACGATGTCCTTCCGGGACGGTGGCACCTCTGTGGCTCTTGGTTTGTTTTGACACTCACCATTTTGCAGCCACGGAGGCGCTTTTCATTTAACCCACTCGGAAAAACCTGTTTTGGACGGCTGTGGGTCTGACCCCATGTACTCGGGTCCTCTCTTCTCCTCCTGTTGCTCGAACCCGAGATGTAACCAGGACCAGATACCTAGCCCTGCACAGAGACGCAACCAGGACCAGATACCTAGCCCTGCACAGAGACGCAACCAGGACCAGATACGTAGCCAGGCACAGAGACGCAACCAGGACCAGATACGTAGCCCTGCACAGAGTCGCAACCAGGACCAAATGCGTAGCCAGGCGAAGAGACCCAGTCAGGATCAGAGACCTAGCCCTGCCCTTGCCCCACAAATCTTCCTGGACAACAACAAGCGGGTCGGGTCACGAGGGTCCGCT
>JAJRTL010000067.1 GCA_024278315.1 Planctomycetota bacterium | reverse complement strand
CTGCCCGAAACGAGCCAGGAAGAGGCCGTCGTCGTCCTCGAACGTATCAATAGCAAGATCCTGGAGATCGAAGGTCTGAGTGGTCACATCGGCTACAGCATCCTGGACCTCGCGGAGAAGGACGAACGTGGATGACCAGCTGCGCATCTTGCAGGGCTTCTTCGGTCCCGTCCTGGCAGATGGCTGGATGGGGATCTGGCATGCCTACTGGTTCTTCCTGCTGTTCGAGTTCCCGCGTTTCATCCTGACGGACCTCTGGATCCTGGCCATGAGGTTCCTCGATCGCGGGGAAAGTTCCAAGCCCCAGAAATTGCCACACTACTCGGTCATCATCCCTGTCCTGAACGAGGAGAAGACGATCGCCGCGACGATCCAGTCCCTCGAAGAGCAGTCCTATCTGCCGGAGTCCATCATCCTCGTGGACGACGGATCCACGGACGGCACCGCCCAGGTGTGTCGGAGCTTCGAAGCCAGATCCTCACGCATCCACTTCGCCCGCATGAGCGAGAGGAGCGGCAAGTCAGCCGCACTGAACCGGGGTTTGGGTCTCGTGAAGACCGAAGCCGTAGTCTTCGTGGATGCCGATACGACCTTCGATCGGCAGGCCATGCGAGAACTCCTGCGTCCACTCCTGGATCCGCGGGTCGACGCGGTCGGAGGCGTATTGCGGGTCAGGAACCGCAACGAGAATCTCCTCACCGAGGTCCAGGCCTTGGAGTATGGAATTTCGATCACCCTTAGCCGGCAGGCCAAGTCGAAGCTCGGCATCTTGCCGATCATCTCCGGTGCCTTCGGTGCCTTCCGCACGGCGGCCGTCCGCTCGGTTGGTGGCCACGATCCTGGACCTGGCAACGACTCGGATCTCACGATCGATATCCGCGAGAGAGGTGGCCACATCGTCTTCGCTCACGAAGCCATCTGTCATACAGACACACCCACCGATGTGACGACCCTCACACGACAACGCCGCCGTTGGTGCCGGAACGTGGTCAAGAACCGCATGCGCAAGCATGCCAACCTCTTCTGGCCGTTCAACAAGAGCTTCTCGCTCCGCAACCTCTACTCGACGCTCGACCCACTCCTCTATCAGGTGTTCTTCAGCTGGATCTGGTTCTTCTACCTGGTCGAGCTGATCTTGACGCGCCCGCAGATCCTGCCCGCCGTCCTCATCGGCAACCTCTGCCTCTACACGATGCTGGGTGTCGTCCAGCAGGGAATCGTCATCGCCCTCTCAGAACGCAGGGACGAGGACACGCGAGGTCTCCTCTACATCCCGGCCTACAACCTGTACCGCACTTACCTGCGTTTCGTGATGCTCTTCGCCCAGGTCGAGGAGATCTTCACCCGAAAATCACTCTCTGATCCTTTCGCTCCCGAAAAGGTGCGTAAGGCCCAACCCGATTGGTGATCCATGCGTCTCAGAGCCCCCAGACAGATCCATCTCGTAGAAAGCAGTCCGGAACAGGGTCGGGTGCGCGAAGACCTTCGGCGCAAGATGCGCCCCAAACGTGCCTGGAGTCGCGGGATCTATCTCGCCATCCTTGGGATCCTCCTCCTTCTCGGCCTGCGCGCAGGCTTCCTCTATGCCTTCGTGCCCGAGACACTTGGCATCGTGGATGGGGGTGCTACACGGATCTCCAGCGAGAACGCAGGACGAGTCCTCGAGATCCAGGTGGTTCCCGGTATGCAAGTGGAGGCGGGTCAACCCCTGCTCCAACTCGAGCTCGCCAATCACGGACGCGAAACGGCACTGGCCCAGGCCAAGGTCCAACGACTCTCGGCCCAGGTGGAGAGCGAGAAGATGCGAGCCGAGGCTCGTGCCCGTCAACTCGCCTCACGCGATTCAGCGAGAGCAGCAGACCTGCGCGACAGGGCTCTGGCATCCAGCGCGACAGTCGCCGGCATCGCCGCCGAGATCAAGGCGTCTCGCAGTCAGCTCCTGGAGGTGGAGAAGGATCTGGTGAAGTTCGAGAAGATGGGCAAGCAGAGGATCATCGCACAGACCAGCTATCTGGATCTGCGGCTGCGACGACTCGAGATTGCAGGCCGCATCAAGTCGCTGGAGGGACAAGCGCACTGGCTCGAGCAGAAGGCCGACAGCGGCATGAGCGAATCGGATCGCCTCCTGGGGCGCGCCAACGAAGCCCAGGAGGAGGCCTTGGCGGCCAGCAATGTGGCCTTCCTCGAGGCGCAGTTGGCCGAGGCGCAGGCCGAGCTGGACATGCTGAAGGGTCAGGCACGTTACGAGATCCGCGCCCCCGTGGCAGGTACGGTGAGTTGGATCCACGTCCGTAAAGGTGAGTTCAAGCAACCGGGAGAACTCCTTGTCGATTTCGTGCCGTCCGAGACAGCTCGTGTCATTGCCTATCCGGAGGAAGACCTCGACAACTTCCCCGTCGGAACAAAGGTGAGCCTGCGAGGACCGGGATTCGAAGCCCTGGGGCAGGTCGAAGCCTGGTTCGTGCAGGACAGGCAGAAGCCCGGCACGCTGTTGCTCCCCTACCAGAGGGAGGCGCTGAGCCCGGCCATCGCCATCCGTGTGAATCAGGTGCTGAGTGGAGTCCTGCGCAGCGGAGCCGCGGTGAGGGTCAGTCGCCCCGCCTTCTGAATCATGAGATGCTCCTGTCTTGCGCCGCGTGTAGGATGTTCAGCCATTCGTTTGCACACACAGAGGTGCAAAGGCAAGGAGGCATCCCCCACTCGTGACAGAAGAAAGCAGGGAAGCAGAGCGGAGTAGACCTCGGTTTGGATTCGATCCCAGCCTCAACTTCCGGATGATCGCCCGACTGCTCGGGATCTTCCTCACGATCTTCTCCACGATGATGCTCATCCCCCCCTTCGTCCAACTGGCGATGGGAGACAAGATCGTCGGTCCCGGCCATGCCAATGCCTTCCTGGGCTTCGGACTCTCCGCCGCTGCAGGAGGACTGCTGGGACTCCTGCTCCTTTTCTTGGGACGGACGAGCCCCAAGGAGTTCTTTCGCAGGGAGGGGCTTCTCTCCGTTGCCCTCATCTGGTTCCTCCTGGCCTTCCTGGGTGACGTACCGTTCTATCTGACAGGCGTGACCGGCGATCTGATCGACGGCTTCTTCGAGGCTTCGTCGGGCCTGACCACCACAGGATCCTCCATCTTCGGGGGCGGGGACAACTGGCCGGTCGACCAGCTCCCAGATGCCATCCTCTTCTGGCGCGCGCTCCTCCACTGGATCGGCGGCGTGGGAATCGTCGTCATGTTCCTGGTCTTCCTGCCAGCGTTGGGAATCAGCAAGAAGACGCTGTTCCAAGCCGAAGTCGTGGGCCTCTCCAAGGAGGGAATCAAACCTCGCGTCAAGGACTCCGCCAGGGCGCTCGTCAAGATCTACATCATCCTCACAGCGATGATCACGCTCTCCTATTGGGTCCTGGGAATGGGGCCCTTCGACGCGATCTGCCATGCCTTTGCCACGATCGCCACCGGAGGATTCTCGACCAAGGACGGGAGCATCGCCGAGTACCAGAGCATAGGCATCGAGATCGTCGTGATCCTCGGGATGTTCCTCTCGGGTGTCAACTTCGGACTCTACTATGAGGTGGGGTCCCGAATGCGTCGTCGCATGGGAACGCGACGCATCCCAGGCATCAAGGATCTGCCTCGTCTCAGGGATCTCAAGGAGATCTTCTGGGAGGACCCGGAGTGGCGCTTCTACACCTCCATCCTCCTCCTGGCGATCCTGCTGATCACGCTATCCCTCTGGCTCCAGGTGGGTACCGTCGTGCCTTCCGCAGGCTTCGACGTCAGGCATGATTACTCCACCGTGGGAGCATCGCTTCGTGACGCTGCCTTCCAGACGACCAACCTCGTTTCTTCGACAGGGTTTGCCAATTCCAACCTCAACGGCTTCTCGTTCTTCTCCCAGGTCCTGCTCCTCATGATCATGATCTCGGGTGCATGCTCGGGGAGCACGAGCGGTGGCTTCAAGATGGTCCGAGTCCTCATCGTCTTCAAGTCGCTGGGGCACTCCATGAGGAGGTTCATCCGCCCTCGAAGCATGGAACCGGTCCTCCTGGAAGGACGACGCCTGGAGCTCGGGATGCTCGAGGCAGTCGCTGCCATGTTCATGCTCTGGATCCTCGTCCTGGCCTTCGCCACCCTGGGCATCCTGGTCCTTCAACCCGACTTGGATCCCCTCTCGGGATTCAGCTCCGTGGTAGCCTGCCTCTCCAACATGGGCCCAGGCATGACCCAACTCATCCCCGGGAGCATCGACGCGGCACACGCTCTGGGAACACCCGCCAATGGCCTCGGCATCGATGTGAGTTCCTACGGATCCTACGGGGCCTACAACGACCCCACGAAGATCCTGCTCTCCTTCGTAATGATTTTCGGCCGCCTGGAGATCTACACGCCCCTGATCATCTTCTTGCCCTCCTTCTGGAGCGACTGATCAGGAGAAGACGAGGATCAGGACAGGCGTTCTTCGAAGAGGTCGGGATGAAAACCAACGATGAGGGTCTTGCCCGTTCGGATCGCAGGTGCTCGAAGGTTGCCGGAAGGCCCGACGATCGCCTTGGCCAGCTCCTCTTTCTGGACACCACCCTGGAGCGCACCCGCCTTGATGCGGAAAGTCAGCACCTTCTTGCCCTTGGCCACCAGGACCATGGAGGACTTCAATGCGAGCTCGACGGCCTCTTCCGCTGGAATCTTCTGCTTGTTGGCTTTGACGATCTCACGGATCGCCATGCCTCGCCCTTCGAGATGGGCATCGGCACGCTTGCAAGTCGTTCAGCCTGATCGGTGGTAGTACCAGTCGATTCGCTTTGCCAAGGTTCTGTCTCCTGAGGGGTTCGCCTTTCCGCAATGAGAGGAAGAGAATGGCTTCCCTCGCCGCGAGATTCAAGCAAAGAGAAGAGGCTCCGTGCTCTGTTGGAGTCCAGCCTCTCGCGCGACCTTCTCGAGGACTTGCAGTGCGCGACGTCCTTCCCCACCGAGATCGAGGGTCGTGTCATTGACGTAGAGCCGCACGTGCTCGCGGAGGACCTCGTCATCAAACTCCTGGGCATGGAGACGCATGGCAGGCAGGGCAGAATCGGGATCTGCCAGGGCGATCTCCAGAGACCTGTGGATGGCCGTCTTGATTTCTGCGAGGCGCGCCTCTCCGAGATCTCTCCGAGCGAGGATGCCACCCAAAGGCAGGGCGGTCGACATCTCGACCTCCCATCGGGCTCCCAGGTCGACAGCCATCTCCAAGCCCTGCGTCGCATAGGTGAATCGCCCCTCGTGGATCACGACCCCATACTCGGCCTCACCACGCGCGATCGCCGGCATGATCTCCGAGAAGACGACCTGCTCTGGCTCGGGTGCGCCCTCGAGCAAGAGCCGGTAGAGCAGTGTGGCCGTGGTCCACTGGCCCGGACAGAGCACCCGATCCTCCCCACGCGGCACATCGGGAAGCGCCGCATCGGCTTTGAGCAGGAGAGGGCCGACGCCGTAGCCGAGTGCTGCCCCCACCGGCAGCACACAGTATCGATCCGAGAGATGCAGGGCCGCGTGGAAGCTCGCCTTGGCGACATCCAAACGCCCCTCCAGGAGCGCCTCGTTGAGGGCCTCGACGTCGTCCAGCTGGAACTCCATCGCCGGCCCCTGTACCCGCCCATCCAAGAGTGCCGCGAAGGCGAAGGTGTCGTTGGGGCAAGTCGAGATGCCAACCTGCAGCGGAAACGGATCTGACGATGCGATCATGGGACCAGACCCTTCAAGGACTCTCGGATCAGGGCCATGCCCTCGGACACGCGCCAACGGGTCTTGTCCCTGTCTCCAGCCTCGTTGGAGATCGCGCGCAAGCAGGTCAAGGGAACCTCGGCCAACCGACAGGCTCTGGCGACCGCGAAGCCCTCCATCTCCTCGATCTGCACGAGGGGTTCCCTGGCCATCCGCCGCTCGGCCACCCGAGTCGTGGCCGAGCTGGCTGAGACGGTCAGTGCATGGACTCCGGGCAAGCCTGTCGGTGGGCTCTCGAGCTCCTCGTGAGAAGACAGGGGCATGGACCCGCGCACGCTCTCGGGAAACCCCAGTGTCTCGAGGCGCCGGACGCCCTCATCCCCCATGACGCCGAACCCGTCCAACAGGAAACTGCGCGCTTCGACCAGTGCAGGCGCAGACGGGCTCCGCCCTGCGAAACCCCCAGCCAGCCCTGCGAGTACACAACGCTCGTAGGAACCCTGTGCCAGGTAGCGCGATGTGGTGACTCCCGCATCGACAGGCCCCATGCCCGTGAGTGCGAGGTCGAAGCCTTGCCAGGACTGGGGACCTGCAAGCAGCGTCTGAGCCTTCGGACAGCCGGGCAGGAACGAAGCTTCCAACAGCGTCGGGATCAGGAGCAGGATCGTCATGATCTAGGATCCACGCTCGTAGATCCAACGGTTGCTGAGTGCGTCGGCCCTCTCGTTGCCTTCGTGTCCGGCATGTCCCTTGACCCAGCGCCAGTCCACCTGGTGACGCTCCCGGGCCTTGTCCAGCCGCTGCCAGAGATCCTGGTTCTTGACCGGCTTCTTGGCTGCGGTCTTCCAACCCTTTTTCTTCCAACCATCGATCCAGCTGTCGATGCCGTTCTGCACGTACCTGGAATCGGTGTGCAAGATAATGCGACAGGGGCGCTTGAGCGTCTCCAGGGCCATGATCGCCGCCATGAGCTCCATGCGATTGTTGGTCGTCTGAGGCTCCCCGCCCCAGAGTTCCTTCTCCTTCCCGTTCCACCGCAGAAGCACGCCCCAACCTCCTGGCCCAGGGTTGCCCTTGCAGGCACCATCGGTGTAGATCTCGACTGTCTTCTCATCCATGTTCTGGTCACTCCCCTCGACCGCCATGGAAGCAGAGACCTCCTCCCAATCCAAGGGAATCTCCCTCGCGAGCGGCCCTGAGCCTCCGTAGGTAGGCGCATGACCTCGCAGAATCCCTCTCTCATCGTCGGCCGGGTCCGTCCCGCCCTTCCCACAGGCCTTCTCAAGGCCTTGCTCCCCATTCTACTGCTCCTGCTCACGCAGCCTCTCACGTCCCAGGCCAGGACGGGAACCAAACCTTCCCCCAACAGCCTGATCGATGCGGAGACCTGGTTCCGCTGCATCGAAGAGGGCAAGAGCCACAGCCAGGTCATGGCGCACCTGGATCATCTGTGCAACCGCATCGGCCCACGGCTCACGGCCTCGGACAATTACACGATTGCCACACGTTGGGCTGCCGACCGGTTCCGGAGCTTCGGCATGGAGCGGGTCTACCTGGACAAGTGGGGTAGTTTTCCTGTCGGCTTCAATCGCGGCCCCTCCAAGGGTACGGTCCTCGCTCCCCGGTCTCTCGCCATGGATCTGGAGTTCTCGACGAACGCCTGGTCGGCTGGAACGAAGGGACGCCAAGAGGGACACGTCATCATCCTGGAAGGATCGGTGTTACCCGCCGATGTTTCCAAGCGCGCGGAGGAGATCCAAGGCGCCTGGATCTTCGCCAAGCGCATCGGCAGACGATCCCTCAATACCATGAGAGCCCTCCAGCAAGCAGGTGCCCTGGGTCTCGTGCGCCCCTCGAGAGGCAAGTATCTCTACAGCTTCGGTGCCTACCAACAGCGTTGGAATCGCCTCCCCACCTTCCCGGTCATCAGCCTCATCTCGAAGCAGTACAAGAAGATCGAAGACGCCGCCAGGAAGACGAAAGGCGAGGAGGGCAGGGTGCGGATCGCCTTCGACATCCGCAACCACTTCAAGAAGGGGCCCATCGCCGTGCACAATGTCATCGCCGAGATCATTGGCAGTGAGAAGCCCGACGAGATCGTCATCATCGGCGGTCACATCGACTCCTGGGACGGAGCCACCGGTGCGACCGACAACGGCACGGGCGCCAGCTCGACACTGGAAGCCGCACGCATCCTGATGGCGGCTGGGGCCCGCCCCAAGCGCACGATCCGTTTCATGCTCTTCGGCGGCGAAGAACAGGGGCTCCTTGGCTCGACCTCCTATGTGCGGCGTATGCGCAAGGAGATCAAGGATGCAGTGTCGGCAGTCTTCATCCACGACATGGGCACCAACTACGTCTCGGGCATCGGTGGCCCCGAGGACATCAAGCCGATGCTCGATCAGGCCTTTGCAGGGTTCGACACGATCGATACGGACTACCCCTTCAAGGTCTACAGAACAGCTGCCAGTCTCGCTGGAGGCAGCAGTGACCATGCCTCCTTCCGCCGCATCGGCATCCCGGGCTTCTTCTGGAATCAGAAGGGGCGCGCGTCCTACCAACACGGCTGGCACACCCAGTTCGACACCTATGACCTGGCCATCCCTGAGTATCAGAAGCAGACGGCCACTGTCGTGGCCCTGGGTGCGTTGGCGGTCGCCAACCTGCCCGAGATGTTGCCCCGGTGGAAGGTGCAAGCACGCAGGGCGTCTCGCACGCCACCCCAGCCATTCCAGCCCAAGAACCCCAAGCTGGGTGTCTACGTCGATGGCGCGCGGATCGTGGGTATCATCCCCCTGAGTCTGGCAGCCAACAGTGGTCTCCTGGGCGGAGATGAACTCGTCGAACTCGCCGGCACCAAGATTGTGGAGCGAGGCAGCATCGCGACGGCGCTACGCGCATGGGTGAAGAAGGGCATGCCTGCCACCACTGTCAAGATCGAGAGGGGTGGCAAGAAGCTCGAACTCGAACTCCGACGCGAAGCCAAGAAGACCGCGAAGAAGAAGAGGAAGGCAAAACTGTGATCGATCCCGTCCTCGTGTCCCCCCTCCTCCCCTGCACCGTCCTGACAGGCTTGCTGGCAGTCGGAGCCTTGTCCGCTCAAGACGCTGCAGGCGCCGCCGCCCCGAAGGCCTCCCCCAACAGCCTCATCGACGCCGCGACATGGTTCGGCTGTATCGAGGAAGGCAAGGAGAAGAGCCAGGTGCAGGCTCACCTGGACCACTTGACGAACCGCATCGGGCCAAGGCTGAGCGGATCCAGCAACCTGACCACGGCCTGCAACTGGGCCAAGCGACGCTTCGAGAGCTTCGGGATGACCGGCGTCCATCTGCAGAAGTGGGGAGAGTTTCCGGTCGGCTTCGATCGGGGCCCCTACAAGGGGGTGGTGATCCGAGGATCCAAGAAGGTAGCCCTGAAATTCTCGAGCAACGCATGGACACCCGGCACCAAGGGACCAGAAGAAGGCTCCGTCTATCTACTGAAGAAGGGTACGCAGGCCAAGGACATCCCCGCCTTGGTCAAGGACATCCAGGGTCATTGGGTCTTCGGCCCGCGACAGAGTTGGCGGCTCACCGAGAAGGTCCTGAAGCTCCGACGTGCTCTGGCCAAGGCGGGCGCGCTCGGTTACATCGCCCCTGCCAAGAACCAGTATCTCTATTGGTTCGGGGACTATCACCAGAACTGGGAGAGGCTCCCGCGCCTGCCCTACATCACGATGGACAAGCTTCAGTACGAGGCCATACAGACAGGAGTGCAGAGCGGCGAGTCCCCACGTCTGCGCTTCGACATCCGCAACCACTTCGTGAAAGGCCCCATCCCTCTCTACAACGTGATCGCGGAGATCCGTGGCAGCGAGAAACCCGAGGAGGTCATCATCATCGGTGGGCATCTCGATTCCTGGGACGGCGCCACCGGCACGATCGACAATGGGACAGGAGCGGCCTCCACCCTGGAAGCCGCCCGAATCCTGATGACCGTGGGAGCCAGGCCCAAGCGAACGATCCGATTCATGCTCTGGAGTGCGGAAGAGCAAGGCCTCCTGGGATCCAAGGCGTACGTGGACAGACACCGTAAAGAACTCCTGAACGAAGTCTCAGCCGTCTTCGTGCACGATGGAGGCACCAACTATGTCGCAGGCATCGGAGGACCGGACTACATCCTGCCCCAACTCCAGACCGCATTCGCAGGCTTCGACACGATCGATGCGACCTATCCCTTCAAGATCCGCAGGACCAAGGGAGGCATGGGCGGTGGTAGTGACCACGCATCCTTCCTGCGTGTGGGCATTCCAGGCTTCTACTGGAGTCAGAGGGGAAAGGCCGTCTACCGTCATGGCTGGCACACGCAGTACGACACCTTCGACCTGGCTGTTCCCGAGTATCAACGACACACCGCCACCTGCATCGCTTTGGGCGCACTGGCCATGGCCAATCTCGATGAGAGGCTGCCGCGCTGGCGCAGGCCCAAGGCCAAGAAAAAGACCAAGACCTCCAAGAAGAAGGTGATCAAATGACCCCTCGTCCTCATCGCTACCTCCTCCTCGCGCTCCCACTGCTGTTCCCTCTGCTCTCTTGGCAAGAGGCTACCACCAGGGCCAAGCCCTCGCCCAATCCACAGATCGAGGCACAGACATGGGATGCCGTGATCCGCGAGGGCAAGGAGAACAGTCGGGTCATGAAGCACCTGGATGTCCTGACCAACCGCATCGGCCCCCGCCTCACCGGATCGGACAATCTCACAAACGCGGCCGAATGGGCCCGCGACTACCTCATCTCGCTTGGCTACGAGAATGCCCGCATCGAGAAGTGGGGTGAGTTTCCGGTCGGCTTCAATCGTGGCCCCTGGGCCGGCAAGGTCATCGAGCCGGCGTCTCTCGAAGAGAAGCTACCGACCGGCCTCGAGTTTGTGACCCGAGCCTGGTCGGCGGGAACCAAGGGGACGGCACAGGGCGAGGTCATCCTCAAGCCTGGCGACCTGATGGCAGCCAAGGAGAATGCTGCCGCCTACAAGGGCAAGTGGATCCTGGGGTCCCTGGGTGGCGGTCGCCGTTTCAGTGCAGGCAATCGACAGATGCGCAAGTTCCTGGAAGAGGCCGGAGCCCTGGGCTTCATTGCACCTTCGCGCAACGAACTCCTCATCACCAGTGGCAGCTATCGCATCCAGTGGGACAAGCTGCCGGCCACACCATCGGTGTCTCTCCAGAAGTCCCAGTACGAGGCGATCCTTTCCCAGGTCGAGTCGGGCAGGAAGGTCGTGCTGCGCTTCGACATCCGCAACCACTTCAAGAAGGGGCCGATCCCCCTCTACAACGTCATTGCCGATCTCCCTGGGAGTGAGCATCCCGAACAGTATGTCGTCCTGGGTGGCCACCTGGATTCCTGGGATGGCGCCACCGGTGCCACGGACAACGGAACGGGTGCCTCCACCACGATCGAAGCTGCTCGGATCTTGAAAGCCGTGGGTGCGAAGCCCAAGCGCACGATCCGTTTCATCCTCTTCTCAGGTGAGGAGCAGGGACTGCTCGGCTCGCAGGCCTACGTCAAGAAGCACCGCAAGGACATCCTCGAGAACTGCTCGGCCTGTTTCGTGCACGATGGAGGCACCAACTTCGTCAGTGGCGCTCAGGGTGCCGACAACATCCAAGCCGTCCTGGCGCAAGCCTTCCAAGGCTTCGGGACCATCGACTCCGAGTTCAAGTTCGAGGTGGGGAAACGGCCCTTCCCGATCAGTGGCAGCGATCACTGGTCTTGGCATGCCATCGGCGTGCCTGGCATCTTCTACGAGCAGGCAGGGCGTGCCAACTACAATCACACCCACCACACACAGCACGACACCTACGACTCGGCGATCCCCGAGTACCAACGTCAGACCGCTACGGTGATGGCGCTCACCGGTCTCTCCGTGGCCAACCTGCCCGACCTCTTCCCGCGTCATGACCCGAGCAAGATGCGTGCAGCCATGCGACGCCGAGGACGCATGAGCCTCGATGCCGAGATGAAGGGCAACAAGATCGTCAAGGCCCAGCCCGGATCCATGCCTGCCCGCCTGGGTCTCGAGAAGGGAGACGTGATCCTGGAGTTCGCTGGCGCGAAGTTCAAGGTGGGCGAAAGGGCCTTCCGAAATGCACTCATGGGCTGGTTCCAGGGCGGCGCAGAGGACAGCAAGATCCTCGTCCGGCGAAAGGGCAGGGAGGTTCACCTCCCCCTCAGCAGAAGGATGCTCGGCCGCCGGGGGCAAGGAAAGCGCCGCCAGGGGCAAGGCCGGCAAGGCCCGGCCGGCAAGGGACGACGCGACGCGAAGCAGGCTCCGAGGAAGGGCGCTGAGCCCAAGAAGAAAGCCGTCAAGAAGGGCTGAGCCTTCGGCGAGCCGTGCAGGCGGTGATGGCCTCGACCGAGGTCACGCCTGCCTCCTGGCAGAGGACCTCGGCACAGGCACGCAGCGTCGCCCCACTGGTCACGACATCGTCGATCAGGAGCACACGTGCCCCGCGCAGGAGCCGCGCCTGGCGACCAGTCGTGAACACGGCTCGGAGGTTCTCGGCTCGATCCTCGACCTCCGGACTCCCTTGGGGGAGGGTGTCCTTGTGACGCCGCAGGGCCTGCTCGCGTAGGGGGATCCCGAGCCGCTGAGAAAGGAAGCGCCCCAACTCGGCCGCCTGATTGAATCCCCGCGTGCGTCGACGCTTGCGCGAAAGTGGCACTGGCACGATCTGGAACTTGCGATATTCCCGATCCTTGGGCAGGAAGGCCCGCGCCAAGCGCCTCCCCAGGTAGCCCAAGGCTGCGGGGTCCTTCTGGAGCTTGAGCCGCCGGACCAAGGCCCCTCCTGTACCCCGGTACGCGAAAACAGACTGGATCCGATCCAAGGGCCCAAGAAAACGCAGGCAGTCGCTACAAGGCTCGCCGCTCTCGAGAATGGCCGTGCAATGTCGACATCGCACCAGCTCCCTCTAGAGCTCGACCAGGTCCGCACAACCCGCACAAAGCTCCAGAATCTCGGCAGATCCCCCACCACAAGCCGGGCAGCACTGCGGCAACAACAGTTCACGAAGACCAAGCCGCAGCTGACGCAGGAACCAATCCCCACGCACCCGCAGCTCCCACGAAAGTCGAGTCGATGCAATCACATCCCCTCTCTCGCCCGAGCCCGCAGAGGGTTTCTCGCAATTTTGGTAATCCTGCGAACCACAGTGGCGACCGCCCAAGGTAAATGAGGAGGTCCCGGCCTGTGGATGCCTGACTGTGGATGTCCCTGACTGTTCGCACCTGACTGTTTGCGCGCAAACAGAACAGGAATCCCAGAGGCCCTATTTCCTGCCCTTGCATGGGCGTTTGGAGCAGGGCTTGCTACTTGTGCGCGCTGTGTTGGGATCGGTGGGAATGCCCGGACGACCGTACCCCACCGGTCTCGCCAACATGAAGATGCGTCCACCGTATCCGGATCCGACGATCTCCTCGGTCGAGTTGCGTCCGTCCAGCTCGGCGACGGCGAGGTAATGCCCCTTGTCACGATCCACGAAGATCGTCTCCACCTTCCAGGCTTCGGTTCCCTTGCGATGAAGCAACTGGACCTTCTTGCTGTATCCGAACACTGCTACGGATTCGATCTCGGGGTCCTCGTGGAAGCGCCCACTGACGACACCCCGGACGCCCTGGGGGCCCAAGTAGATCGTCTCGGTCTTCCACTCCCCGTTCTTGCCTTCTTCGAAACGCAGGATACGCCCATCATCATGGGAGGCGTAGAGCACGATAGGTCCAGGACTGCGGCGGAGAGACAGTCTGCCCATCCCCATGGGTGCCTGATAGAGGGTCTTCCATCGAACTCCCTGGGAGTCGAGTTGGAGCAGGCAGAGCTTTCCTGCACGTGTGACGCCTGCGATCCTGGGAGTCTGTCCCGGCTTTCCTGGGAGGATCACGGCATCCCGATAGCGACCCTCCAGATCCTGGAGCTTCTCGGTCTCGAAGGTACCGCCTTTGGCTGCCGGCCTCACACGGAAGAGGGCTCCCGGACGTGTGAAGACGAGGATCTCGCGCCCCTCGCTGCGTGGGTCCAGTTCGCCACAGAGGATCGTGTGGATCTCTCGTCCGGGGAACCGCGCAATCAACCGTGAGGACATCGTCGGCCCCTCATGGGGAGTCAACTGATAGAGGGTTCCCCGCTGCCCTCCCGTGTAGAGCTCCGGCCCCTCAATGCGCGGGTCGATGTCCCCTTGGCAGATCGCCCCCAGCCAACGCCCGTCGTGGACTGTTCTCACAGGCGTCCACTTGCCACTGTAGGAAACAAGCACGTGGGCCACGCCCGCATCATCCAGACCAATGACTTCGGGAACTGCGTACTCGGGATAGACCGGGAAGACCCCCAAGGCCCAGATGCCGGTCCTGCCGATATCCAGGAGAAGGCTCGCGTTCCAGCCATTCTTGGCAGGAAGGGGAACCTCCTCTGCGCGAGGGTCGCCCTTCTGTGCCATCGTGAAACTGGTGAGGATGAGAAGAGCAAGCGCCGTTGTGTTCAATCGGGACATCGTGGTCGTGGGAATGAGCGGTTATGGCAGGGGGCGTCGGGGGTCAGTTTTGGACCCTCGCAGCGAGCAACAAACGTACCCGTACATTCGGACGCCGCACCTACGCACAAGAGCCCGGAATCAGTGTTCAGTCGTGGAAAACAGCGGGGAGAGTCGATTCTGCAT
>JAJRTL010000066.1 GCA_024278315.1 Planctomycetota bacterium | reverse complement strand
GGGGCGGGGCGTTGGCGTGATGCCGAGAAGCTCTACGAGGGACTCCGGCGGCGCGTCCTGTCCTCCTTGGAGGATCGCTCCGACCACGAGATTCGGTTGGACGTGTCGATCGAGGGCGATCACCTCGAAGGCGAGGTCACGATTCAGGGACCGGCTCGCGACGGGGCCCATGTCCAGCTCATCCTCTTCGAGCGTGGCGTGCTCTATCCCGGCAAGGGTCTGGTCGTGGTGCATCGCAATCTGGCACGTGCGCGACTCACGCCCAAGTTCGCGGGGCTGCCCTTCAAGGGCGGGGAGAAGGGATTCCGCTATCGCTTCGTGGCTTCGTTGAAGGACCTGCGCAAGCAGCAGGAGCGCTTCTTGAGCCAGCTCGAGGGGGAGAGGATGCAGGTGGCGTCGCGGCTCTCGATGCGCATCGATCCGCGACAGGTTGGGGTCGTGGCCATCCTGCGTGGCGCGGATGGCAGTGAGGTCCTGCAGTGTTGCCAGGTCGATGCCAGGCTCATCGAGGAAAAGAGCCGATGAGCCATGAGGACGATGTGATGCCGGCGGGAGAAGGGACTTCGAGGTCTACGTCGATGTTGGAAGCGGATCTCCGCATGCTGGCCAGCGAGGCCGAAGGCAAGCTGCGCGAGCGGAACTACGAGATCGCCTTGCGTGCGACGCTGCGACCCGCCTTGAACCTCGGGCTCCTGCTGCTCTCGCTCTATGTCCTGCTCCTCCTCATGGGGCGAGCCTTCGGTCACGGACTGTTCGACTATCCGCTCTGGTTGGGTCTAGCACTTGGCCTCGGTTGGCCTGCGCTCCTGCTCGTGTGGCGCGTCAGCGCTGCTCTCCGGCAACCCATCGGGCGGCTGCAGTCCCTGCGCGCCCTGGACGAACATCTCGACCTGGGCGAACGTCTCCAGACGGCCGCCGAGTTCCTGGACTGCCAGAGGCCTGCAGGATCCGCGATCGAGGTCGGCTTTCGGCAGGCCACATTGGAGGATGCCGCGGTCGCAGCTCTGGCGGCGAAGAAACGCGGACTGTCTCTCCCCAGCCTGCCCCGCAGCGAGGTTCCTCCGCGTCTCGTCTGGGCCTTCGCGCTCCTCATCCTGCTGACTTTCCTGTTGCTGCCACGGATCGACGCAACCGGCACGACGATCCCGATCGGAGATGACGGTCAGGGGCAGGCTCAGGCCGATACCGAGGAGGATGGGACGGAGCGGGATCCCCTGGCCATGCATCAGCGACCGCGCGAGGACAAGGAGGAGACTCCCCAGGTTGAGGCGGCCAGGCTCGAACCCAAGCGGGGCAGCGGCAGCAAGGAAGAGCCCGAGAGTTCGCGACAGTCCAAGGGCTCCGCAGGCATGGGAAGACCCACTGAATCCGCAGGCTCCTCGGGAGCGAGCCAATCCACCGGCAGCCCTTCCAACCAGGCCCAGACCAGCAAGGCAGGCAAGGCCAGCAAGAAGAAGCAGAAGAAGCGAAAGACCAAGGAAGAGAAGAAGCGCAAGCCCAACAAGGCCAGGAAGGAGGAGGAGTCCGGCTCCACGGTGGGCAAGGGAGCTGCGGGCGGATCCCATCGCAGCCCCTCGGCCTCGACCTGGTCGAGCAAGGATCAGGTCAGCTCGGACGAAGAAGAGGCCCTCGAGGAGGAGGACGAGGTCGATGATGAGACCGACGAACAGGAGGCGCGCGGCGGCGTCCAGCCCCAGCTCAGGGACAGGCGTCCGCCCGTCAATCGAGACTTGAGCATCGGTTTCGGCAGTGGCAAGAACCCCGATGCCAATGGCCGTGGAGGACCTTCTGAACAGAAGAAGAGTCGAGGCGTCGCTTCGCTCGTCCTCGGGGTCCCCATCCCCGACCACATCAAGGGCCATCCCAATCCGGGCAAGACCAAGATCACGCAGGAGAAGGTCCAGCCCAGTGCCGAGGACGCACCGGCCATCCCTGCGGAAGCCAGGACGCCCGCCAAGAAAGCCGTCGGCCCGATGGCAGACCCCCAAATGAATCCATGGATGCGCGAACTCGTGCGTCGTTACTTCCTCTCTCTCAGGTCTCCGGTTGGCAAGCCAGGCGAGACCAGGGTTCCACCATCCCAACCCCAAATTCCCAAGAAGGACTAGAACCGTGCCGAAGAAACAGGCCGTAGATGCTCGCAAAGCAGCAGAAGAATTCAGAGCTGTCCACGACAAGATCAAGGCCGCCGTACAGGAGGTCATCGTAGGACAAGAAGAGGTGATCGAAGCCGTCCTCGCCGCGCTCTTCGTGGGTGGGCATGTCCTGCTTGAAGGTGTGCCAGGCCTTGGCAAGACCATCCTCGTTCGTTCGCTGGGCGAAGCCGTGGAGGTAGCCTTCTCCCGCATCCAGTTCACACCGGACATGATGCCTGCCGACATCCAGGGCACTTCCATCCTGGTGGATGCCGATGGCGGGGGGCATGAGGTGCAGTTCCAGCAAGGCCCCCTGGTAGCCAATCTGGTCCTGGCCGACGAGATCAACCGTGCAACGCCCAAGACCCAGAGCGCCCTGCTGGAAGCTATGCAGGAGAAGCAGATCTCGATCGGCAAGAGGACCATCCACCTCGAAGAACCCTACTGCGTCTTGGCCACGCAGAACCCCGTGGAGCAGGAGGGAACCTATCCTCTGCCCGAGGCCCAGTTGGACCGCTTCCTGTTCAAGGTCGTCGTGGGCTATCCCAAGGAGGAGGACTATCGCGAGATCCTCCAGAGGACGACGGGCAACGTGGAGTCGCGAGCGTCGGCCGTGAGTCATGGCAAGGAGATCCTGGCCATGCGCGAGATCGTTCGTGCGGTACCCGTGCCCGAGCATGCAGAGACCTACGCGATTCACCTCGTCATGGGAACGCAGCCTGGCAGCGCCTTCGCTCCCGGCATCGTCGAGGAGAACGTCCTGCTTGGCTCGAGTCCCCGTGGTGCTCAGGCACTGATCCTCGCCGCCAAGGTGCGCGCTCTCCTGGCCGGTCGGTTTGCGGTGACCTGCGAGGACATCCAGGACGTCGCTCCCGACGTGTTGCGACACCGGGTCATCATCAACTTCCAAGGCCAGGCCGAGGGCTTCACTCCTGACGATGTCGTCAGGGAACTCCTCGATCAGGTCTCTGTTCCCGTGGGCGTCTAGAAGTCCGAGATTCCGATGCCTGCCTTCGATTCCAAGGATCTCTTCGATCCAAAGTTCCTGCAGTCCTTGAGCCGATTGCACCTGCGCGCGAAGCGCGTCGCAGCTGGCGGTCGGCATGCAGAACAGCGCTCCCGGGACATGGGTGCGGGGATCGAGTTCAAGGACTTCCGTCCCTATACGCCCGGAGATGATTTTCGGGCCATCGATTGGACGATCTACCAACGATTGGGGCGCGTCTTCCTGCGTCTCTTCGAGGAGCAGGAAGACCTGCCGGTCTATCTGATGCCGGACATCTCGCGAAGCCTCTTCCTGGAGACACCTCCGCGTGCGCGTTCGGGATTGCGTACGGCACTCGCATTGGCATCCATCGCCCTCAACCAGCACGACTCCGTGGGTGTCTTCCCCTTTTCCGATCAGATGCAGATCCTGCTCCGGCCACAGGCTGGTTCCGGACGGATCATGCGTTTTGCCAAGGCGCTGGCGGGTCTCGAGATGGGGAAGCACACGAACCTCACTCTGAGTCTACGCAAGCTCGACAGCTTGCGGTTACGACCGGGTCTCCTCGTGCTGATCTCCGATTTCTTCGAGCCGGGGGGGCTCGATACAGCGCTCGAACAACTCGGTCGCATGCGGCACAAGCTGCTCCTGGTGCAGTTGCTGCGTCCAAGCGACCGGGATCCCGCTCTCCAGGGTGACTACGAACTCGTGGATTGCGAGACGGGCCAGGCGGCCTCGGTGTCCATCACACCGACGATCCGGGATCGCTATCGCAAGGCCTACGGCGCCTTCGAGGAACAGCTCACGGGCTTCGCGCGCAAACGCGGAGCGGGCCTCCTGCAGATGGATGTCGAACAGGAGATTCTGCCCCAGTTGAGCGGACTCTTCGAGACGGGGAGCTACGTCGTATGAGCCTGCTCGCGCTCTCCTTGCCTCTCTTCCTGCTGGGGATCCCCGTCCTGGCCTTCCTGCTCTTTTCTCTCCATCGCTTGCGCATCCGTCATCAGCGCATGGAGGTCGTGACGACCCTCTTTTGGCAGGAGGCCATCGAGGAAGCTCGTGCACGCGTCCTGGTCCAGCGATTCCGGCATCCTCTGGTCTATGCCTTCCTGCTCTTGATCTCGCTTCTGCTTTGGTCGGGGTTTTCGGATCCACGGCTGGCTTCGGATCCCAAGGCGCAGAGTCTCATCCTCGTCGAAGGCGCTCGCGTGCATCAGGGTTCCACACCGGAAGATGCCCTCGCGGCTGTTCAGGATCTCTTGTCCGAGATGCCATCCGAGGGCCGATCGGTGATCTGGTGCGGTGCGAGGGAGCGTACCCTGCTGGCTTCGGGAGAGCACGCAGCCTTGCTCGAAGCTCGCTGGCAGAAGCTCGAGCCCCAGGCTACTCCCAGCCATCTGGCAGCGATCGTCGGAAGGTTGGCGCGGCAGCAGCGGGAGACGCCTCTGGCCACGCGTTTGCCTCTCCACCTCATCCTGGTGGGGACCGAGACCTTGCCCAAGGACCTCCTGTCGCGGCTGCCTCGGGACATGAGCGTCCAGAGGCTCGAGGTGGAGCCACGATCCACCAGGGCCGCGATCGAACTCGTGGCCTTGGGAATGGCTCCGGCCAGCAGTGGGGCATGGAATCGCGTGGACCTGCTCTTGCGTCTGCGCGCGGCGCTGGCGAACCCCAAGAGCCCCCCTCGTCTCGAGCTGGCAGGCAGCCCCGTGACGGCATCGCCCTCGCATCGGGTCGAAGACGGAGTCGACCGCTATCTCTTTACGGACCTTCCGGCCGAGGGCCAGCTTCTCCAGGTGTTTGCCGGCGGTAGCAAGATGGCGCTGGGGTCTATCCTCCTTCCCAAGCGACGCGTCCTTCAGGTGCAGGTCGAAGAGGGGCTCCCACCAGAACTCCTGGCCGTGTTGGAGGCCGACCCGGGTCTCCGGCTGGTCGACAGTCGTCCCGATGTCCGCATCGGGACGAGCACTGTGACTGATGGTGTGCCCCATCTCTGGCTCGATCCCAAGAGTCGTGAACCGGTCTTCCGGTTCACGCAGACCGAAGGCAGCCGGGGCGAGACCTCGCTCCGCCGACGATTCGGATCTCTCGGTCTCGACGGCATCGATGCGGAGGACCCTGATGTGGACGGTGCGGGTGCAGCGAAGTCGGGGAGCCAGGGTGTGCAGGTTCGGGTGGACATCCGGGACGGGAGCCGTCGATCCATCCAGATGCCGCTGGCCTTGCTCGGCCATGGATACAATTTCGTGCAGAGTCGCGTCTTCCCCTTGTTCTTTGCACAGGCGCTGCGCTGGCTGACCGCTGTCGAGGAGGCTCCTCGACGCGTGGCCGCTGGTGAAATCCTCCGCGGTGACCCTTCGGCTCGGACGGACGCGCAGGGGGTCCGACTGGATCCGGTCGGAGCCTCTTTCTACCTGCCTAGGGCAGGTCTCTATCAGCGCGCAGATGGCGCTGTCCTCGCAGCTTCCCTGCTGAGTCCGATGGATGATTCGGAGAGGGCCGTGCTGCCTCCTCTGCAGCTGGACTCTGCTGGTAGCAGCTCGATGCTTTTCTGGATTACGCTCCTCGCCCTCCTTGCGCTGGTGGCTGAATGGATCCTCGTGCGCACGGGACGCATGCCCTGATGTCGATACTGGCGATCACATTCCTCCGACCCGAGCTCCTGCTCCTGCTGCTGTTGCTTCCTCTGCTGTGGTTCTTGCCACGGCGTCTCGAGGATCTGGGGCAAGGCCTGTTGCGCACCCTCCTCTTCGGTTTGCTGATCCTGGCCTTGGCCGGACCCGTCCAGATCCACGAGTCGGCTGTCGAGCATCAGGTGCTGATCCTGGATCAAGGGCCGAGTGTGACCGATGGGGACCGCCAGGCCTCAGCGGATCTCCTCCGACAGGTACTGTCTTCGATGCGCAAGGGCTCGCACAAGAGCCTGATCGTCCTCGCCGATGATCCGCTGTCGATGACTGCGAAAGACAGGAGACGTTTCGCGAGAGTCCAGACCGTCTCGTCTTCCTCCTCTCTCGCGACGGTTCTCGAGCAAGCAAGTCGCCTGATTCCCGAAGGCAGCAAGGGGGCCGTGACCCTCATGAGCGATGGACTCTCCACGGGTCGCGAGTGGGGTGCTGCCCTGCAAGCCTTGACGGCGCGGGGCCTTCCTCTGCACACCGTGGCACTCACATCGGTGTCCACGCCACGGATCACAGGTGTCGAGATCCCTGGCGTGATTCGCGTCGGCCACAAGGCGGTGCTCCACGTCCGTGTCAGGGCGAGGCAAGCGAGGCTGCGCCTGAAACTCTACTCCCGAGACCCTGAACTCCAGAAGAGAGGGCGGCCGGGAGAAGTCGCCGGTCGATCCGACGGTCGATCCGACGGTCGATCTGACGGTCGATCTGACGGGGGCAGTGCATCGGAGCAGCAGGTCCTGGCCATGAGCGAGGAGATCCTCGTCCAGGGTGAGAGCCTCGTCCCGCTGGAGTTCACGCCCAAGGAAGCTGGCTTCCTGCAATTGGAGTTGCGTGCAGAGACAAGCGGTGGGTCTACTGTTGGTGCACGATCTCCGGGATCAGGCCTGCGACGCGATCTCTCGATTGCCGTGCAGGATCCGATCCGCTTGCTCTATCTGGGCGGCCGTTTGCAAGGTGGTTCCGAGGAGATGTCCAAGCTGCTGGGGCCAGGCTTCGCTCTCACGGAGACGAGCCAGGGTGAAGCCATTCCGGACCTCGAGTCGATGGATCTGGTCCTGCTCGACGATGTCGGTGAGAAGCAGATTCCGGCTCCGTTCCAGGAGCGATTGGTCCAAGCCGTGACCCGCGAGGGCCTCGGACTCTGCATGAGTGGAGGGCGCAACTCCTTCGGGCCGGGTGGTTGGCAGAAGAGCCCCGTGGCCAAGATGCTTCCGGTGGATCTGGCCCAGAAAGAAGAGAAGAAGGATCCGAGCACGGCGCTGGCGATCATCATCGACACCTCGGGTTCGATGGGCGGCAACCGCATCATCCTGGCCAAGGAGGTCTCGCGTCTCGCGATCCGGAGACTCCTGCCCCACGACAAGGTCGGCATCGTCGAGTTCTATGGAACGAAGCACTGGGCTGCACCTCTGCAGTCGGCGGCCAATGCCATCGAGATCCAGCGCGCGCTCAACCGACTCGACGCGGGTGGAGGCACGATCCTCTTCCCGGCCGTGCAGGAGGCCTACTACGGCCTGCGCAACGTGCAGACGCGATACAAGCATGTGCTCATCCTCACCGATGCCGGCGTGGAGAGTGGTCCCTATGAACAACTCCTGCGCAAGATGTCGCGCGACGGCATCCGCGTCTCCACGGTCCTCGTGGGCCCTGGACGACACAGCGAGTTTCTCGTGGAGCTGGCCGACTGGGGCAAGGGACGTTACTACAACGCTTCCGATCGCTTCAATCTGCCCGAGGTCCTGCTCAAGCAGCCTTCCAGCTCGCGCCTCCCCGCCTATCGTCCCGGGCCGATCGAGCTCGAGCTCAGCGGTGGCCCCGGTTGGTGGGGTGGACCGCGTCCAGAGACCTTGCCTGCTCTGGACGGCTATGTCGAAGCCCGCGTCCGTCAGGGTTCAGAAGTCCTGATCAAGACCCGGAGCGAAGGGCATCCCGTCCTGGCCAGCTGGCGCTACGGTCTGGGGCGGGTCACCACCCTGACGACCGAGCCGGTAGGGCCCGGAAGCCGCAGCCTCGACTCCTGGTCTGGATATGGCGCCTTCCTGGGCCGTGTGCTGGCGCGCACGGCCAGGGATCGCTCGGTCCCCTTCCGCTTCGAGGCGCGTCGACAAGGCGCGCGGGTCGAGATCCAGGCCCTTGCGCAGGAGAGGGGCGTGGGGCGGCCCGCGATCTGGCGGTTGGATGCCGATGACCAGCCAGTGGCTCTGCGCTTCCACGAGACCGCACCAGGAACCTTTCTGTGTCGATTCACGGCCAGCGAATCGGCAGCCCTGCGTTTCCTCCTGGCCCAGGCGCGCTTCCCCGAGCTTCGCCAACGCCTGGTCCTGGCACAGGACTCCGATCGTCAGCCCGAGATGCAGATCGATCCCGATGCCGGCCTGGACCTGGCACGGGCTTCCCTGGCGACCGGCGGTGAGCATCTTGGCCTTGCGAGCCTCGAGAGCTTCACTGCCCCTACCGGTGGCGGAACCCGCCCGTTGGCTCTGCGTGACTACGCCCCCTGGGCCTTGCTCTTGGCTCTGCTCGTCCTGCTTCTCGAGATTCTCTGGCGTCGCCTTCCCTCAAGGCCACAGGCCCTATGACCCGACCATGAAACTCCAAGCGATTACGAACGGCCTGCAGATCGGTCTCCTTGCCACCCTCGTCGCCGGATCCCTGCAGGCGCAGATGGAGAAGATTCCGGCTGAGGCTCGGGCCAAGCTCGAAGCCGCCCTGCGATCCGACAAGCCCCGTAGCTACCAGGACGATCTGTATCGTCTGGTCGTGTCGGTCCACGGAGATCCGGATCTGCTGCTCCGGGCATGCAAGGAGATCCGGGAGGACAAGAAGCGCAGCGAGCAGGAGCACATCGCTGCCCTGCGCC
>JAJRTL010000518.1 GCA_024278315.1 Planctomycetota bacterium | reverse complement strand
GTGGAGGTCAGACGAGTTCAGTATTGCCCTGGCCAACCCGAAGAAAAGCAGGTGAAGCCAGCGTTTCATCGAGGCTTCTTCGGATCGAGCAGGGTGATACTGGACCTATCTGGGGACACGATTCTTTGGCGCAGGCTCCGAGCCCAGCAGGAGATCAAGAATCGATTCCACCTACATGTTGCGGCGATACATGCCGCCGACGTGGTAGAGGGCGTCGCTGATCTGGCCCATGGAGCAGACCTTGCAGGCCTCCATGAGGGCGTCGAAGATGTTCTCGTTGTGAAGAGCGGCCTGCTTGATCTTGTCGAGCAGGGGGGCTGCGACCTCGGCGTTGCGCTGCTGGAACTGGACGAGGTTGTCGATCTGGACGCGCTTCTCGTCGTCGGTGGATCGGATGACCTCCTGGGGGATCACGATGGGTGAGCCCTTGCTCGAGAGGAAGGTGTTGACGCCGACGATGGGGTAGGCGCCGCTCTCCTTGAGCGTCTCGTAGTAGAGCGACTCCTCCTGGATCTTGCCGCGCTGATACATGGTCTCCATGGCGCCCAGCACGCCACCCCGCTCGGTGATGCGGTCGAACTCGGCGAGCACGGCCTCCTCGACCAGGTCGGTGAGCTCCTCGATGATGAAGGCGCCCTGCAGGGGGTTCTCGTTCTTGGCGAGGCCCAGCTCCTGGTTGATGATGAGCTGGATCGCGATGGCGCGGCGCACGCTCTCCTCGGTCGGCGTGGTGATGGCTTCGTCGTAGGCGTTGGTGTGCAGGCTGTTGCAGTTGTCGTAGATCGCGTAGAGCGCCTGCAGCGTCGTGCGGATGTCGTTGAAGTCGATCTCCTGCGCGTGCAGGGAGCGGCCCGATGTCTGGATGTGGTATTTGAGCTTCTGCGCGCGTTCAGAAGACTTGTACTTGATCTTGAGCGCCTTGGCCCAGATGCGGCGGGCCACGCGGCCGATGACCGCGTACTCGGGATCCACACCGTTGCTGAAGAAGAAGGACAGGTTGGGGCCAAACTGGTCGACGTCCATGCCGCGCGCGAGGTAGTACTCGACGTAGGTGAAGCCGTTGGACAGGGTCAGCGCCAACTGGGTGATCGGATTGGCACCCGCCTCGGCGATGTGGTAGCCCGAGATCGAGACCGAGTAGAAGTTGCGCACACCCTTGTCGATGAAGTTGGCCTGCACGTCGCCCATGAGTCGCAGGGCAAACTCGGTGGAGAAGATGCAGGTGTTCTGCGCCTGGTCCTCTTTGAGGATGTCGGCCTGCACCGTGCCACGCACGGACGTCAGCGCGCGCTGCTTGCACTCGGCATAGACATCGGCGGGAAGCACCTGGTCCCCGCTGACGCCCAGCAGCATCAGACCCAGCCCGTCGTTGCCCTCGGGCAGATCGCCCTCGTAGTGCGGCCGCGGCTGGCCCTTGGCCTTGTAGATCTCATCGATCTTCTTGTCGGTCTCCTCGACGAGGCCCTGCTCCTGGATGTAGAGCTCGCACTGCTGATCGATCGCGGCATTGAGAAAGAAGCCCAGCATCATCGGTGCGGGGCCATTGATGGTCATGGACACCGAGGTCGTGGGGCTGCAGAGATCGAAGCCCGAGTAGAGCTTCTTGGCGTCATCCACGGTGCAGATCGAGACACCGGCGTTGCCGACCTTGCCGTAGATGTCGGGGCGCTCGGCGGGATCCTCGCCATAGAGCGTCACCGAGTCGAAGGCCGTGGAGAGCCGCTTGGCTGGCATGCCCTGGGACACGTAGTGAAAGCGACGGTTGGTACGCTCGGGTCCACCCTCGCCCGCGAACATGCGCGTCGGATCCTCACCCTGGCGCTTGAAAGGGAAGACGCCAGCCGTGTAGGGGAACTCGCCCGGCACGTTCTCGCGCAGCATCCAAAGCAGCCGATCGCCCCAGCTCGAGTACTTGGGCAGACAGACCTTGGGGATCTGGAGATGGGACAGCGACTCGTAGTAGTTGGGGACCTTGATCTCGCGACCCCGCACCTCGTAGGTGAAGAACTCGCTCTCGTAGCTCTCGACCTTGGCCTGCCAATCTGAGAGCGCCTTGCGGCAGGTGCCGTCCATGAGCAGCTCGAGCTCGGCGATGCGCCCCGAAAGCTCCTTGCGCGCTTGCGTCGCGTCCTCGGGCAGCTCCTCCAGCGCACCCTGCAGTCGGAAGAGCTTCTGCGCCACATCGCTCTGCTCCCGCGCCCAGTCGTCGTAGCCGCGGCAGGTCTCACTGATCTCCGAGAGGTAGCGCGTGCGCCCCGGTGGGATGATGTAGACCTTCTCGCTCTCCTCAGGAAAGGCCGAGGCCTCCAACGAGAAGTCCTGGCCGGTCTTCTCGCTGAGCCGGTTCATCAACTCGGCGAAGAGGTGGTTCATCCCCGGGTCGTTGAACTGCGAGGCAATCGTGCCGAAGACCGGCAGCTGCTCGTCGTCGACGTCGAAGAGCTTGTGGTTGCGCTTGTACTGCTTGCGCACGTCGCGCAGCGCATCCAGCGCGCCGCGCTTGTCGAACTTGTTCAGCACGATCAGGTCGGCGAAGTCCAGCATGTCGATCTTCTCGAGCTGGGTCGCGGCGCCGTACTCCGACGTCATCACGTAGAGCGAGAAGTCGCTGTGCTCGATGATCTCGGTGTCGGACTGGCCGATGCCCGAGGTCTCGAGGATGATCATGTCGAAGCCCGAGGCCTTGAGCAGGTCCACGGCATCGTGGACGTGCGGCGAGAGGGCGAGGTTGGCCTGGCGCGTCGCCAGCGAACGCATGTAGACGCGCGGGTCGTAGATGGCGTTCATGCGGATGCGGTCGCCGAGCAGCGCGCCGCCGGTCTTGCGCTTGCTCGGGTCCACCGAGACGACGCCGAGCCGCTTGTCCGGGTAGTTGTCGAGGAAGCGCCGTACGAGTTCGTCCACGAGCGAGGACTTGCCCGAGCCACCCGTGCCCGTGATGCCGAGCACCGGCGTCTGGCTCTTCTTGGCAGCCGCGCGCACTTGATCGAAGAGCGCCGACGACCCCTCATCGTGGTTTTCGGCGCGCGAGATCAGGCCCGCGAGGCCCACCCAGTTGTCGGTGCCAAGCTCTTCGATCGAGGTCGCCGCATGCGTCCCGGTCTCGAAGTCGCTCTGCTCCAGCATGTCGTCGATCATGCCCTGCAAACCCATGCGCCGCCCATCGTCGGGCGAGTAGATGCGCGTCACACCGTAGTCCTGCAGCTCGGCAATCTCATCGGGCAGGATCACGCCACCTCCCCCACCGAAGACGCGGATGTGCCCACAGCCCTGCTCCTCGAGCAGATCGCGGATGTATTTGAAGAACTCGACGTGCCCCCCCTGATAGGAGGTCAGCGCGATGCCCTGCACGTCCTCCTGGATGGCCGTGTCGACGATCTCCTGCGCCGAGCGGTTGTGCCCCAGGTGGATGACTTCGGCCCCCGAGGACTGGATGATCCGCCGCATGATGTTGATCGAAGCATCATGCCCATCATAGAGCGACGTGCCGGTGACGAAGCGGATCTTGTGCTTCGAAGTGAAGGGCTCTGTCTTCTTCGCGTCTTGAAGGGAGGTCATGTCCGAGTTGTGGGTCAGGGTTGGTGGGCCAGGGATGGAGGGTCCGGCTGGCTCGATTGGTGGGAAGGTCTCTACTGGTCTTCGGCCTCTCCATTGTCCCAGGAGCCGGGTCATCGAGAAAGGGCGGACAGTCGCACTCGCCGAAAAAGGGAGCACTCGCGGATCGCTCGCCCGGGTAGGTAGGCCAGGTCTTTGCCAGGTCAGGCCAGCGGAGCCGGATCG
>JAJRTL010000517.1 GCA_024278315.1 Planctomycetota bacterium | reverse complement strand
TTCTTGTCCTTGACGTAGCTGGCCTCGTTGTGCCGCGCGATCAGGTTGAGGAACTCCCGGTCCTTCTCCTGGATCGCGTCCTCGAGAGTCGGCAGGAACTCACCCATTTCGAGTGGCAGGTTCTGGGCCAAGAGCAGCTTCGCAGCGAAACGGCGATCGAAGAGCCGCTCCTTCTCGGGCCTCGCGACCTCCTTACGCAGGATGGCCAGCCACTCGTCGATCCCATGTCCTTGCAGCGTGGCTGCCGTGACCAGTTTGGAGAGGAAGGGGAGATACTCCTTCTTCATCCCTTCGGGAGCCAGGGTGATGATGGAGACGATGTCGGCGAAGTCATACTGGTTCTTCTCGGCGAACCTGGCCGTCTGCGGGTTGTTGACCTTGACCTTGGGAGGTGCAGAGAGCTTCGTGAGAAGCAGTTGATAGGCGGTCTTCCTGTCCAGTGATTCCAGTGTCTTGGCGAGCTCCTGCCAGCGCCCCAGAGTCACGTGCCGGGCGAAAATCTCCATCCTGCGCTTGAGCCTCTTGGCTTCGATGGCCTGCTTCTCTGCCTTGTACTTGGCCGTGAGCTTCGCGTGCTCGGCCATCGCCTTCTTGAAGTCCTCCTGCGCTTTCTTGAAACCCTCCTGGACCTTGTTGTCCACTGCACTCATCGCCTTCTTCTCGTCCGGCGTTTTTTCGTCCAGGGGCTTCTTCTCTTCCTTGGTCGTCTTCGGTTCGGTGCCAGCCTTTTCTTCCTTTGCCGGTTTCGCCTCTTTGGTTGCTTTCGCGTCGTTGCCTGATTCTGACTCGGCACCTGGGCCAGCCTTGGCATCCGGCTTCGCTTCCTTGGTCGGCTTGCCCGAAGAGGGCTTCGTGGCCTCTGAGGTCTTGGGAGCCCCTGGTGGCGCTACATTCGTGGATGCATTGGGTGGTTTCGGGGCAGGAGGGGGTGCTTCGGGGAGTTTGAGTTCGGGGTCCTTGTCGGCAGCCAGTGGTTCTGGGGTCGCCCAGGCCTGAAGAATCGCGGAGGGTCGTCGATCCAGAACCAGTCTTTGATAGGCGGCTTTCAGTTTGGGGTCGACTTTACTGCCCTTCTTGTCGGCTGGTTTCGATGCTGCGGCAGCCTGTCCCTGTCCCTGCGCTTGCTGTTGGAAACGGAGTCTGGCTGCATCGAGGAAGTCCTGGATCTCTACGGGCGGTGGGGATGATTGCTGTGCCATCCACAGGTTTGCGGAGAGGATCGCAGGGATGATCCCAGAGATGGTCCCATGGGAGCGCTGCCCGGTCGCAGGCGAACCCGCTGCGAAGGAGGCTCCAAGGATGAGAAGGCCGAAGCGAAGTGAAGACGCTTTGTTCATGGTTGGGTGGATGGAGGGAGTAGATCCGGACATGCCGTGGCACAGACGCGATTCCATGGATTCAACGAGGATCTGCTGAGTTCGTTCGACTCGACTGTTGCTGTAAGGGGTCGACCCACTTCTTCGGGAGGATCCGCTGCAGCGAGGAACCCTTGGACGCGGGAGAGGCGCCGCGTCTTGCGAAATACGTGGATCGTGAATGCCTGGCAGTCGGGGCGGGGCGGCCGAGGCAGTCACGACTGTTAGCGGCTCTCAGGAGCCCTTGCCGTCTGGAGGTGGCCCGGAGCTCGCTCCGCGTGCATCCTTCTTCTTCTTTCCTGGCTTCTTGCCTTTCTTGGAGCCGCGACCGCGACTCTTGCCGGAACCGTCTCAGGTTCCGGAACCCTTTCACTGGCTGGGTAAGGGAAGCCCTTGGAGTTCTTGGAGATCCATGCGGGCCAGCGCGATCGAGGCTTCGAGATCCTCCCGCCGTTCCGCGGACGCGATCTTCTTTCCGGACTTGTCGGCACGCTCGGCCAGCAGGCGATAGGTCTGTCTTGCGACCTCGATCTCCGGCTCCCACTCTTCTCGCGTGTAGCCTTCCAGGCGCATCAGCCAGGTGATGTAGTACTGCGCATTGGCCTGCGCGGTCAGGGCCTTCTGCATCGTCTCCGGATCTGCATTCGCGTCCGCTTTCAGCTCGTCGGTCAGGTTGGCAAGAGCCTTCTGCGCCTGCGGCAGCTGTTCGTTCTGAAGGCGGATCTGGTTGATCGCCAGTTGGATACGACGTCTGATGTCGACACGTGAGGAGTCCCCGTCGTCATCCGGAAAGGCCTGGAGTGCCGCCTCGTAGTTCTTGTTCGCGGCATCCCAGTCTTCTTGGGCAACGGCGGCGTCGGCTTTGACGAGATAGCTGTCTACCTCATCCAGCTTCAGGCCGTCTTGCCCCGGACCTTCGTGGTAGGCCCAGGCTGCCAGCGGAAGGCTGAGCCAGAGCAAGAGTATCGGTGTTCGCATGTGTCCTCCGAGCGGGTCGAATGGAATCGTAGGTCGAATGAAATCGTAAAGGGCGAAGCGTCTATGCGTAGCGCATCCGGCGTCCAGGCTGCCAGCTGCATCCAAGCAGGTGCAAGAGGAGTGGGATGATAGCAAGAAATCCTGAGCCGAGGCCGATCGCCAGCAGTGCATACTCTCTTTTTGTGAACCGCTGGAGCACGGATGTCCCGCTGCTTTGGCTGATCGACGCGAGGATGGATGTGGCGACGTGGCGTTTGTTGCCGTCCTGATAGCTTCCGCCCAGCCGCAGGGCCATCTGGCGGAGCGTGGAGGCGTCCTGACGAGATTGGTGTCCATTGATGAAGGTCCCCCTGACGGGGTCCCCTACGCCAACTACGAGGACACCGCGGACCGAAGCGGGCATCTTGGGCATGCCGGTAGGTGGTACCGTGTCCCCATCACTGATGACCACGACCGTCGCGCTGTCCCGTTTCCACCTGGCGGCGATCTTGGCGGCTTCGATGAGGCCATCGAAGAGCTTGGTCTTGCCAGCCTTGAAGGCGAAGTGCATCGGGAGATCCGACAGGATGTTGCGGACGACCTCGGAGTCCGTCGTGTCCACGACGACAGGAAGGGCTCCGTTGTAGGTTGCGATCACGGTGATCTTGTGTTCGCCGAGAGAGAGTCGGCTGAACATGGAATCCAGGACGTCGCGTGTCCGGTGCAGCCGACTCTGGAGTCTGTTGGGGCCTGCGTCCACGAGCCGCATGGAAGGGGAGACATCGAGCACGAGGACCAGGTGGCGTTCGGCAGCCTCGCTCTTTCCGTCGAAGCTATGCACCTTGGGAGGGACGTCCAGAAGCAGCGTCAACAAGCCCCAGGCAAGGAGTCCGGCAGCAAGGCCCCGGATCAAGGGGACCGTTCGGGTCCAGCTCCTTGCCTGCCGACCGATACCGAATGCCAGCGTTTCCAGGCGACGCGTGCGATAGGCATGGATCCACTCGGAGCACAGGGTGAGGCCCACTGCCGCGATGGCTGCGATCCAGATCACCATGGTGTGTACCTCATGAAGAACTGCAGCATCACATGCATCGCCAGGATGCCGATGCCAGCCCAGGACCAGAAGGTGAAATCGTCGAGACGCTCGGCGGCAACCTTCTCCAGCTTGGTGACTTGCATCTCGTCGATGCGTCGAAAGACCGTGGACAAGGCAATGGGATCCCCTGCCTCGAACATGTCCCCACCAGTGATCGATGCGATGTTGACGACCTGGCCAGGGATGGCTCCGTTGGCCACATGGATGCCATAGACCGAGATGCCGTCCTTGCGGAGCTTCTTGGCGATGACCTCATCCTGTCCGTTTCCAAGATCCGACGAGTAGCCATCCGAGATCAGGATGATCATGCGATCTCCTTCTTCTCTCGCGCTGAGCACTTCGGCACAGGCCAGCAGGGCCTTGCCGATGGAGGTCCCCATGAACCAGGTGGGGGTGTTGCCTCGTTTGGGGTCCATGAAGGGTGGCGCACAACGAAAGGCCGATGTGTCGGTCGTGAGGGGCACCCAGTGCATGACGTTCTGGCCGAAGAAGGTCAGCCCGAAGGCGTCTCCCGTCCGGTAGTCCAGGAACTCGTTGATGGATTTCATCGCAGCGTCGTAGCGTGTCCCCTCGCCGAAGGAGGCTGTCATCGAGCCCGAGATGTCGATGCAGAACTCGATGTTGGTCAGGGAGCGTCTGGTCTTGGGCACGCCGAGCTTCTGCGGTCCTGCCAGCAGGATCAGCGCGGTCGCCAGCCCAAGGGCAGGGAGCGTCTCAGCG
>JAJRTL010000516.1 GCA_024278315.1 Planctomycetota bacterium | reverse complement strand
GGGGCGGGTCGTGGGGCGACGGGGGCAGGTCTGCGCTTCGGGGAGATCTGCAAGGCCTGTGGACATGCGGGCTGTGCCTGTGGAGACAGCTGCCAGCCCGACGCGAAAGGCAACTGCAAGTGCAAGGGCTGCTACAGGGGCACGGTCCGGATGGAGACGCCGGTGCTCTACTTCTACACCAAGAAGACGCAACGCGTATCGGTGCGCGTGGACTTCCCAGGAGGGAAGATCACGGAGTGGTATCCCAGGGCCAGGAGCGTGGATGCAGGCATCGACTGGGGCAAGATCGAACTGCAGCCCGACTACCACGGGGGTTTCCCGAGAGAGAAGGGGAGGAACCACTACTACCCTGCAAGGAATACGGATGCCGTGCCTGTCCAGGCCTGCGGGTGGCAGAAGCCACGGAAGGAGCACGAGAAATTCCTCTTCTATCGAGGCGTAGGGACCTTCCCGCTTCCCCTCGAGGTCGTGCAGGTCCAAGGAAGTTTGCAACTTGAGAATCGATCGGAGCAGAGCATCCCCTCCTCCATCCTCTTCGATCATCGTGCGGAGAAGATCGCCATCTCCATCCTCGGGCCAATGGGGCGAGGCAAACTGCTCTGCGAGATGCCGACAAGAGAAGTGACCGAGCAGGAAGTCATGAAGGTCCTGGAGAAGCTCCTGGTGAAGCAAGGCCTCTATGCCAAAGAGGCCAAGGCCATGGTCGACACCTGGAAGGACCACTGGTTCACACCGGGATTGCGCGTCTTCTATCTGCTCCCCACGACGGCCACCGATGCAATCCTCCCGCTCCATATCGAACCTCGGCCCAAGAAGATTGTGCGCGTGTTGGTCGGCCGCATGGAGATCCTGACGCAGGAACAGAAAGCAGAGATCGGATCCCTGGCCACCCAGCTGGGGAGCGAGAGCTTCGAAGTCCGCGAGAAGGCCACAAAGCGGCTCATCCGCATCGGACGCTTCGCCGCGCCGGTGCTCGAAGGAATCCTGCTAGACTCCAATGATCTCGAGATCCGAGCCAGGATCCAGGCCCTGCTCGAACGCTGATCCGAGAACCATGTCCCTCTCTCTCCTCTGGATGAAGCCCTTGCGTGACGCACAGAACTCCGAACCACCGCAGGACCTTGCTGCCGATGATGGACGAGCCGCGCAGCATCGTGGTCTGCACGTACATCGAGAGGGCGTGACATCAGGCCCGACGAGAACCATGAACGAGCCGGTCGACCTCGCCTTGGCGCGTCACCTGGAGGCAGCGCGTCAGGGCGACAAAGAAGCCTTCGCACACATCTATCGTGAGTTCGCCCCCGCGGTGCATGGCATCGTCCTCGCCCGGGTGGGTCCCCACGAGGTCGACGATCTCGTTCAGGAGGCCTTTCTGAAGATCTACAAGGGTCTCGCGACGGTGCGTGACGCCCGCGCCATGCCTGGCTGGATCTGCACCGTCGCCAGGAATCTTGCCACCGATCTCCAGCGCAAGGACATCCGACGCCCCCGCAACTCTGCAGATGCCACGCAGATCCTCGGTTCCCTCGAAGAGCCCGTCACTTCGGATGGAGAGCTGCGCCAACGGGTCTGGCAACGGATCCAAGAACTCCCCGAGAGCTACCGTGAGCCCCTGACCCTTCGCCTCGTCGAAGGACTCAGCGGGCCCGAGATCGCGGCTCGAACCGGCCTCAAGGCCACATCGGTTCGGGTCAACCTCTGTCGTGGTATGGCCATGCTCCGGCCACTGCTGCAGAAGGATGGATGGTCATGAAAGACAAGAATGAGAGTCGAGCCGAGGATCCCGGAGATCTGGACCCCAGGTGTGAGGAGTATCTGTGGGACCCCAAGGCCCCCGCGGATGCGGATGTCGAGCAGCTCGAAAGGCTCCTCGCTCTGATGCGTCTGGATCCTCAGATGCCCATCGCAGACGCGGCCGCATGGAACCCGCGCGGCAAGCAGGCAGGCACGCACAGCACGGGTCGGGCGCGCCTGCTCGTCGGTATCCTGACGCTGGGCGGTCTGGCCGCAGCTGTGCTCCTGGGCCTCCAGCTCTCCCTGGGGGATTCGCAGGTCCTTGAAGAGCCCGCACAGCAGGTCAGCCTCACGACCGAATCCGGCCGCGTCTTACGAGCCTCCTCCACTTTCGTAGCCCAGCGTGATGGCGAACGACTCCTTCTTGGCAAGGACGGACGCCTGGCTGATCTCGAACTCACACGCGGCAGCCGGCTCGCGATCCGCTCGCTACGCTTGGACCAGACTGTCCTCGCCCTGCAGGAGGGCAAGATGGATGCCTTCGTATCTGCCGAGGCCAAGCCCGGCTTCTTCAATGTGGACACGCCCTCGACGAGATGCGTCGATCTCGGCTGTCAGTATCGCCTGACTGTGGATGCGGACGGCAAGGCGCATGTGCGCGTGCAGCTCGGCCGCGTGGCCTTCCGCGACGAGCGCAAGCCATGGCGAGACGAGGTGTTCGTGCCACAGGGTGCCAACTGCACCGCAGATCCGAGGCTCGGCTCTGGTACGCCCCGCTATGACGATCTCGATCCGGCATTGTCCAGTCTCCTGGACGGGTTCGATGCCCTACCGGCCAAGCTCGACGTGGATCGGCGTGATCTGGCGACCGCCTTCATCGAGAAGGCCGAACTCAAAGAGGACATGCTGCCCGTGTGGCACTTCCTCCAGGACCTGGATCCCGTGATCTCACGGATGGCCGCAGCCAAACTCCTCGAATCCTATGGGCCCATTCCAGGATTGAAGGCCCGATCCGATGCTGTGAAGGACAAGCTACCCAATGCCAGTGAGCGCGCTCTATGGCGCGAATTTCTGTGGCCCGATCCCTACAAATGATGCAGGGTCATAGTCAGATCAGCCTCGTCCGCCTCGTCAACCTCGAGGAGAAGAGACGGCCTCCTCAGGCTGGATGAAGTGGCGTCGCAGCGTCTCGTAGAACACCTTCCGCACGAGAGGCTTCGTCGCATAGTCATCGCAACCCGCGGCGATGCACTTGTCCCGATCACCGCTCATGGCATGGGCCGTGAGTGCGATGATCGGTCCTTCGTACCCCTCCTCGCGGAGCTTCCCTGTCGCAGTATACCCATCCATCTCCGGCATTTGCATGTCCATGAGGATGAGGTCGAATCCCTGGCCTTGCCTCTGCGCTTCCAAGGCGGCCTCGTAGGCGACCAGACCATTCTCGGCGACCTCGACCTCGGCCCCCACCTTCTCCAGCTGGAAGCGGATCAACCTTTGGTTGTCGGGGCCGTCCTCGGCAAGCAACACGCGGGCGCCCAACAGGAACTTCTTCTTGCCCTTGATCGGCTTCGTGACCTGGGACTCTCGCGTCGCCACTTCGGTCATGGAGGTGTCGGAAGCCTCATCCACGAATCGCAAACCAGACATGCCCATCAAATTGAGCGCAAAGGTGAAGCAACTGCCCCGCCCCTCCTCGCTCTCGACGAGGATGTCCCCATCCAACAAGATTGCCAGCCTCTTACAGATCGTGAGTCCCAGACCCGTTCCTCCAAACTTCCGGGTCGTCGAGCTATCCGCTTGTGTGAAACTCTCGAACAGGCTTTCGACACGGTCGGCAGGGATACCGATGCCAGTGTCCTCTACTTCGAATCGAAGAGTGTCCCCGTCCGCAACGTCCCCGTCCGCAACGTCCCCGTCCGCAACGTCCCCGTCCGCAACGCGACCGGGACAATGGACACGGATCTTCACCTCACCCCTCTCCGTGAACTTGAGTGCGTTCCCCACGAGGTTCATCAAGATCTGACGGATACGCGTCGGATCGCTCTGGATCCTCTCGGGGATCTCCCCGAGAAACTCAGGCACGAGGGAGACACCTTTGCCCTGTGCACGGACCTGCATGAGTGTGAGTACCTCGCCAACCAGATCCTTGAGTGAACAATCTACTCTCTCGACATTCATTTTTCCGGCCTCGAGCTTGGAAATGTCGAGGATGTCATTGATCAGCGAAAGGAGGTGCTCGCCATTGCGTCGAATCGTCTGGACTCGATCCTTGAATTCGTCTTGCGAGATTCCGGGATCTTCGAGGAGGTCCGTGAAACCCAGGATTGCCGTCATAGGCGTCCGGATCTCATGACTCATATTGGCCAGGAATTCACCGCGGGCCTTGGCTGCGGTGAGGGCTGCCTCCTTGGCTTCGATGATGGCAAGTTCGAAGTCCTTCTTCTCCTGGATGTCGGTGATGCCACCTGCCAGACGCAGGGGCCTCCCATCCCCACCCCACTGCGCCTGGCCGGTGATCCGATACCAACGATAGTCGCCATTCTTCCGCTGGAGTCGCCCCTCGACGTCGAAGGGCATGCCTGTGTTATTCATATGCCTCTGTAGCATCCCTAGGACCGTCTCACGATCCTCGTCGTGCAATGCATTGTCGAAGAAAGCGAAGTCATCGGTAATCTCACCATCCTCATAGCCGAGCATCACGGAGAATCCCGCCGACCAGTAGACCTCCAGGGTCTGACAGTCGGTGTCCCAGATGCCCACACGGGCCCCGATAGCCACGAGCTCGAGCCTCTCTTCACTGAGGCAAAGAGCCTCAAGCATGGATTCTGCCTTTTCCATGTACCGCTTCAGCTTGCCCTTGCTCTCCCCAACCTCCTGCAGCAAGGTATCCTCTCTGCGCTTGAGCCAGGTCTCCAGATCCCGTCGACTCGAGACATCCCTGGCGAACACGAGAAGGAGTGTCCCTTCGTCGTTCTCGAGGAGGCTGCTCTTGACCTCGACCGGGACCTCACCTCCATGCTTGCTGCACCAGTCCTGTTCCTCAGTTGCAGATTGTCGCTTTCGAAGCGCCTCGACCATGCTCTGCCCCTTGTGAGCGTCCCATTTCTTGTCGAGCTCGGAGAAAGCCATGCCCAGGAGTTCCATACGCGTATAGCCGAGAAGCTCGCAAACACTCTCATTCACATTCAGGATATTCCCTTCGAGATCATGTAGCAGGATGGCGTCCGCAGCGCTCTCGATGAAGCGGGGGAAAGGTCTCTGAATCTCAACCATGGCCGCGACGACGCGATCCTTCTGTCGTAGGTCCAGACGAAGCCTCTTCATCAGCCCTCGACAACGGAAGGCGAGGAGGAAGATGGCGCCCAGGGCGAGGGCAAGGATCAGGACAAGAGGGAACAGGAGCGCGCCGAGAAGCAGGTACATCGTGAACACCGATCCCGACGAACTATGACGCCGAGGAACAACACCAGGAAGTGGGCCAGTTCTCATCCTTTTCGACAAGAGTGACCCACAGACCTGATGCGCGGACTGATCGCGTCCAGAGGAGCGTCACCATGGATGGTTCAAAGTCAGAGAAGGACCAGTCCACCCCTTTCACAACAAGAGGACCTGGCATCATTCCCACCTCGATAGCCAGCTGGCATCCGCGTCAGGCGCATCGAGATCCTGTCCAGTGGGCTGACCCGAACGATTCATGACCTCGATGCGTCTGACGGCGTCTTTCGGTCCAGGCCCGCGAACCTATCGGTTCGCTCGGCATGACTTCGATTCGACGACCCTCTTGGGTCGCATTCATCTCGCGCAGCCGCCCTGAACTCGAAATGCGCTCGTCAGACCGCGAAAACGAGCTCGGCTGCGCCGATCTCGCATTTGCTCACAACGATCTCATGAAGAGTCCGGGCTAGTCCAAGGAGAGGACGTAGGCCTTCCAGTCCTTTTCGAACTTGCGCCAGTTGATACCCTCGAAAGCCGCATCCACGGCCTTGACCTGGTCCTGGGTGCTCAAGCTGACCTTGGTGTAGGAGTCCATGACCTTGTCGTAGGACTGCGACCAGTGGCCGGAGTCCTTCCCCCTCATAAAGAAGTCCACGATCGCCCAGCCCTGCGCGTAGTACAGGCCAGCCTTGGGTCCATAGAATCGTCGCTTGTTCCAGCGGACGATCTCCTGGAGCGGCACGGCCTTGCGGTCCTTCACGAGTTTCTTGATCGTGGCCAGACGCATGCGCGAACTCTGCATGTCGAAACGATGATTGGACTTGCGAGCCATCGAACCAAAGAAGTCCCCAAGACCCTCGTCGTACCAACGATGCAGCCTGGCCTTGCCCCCGAACCAGAAGTGCGCGTACTGATGCCAACCCTCATGGTAGGCCACGGCTTCGCTCCAGCGCTTGCTCCGGAAGATGACGAGTTCCTTGCTGAGCGGATTGAACCATCCGATCACGCCGGGATGCGTGCTTCCGTACTTCGAGAACTGCTCGTGGTTCCTGCAGATCCGCAGGACACTCCACCACTTCGTCATCTTGTCATGCGGCGGGAAGTACTTGCGATACTGGAGCACCATATCCGACATCTGTCGCGCCATGCGATCCGCAAACCGATAGGCATCCTCTTTCTTGCCCTTGCCCGGACCAAAGGAGTACTTGATGATGAAGCGCTCCGTGCAGAAGATGTCCCAGTCCGCGTAGCCGGCGATGGACTTCTTTTCTCCTTCCAGGATCTTCCTGCGCAGCTCCGTCGTCGCGAAGCGATGCTCGCCGCGAACCCCCTGAGCCTTGTACTCCCGGCCCCTCTCCCAGATCAGGCTCTCGATGCCCTTCAGTAGTGCCTTCTCCCTGTCGCGGATCTGTTTCTCGTAGATCTTAGTGGCCTTCTTGGTGAGCTCTCTCGGCCACTTCAGGTACGAGCCGAGGAGGACGACCTCTCGACCGTCCTTCTTGTAGACCGCACAGCGATTGTGCTGCATGTCCTTGGTCCAAGCGTAGTATCGATACGGCAGGCGTCTGCCGGAGCCCTGCTTCCTGGCGACGCCACGCTTCGAGAACTTCAGGCCACGAGCGGTCTTCTTGAGGAACTCCTCGAAGTTCCGGAATTCCTTGTAGCGCGAGCGAGGCTCAGGCTTCTTCCGGTTCTGGGTCTTCTTGGGGACCGGCTCCGCCTGGGACCCGGGCGTACTCGGGGTCTCCAACTGGATGGTTCCGAATGACAGGACCTGGATGCCCCATGCCAGATCCGGGACAGGATCCTTGGGAGGCTTCTTGGGCTTCTTACCCTTCTTGGGCCGCTCCGGGGTCTTGACCAGATACTCCCATCGGTCCTTCAACACGGGATGCACACCGGCGCTGTTGAGAGGGATGCGCACGAGCTTCTTGGGCATGCGATAGCTGACCTGGAGGTCCAGGTTGACGGTTCGCTTGCCCATCCTCTGGGCGGATACGGGGCGGGCCGCAAGGAGCGGTCCCACGGCTGCTAGCAGGAGGATGAGGGTTTGGTGTCGCATCGGGATGGATCGTCGGCAGGGCCTCGTAGCGTCTACATCCTAACCCGAACGATTCATGACCTCGATGCGTCTGACGCGGATCTTTCGGTCAGGATCCTGCGAGTAGGTCCCACAGTGTAACCGCATGGGCTAGAATCCCCAATCGCAGCCCGGACACCAGCCCCCTTCAGCCCTTCCTCTCCAGCCCCCCTCCTACGCAGCCCCTATGCGGATCTCCTCGGACACCGATCCTTCGCGGCACGACAACAGCACGCATGACCTCGCTGACAGCGTGGAAATCCTGCTACGAGAGTGCCTCGTGAGATTCGAGAGCGAGGGGGCTGCCGCCGTCGAAGAGGTCCTGGCACGCGAGCCTTTGCATGCACGGGCCCTGCGGGAGAGGATTGCAACCCTGGAGCGCTTCGGCCTCTTCGACAACTCGGATCTCTGCGAACAGCAAGAGGCCCGATCCCCGGAGACGCTGGGGCAGTTCGAGCTCGTCAAGAGGATCGGCTCCGGCGGCATGGGTGTCGTCTACCTTGCCCAGGACAAGAAGCTCGGGCGCCTCGTCGCTCTCAAGGTCCTGCGTCGGAGCTTCACCGGAAGCGACCGAGCCAAGGCACGATTCGAGCGCGAAGCCAAGGCCGTGGCGCGGCTGCGACACCCCCACATCGTCCAGATCTATCAGACCGGCCAGAGCGATGGTGTGGATTGGATCGCCATGGAGTTCGTTCCTGGCCAGGGCCTGGATGAGATTCTCGCCCAGGCGGCACAAGGACATGTCGACCTGCCACTACCTCGGATCCTGGGGTGGATCCGGGACATTGCCTACGCGCTGGAGGCAGCCCACACCGAAGGCATCGTCCATCGAGACATCAAACCCTCCAACATCCGCATCACCCCGGACGGAGGTGCGACACTACTCGACTTCGGCCTGGCCTCGGATATGGATGCCCATGCCCTCACGCGCACCGGCTCCTTCCAGGGATCTCCCTACTACGCCTCGCCCGAGCAGATCGAATCCAAGAAGGGCAAGGTCGGCCCCTGGTCCGATCTCTATTCGCTCGGCATCACACTCTACGAGGCGGCCGCGGGCAAGGTGCCCTTCGAAGGAAGGACGACCGAGCAGGTCTTCCACCAAGTGCTCTCGGGCGCGCCGAGGCGCCCACGCAAGGTCAACCGCCATGTCTCCCGCGATCTCGAGACCGTGATCCTGAAGGCCGTGGAGAAGGACCCCCGCCAGCGCTACGGCAGCATGGCTGCCTTTGCCGAGGATCTGCAATGCGTCCTCGACTTCCGACCCATCCAGGCGCGCGCGGCAGGCCCCATCGACAAGACCCGCAAGTGGGCGCGCCGCAACAAACCGCTGGCGATCGCCCTCTCGATCGCCGCCCTCTCCATCCTGAGCCTCCCGCTCTATGCCTTGTCCCTCAGCGCTGCCAACAGACAGGAGAGACTCGAGGCTGCGGGAAGCCTCCTCGCAGAAGCCGAATCCAAGATCGGAGATCTGGGACGGGCCCGTATCGAAACCAAGAAGAAGCGTGTTCAGTTACACGAGCGATTGGCCTCCTACCTCACGCGCCATGTCTCCATCGACGCCGAGCACGAGATCGCCGACCTCCAGCGCTACCTGCTCCAGGCGGGCAAGCAGAGGGTATCTCTCTCTTACGCAGTGCTCGGCCTGCTCACCGAAGCCGAGAAACTCGACCCCGAGTCCGCGGAGCCGCGACGGCTGCGCTCGGACCTCTACATGGAGCGTTGGCGCTACAGCAGTTTTCTCATCCGACAGAGGAAATACCTTCGTCCCAGGGACCTGCAGGACGCCCGCGAAGAGAGTCAGATCTTCCGCAAGCTCGTCCAGGACAGCGATCAGGAAGGAAGGTATGCCCGCGAACTTGCAGGCAAGGGCAGCTTCGTGATCGACTTGGGTGATCAGGCAGGAGAGGTCCATCTCTTCCGCTTCCAGGAACAGAGCGAGCTTCTCCCGACCGGCGAACAGCGCATCGTCCCCGTCTCCTTGAACCCGCCCAAGCTCCCTCTCGGCCTCCACCCCGGAACCGAATGCCTCCGTGTGGAGAGCGCAGGCCAGGGCCTCCTCCCCGAAGATGTCATCTTCGAAGTCGAAGGCTATCCGATCGAGGGAACCGTTCTCCTGGCACAAGCCTGTGCCGGACTCCCTCGCTTTGCACGGCTCCACGCTGTGGACGGCGCGGTCGTACGGCGGATCGCGGAGCTTGAGTTCCTGCCGAGAAAGAAGGACGGCGAGTTGCGCAAGTTCGAGTTCCGGATTGGATCCGAGCAGCACATTATCGAAGCCGCCGAGATCGCGGACCTCGGCCTGGATCTGGTCGAACCCCTGAGCCTCGTCCAGAAGACGCCGGTCCAGGTGAGAGTCTTCACTGGCGGGAAGGTGAGCGAGCGTGAGGTTCGACCAGGATTGATCCTGCGGCGCACCGCCTGCCCGCTCCTCTTCGATCGCAAGAATCCCTTCTGCCGGACAGCGCCGGTGATTGGCAGCATCGAACAGGGCAACTACCTGGCGCTCGTCGAATGCCCCGGATTCCGTCCTCTCCGGCTGATCGTTCAGATCAATGAAGGTGTCACCTGGAGAACGCGGATCGACCCATTCCATGAGGAAGAGATCCCCGTGGGATTCCGGATCGTGCACCGAAACACCTCACTCGCGGGATCTCGCAAATTCCTGATGGATCACGAGATCACCTGCGCCGAGTATCTGGAATTCCTGAATCTTCCCGAGACGCTGGCCTTCATCGAACAGTCACCGATCCCGGTGCGCTTCCCTCGCTTCTCCGAGAACGCCGAGAAGGGGGGCTACTGGCACAAGAAGTACGGGCGCTACGTGATCCTCGAGTCCTGGAAGCCCGACTGGCCCATCCTCGGCATCTCCTGGAACGACGCGAGGGCCTACACACAATGGCGTACCTCCATGGCCAGAAAAGCAGGCAAGAAGATCCGGTACAAACTTCCCTCCTCGGGAGATTGGGCCATCGCGGGATGGAGTGAGGGCTTCTTCGTCTTCGGCAACCAGTTCCGCCAACACTGGCTCAGTAGCTGCAACGCCCTGCCCAAGCCCGGCCCCGAACCGGTCATGAGCTACTGTGTGGACGAGTCCCCCCTGGGCTTCTTCGACATGTCCGGCTCGGCCTTCGAATACGCGGACGGCTGGTATTGGAAGGAGCGCCGCATGCGTCCGCTCCTGGGTGGCAGCTGGGCCATGGCGCAGCCCGAGAAGTTCCGGGCCAACTATTGGACCGGCGCGGGCGAAGACGGCGCCTGGGACACCTATGGATTCCGGATGCTGTTGGTGGAGAAGGACGAATAGCCGCGGATCCGCGCAGAGCGGCTATACTCCTCGCCCCAGTTTCACGGATCCCCGGAACCAGCCACGATGCCCCACAAGCCAGCACCTGACCGCGATTCCTTCCTGCCGACAACGGCCGAGGAGATCCGTGCCCGTGGCTGGGACGAGGTCGACATCGTCTTCGTGAGTGGCGATGCCTACATCGACCATCCGAGTTTCGCGGCGTCCATCCTCTGCCGGTGGCTGGAGAAGCACGGTTTTCGTGTCGCCATTCTCTCCCAACCCGACTGGAAGAGCGCCGATCCCTGGCGGGAGCTCGGTCGCCCACGGCTCTTCTATGCCGTATCAGCTGGCAACATGGACTCGATGGTCAATCACTACACGGCCAACCGCAAGCGACGCAACCAAGACGCCTATTCGCCGGGTGGTCAGATTGGCCTGCGGCCCGACCGACCCACGGCGGTCTATGCCCAGCGCTGCCGGGAGGCATGGCAGGGCGTGCCGGTCGTCATCGGTGGAGTCGAGGCTTCGCTGCGCCGCATCGCCCACTACTACTACTGGTCGGACACCGTCATGCCGAGCAGCCTGCTGAAGTCCAAGGCGGACCTCCTGGGCTTCGGCATGGGCGAAGGCATCCTCCTTGGCATCGCGCAGCGCCTGGACGCAGGCGAGTCCATCCGCGACCTGCGGGACCTGCGCGGCGTGGCCTACCTGCTCGGCAGGAAGGAGGATCTACCCGAGCATGACTTCGATCTGGGACATGGCGGCGGAGGCGACGTCAGGCTTCCTTCCTTCGAGGAGGTCAAGGAGGACAAGCGCAAGTTCGCCGAAGCCACTCGCCTCCTGCACCACGAGACCAACCCGCAGAACGGTCGCCGCCTGATCCAGCTGCACGGTGATCGCAGGCTCGTCATCAACCCTCCCGAACTACCGCTGGACGAAGCGCAGATGGACGACCTCTACGATCTCCCCTACACGCGGCTCCCTCATCCGAGCTACCGCGAGCCCGTCCCCGCCTGGGAGATGATCCAGGACTCCGTGCAGATCATGCGTGGCTGCTTTGGCGGATGTACCTTCTGCTCCATCACGATGCACCAGGGCCGCACGATCCAGAGCCGCTCTCCCCGCTCCATCCTGCACGAGGTCGAGCAGATCGCCGGGGCCCCGGGCTTCAAGGGTCACATCTCCGATCTCGGCGGGCCCACCGGCAACATGTATCGCATGCGCTGCACCCAGCCCGAGGTCGAAGCGCGCTGCCGCCGTCTCTCCTGCATCCATCCGACCATCTGCAAGCTCCTCGACATCTCCCACAAGGACACGATCCATCTCATGCGTGAGGCACGCGCCATCCCCGGCGTCAAGAAGGTCCACATCGCTTCGGGCATCCGCACCGACCTCGCACGCTTCGACGAGGAATACATCGACGAACTCGTGGAGCACCATGTCGGCGGCCACCTCAAGGTCGCCCCCGAACATGCGAGCCCCCGGGTCCTCGAGCTCATGAAGAAGCCCGAGCTCGACACCTTCGACGACTTCGCCGACAAGTTCAGGAAAGCCAGTCACAAGAGAGGCAAGGACCAGTACCTCGTCCCCTACTTCATCGGCAGCCATCCCGGCAGCACCGTGGACGACATGATCGAGCTGGCCATCTTCCTCAAGCAACGCGGCTACAAGCCCGAGCAGGTCCAGGACTTCATCCCCGCCCCCATGGACATCGCGACCTGCATGTACCACACCGGCCTCGACCCCATCACGATGAAGCCCGTCGACACCGCCACCAAACTCAAGGACCGCCAGGTCCAGCGCGCCCTCATGCAGTTCTTTGCGCCTGAGAACTATCACACCGTCCGCCGCGCCCTCCTCGACGCCGACCGCCGCGACCTCATCGGCCGAGGCAAGCAATGCCTCATCCCCGACACACCGCCCAAGCTGGCCACCCGCAAGCACAAGAAGTTGAGTGCGTCCAGAAAGGGCTACCGGTCGAGTGCAAGGAATCGCAGCCAGGCGTACAAGCCTCAGGAGCCATCATAGCCCCAAGTCTCATCGACACCGTCTGCCGCGAGCGACCTCTGCGACACGGGGCTTGCGCTCTGGCGAGAAGCGCTGCGTGACCCGGAGCCCACGCGGGCTCTAGGATTCGACGTCGGGAGGGGGCATGGGCCTTCGGCGGACGCAGGAGGCGGTGATCCTCTTTGATCGAGAAATATTGAGAGTTCTGCGTTCAGAATCTTCCCCGCCTGCGCTCTCTCTCTTGTTGGCAGTGGGCCTTCCACACACTGCCGGGCCCGAGCCCATCCTATCTCTTTCCCCTCTTCTTCGAGGTCTGCATGCCTCCGGTCCAGCCCCTCCAAGCCCTTCTCTATCGTATTTCCATCTCCGCCTTCGCCGGCCTCACCCTGGCCACCTCCATACCTGCCCAGGCATCCGGAACTGCGCGCACCGTGCTGGACTCGCGGGGCATCTCGAAGTCCCGGGACCCCTCGACGGCCAGCGATCCAAAGCCGGTCCCCCCGCCTCTTTCCCTCGAAGGAAGGACAGGTTTCACGGCAGTCCCTGGCGATGAGCCGGACTTCACCCCCAGCGAGAATCCCGATCCGACCGGTAGTCGACCGGATACCCTCCCCATCCTGCGCAAGGGCGAGCCCTACGTCCTTGCCTTCACGGGGGGATCCTTCGCCCCGGAACGCGGAATCGATCTCCGCCTCCTCCGCCTGCGCCGCAAGAGCCCCAGCGGGTTCACGTACGGCTACGTGATGCTCCGCGGCCGCATGGCCGACGAGAAGAAGGTAAGAGGGCTTCAGAGACTGGGCGTAGAGATCCTCGGTGTGCACACCTGGCAGAGCTACGTCGCCAGGATCCCGCTCGCAGAACTGTCCAGGATCGCAGCCCTTCCCTTCGTCCACTGGGTCGGTCATGCACAGCCCGACCAGAAGCTCGAACCCTCGCTCCGAGCCGCGATCCAAGCCAGGCATCCCAAGGAGAGGTTTCGCGTCGACATCAGTGTCTTCGCCTCCGACCTCGGGGAGAAGACGGTGATCCGGAAGCAGGGCGAGCTGTCCCGCAAGGGCAGGGTTCTTACGGGGCAGATCGAGATCGTCTTCCCCCATGGCCCGATGCACGAGGCACTGGAGGCTCTGGGCTACCGACACGACCACTACAACGAGATCGGCAATGTGCATATCTTCGAGGGTTCGGCCACTGCTGCGCAGATCCTCGAGATCCGCAAGCTCGACTTCGTGGCCTACATCGAACTCAAGCAGATCCACCACTCCCTGCATGACCAGTCTGTGGCCATGATCGGGCAGGATCGAGTGCGCGGAGACTATGACGGCAGCGGGATCACCCTGGGTGTCATCGATACGGGATTGAGCAATGCCGCCGGAGGCGGAACCTACAAGACGCACAAGGATCTCCTCCAGAACCTGGCGGGTTGGTCCAATATCGGATCCTCGAGCGCCGCCACCTGGCAGGATGCGGATGGACATGGCACACATGTGGCTGGAACCATGGTGGGCATGGGACGTGCGGACATACGCTACAGGGGGATGGCACCCGGCGTCGGTGGCACGCCGCAGAACAGGCTCTTCGTGGGGCGCTATCTGGACGGAAATGGCAAATCCGTCGGCTCGGCGAGCACGCTCTTCAAGGTCATGAGCTCGACCGTAGGCTCTGGGAGCCAGACGAGCGCACGGCCTAGGGCCATCAACAACTCCTGGGGCACGGATGCAACCAGCTCCAAGTGGTCCGGCACCGAATCCTCGGCTCGCTCAGTGGACAACTACGTCTACCGACATAGACAGACCTATGTCTTTGCTGCAGGGAACAAAGGTATCGGTGTCGGCTCTCCGGGCTCATCCAAGAACGCCTTGACCGTGGGATCCGTGGACGACTACTGGACCAGCAAGATCCGTCCCGGAGATCTATCGGCCTTCTCGCAGGGCGGGACCAGCGACTGGAGGCACAAGCCCGAGATCTGTGCCCCGGGCGATGCCATCACTTCGACGAAGACCAAGACGACGGACAAATACACCACCCTCGGAGGCACGAGCATGGCCGCCCCACACGTGACCGGCGCCATCGCTTCCTTCCTCCAGAAGTGGAAGGCTACGTACGACTACCGACCGCATCGGATCAAGGCGCAGATGCTCGCGAGCGCCGGCTGGCAAGGTAGCGATGGAGCCTACTCCGGCTTCCGGGTCGGCTACGGCCTGATCGATGCCTACAAGATGGCCAACAGCAGTCCCCGCTACAGCTGGGTGAGCTCTTGGTCGGCGAGGCCTCTCACGAGCTCGGGCAAGTATTTCTATACGGACATCACCGTCCCCAAGAACATCACCAACGCCAAGCTCGTGATGAGCTACATCGAGCAGGCCACCTCGGGTGGTTCGAAGCAGGCTCGGGTCAGCGATGTCCGGGTCTTCATCGACATTGCACCATTCAGCGCGGGGGGCAATACGGGAGAAATCGAACTCAAATCGACAAAAAGGCTCAACCTCTCGATCGCCGGATCCAAGTTTGCAAACTCCATCAGAGGCAAGAAGCTCCGCATCAAGGTCTATGGGCAGTCTGTCCCCTTCACCTACCTTCCCCACGCCGCGTGGACCCTCTTCTACTACAAGAAGCCCATCACCGGACAACCGACCCTGAACGTCGCGATGCAGAGCGCCAAAGTCCTACGGAACCAGGTGTTCGCGTACGTGGCGACACTGGAATCGGGAAACGAGGTGAGAGAGTTCTCGAACGCGAGGATCTATCCGGACTTTCCAGAGCCTGTGAAGGTCGTTGCGCTCTCTCGAAAGACGCTCGACAAAAAGCCCATCACGCAGCGCTATCTGGAAGGCCGTTCCTATCCGTCCTGGGGCTATCCCTCGACGCGTAAGACCACATTGGGAGGAATGACCGTGGGTTCGGGCTACAAGCGGACCATCGTGTGGTTTCTGCAGGCTCCGTCCGTGGATGGTATCTATTCACTCAAGACATATTGTGATTTCGACCTCAATCCCAAGGCTCCGCTCCGGGTGACCAAGACACTCTGCGTGGACAGCAGTCCCCCCAATGACATCGCACAACTCAGGAGCACGTCCCACAGCAGCGGCGTATGGAGCCGGTCCAGCCAGGTACAGATGGCCTGGACCAAGGCCACGGACGTGGGCTGCGCCCGAGTCACGGGTCTCGCCACCCTCGTCACAGACAAGTCGTATTCAAACCCAAGCCGGTCGACCATGAGCGGCGCCAAGACCGGGATCTACTTCGACGTTGGTGAAACCCCAGGGAAGTACTTCCACATTCGAGCCATCGATGGCGTCGGCAACCTCTCCAAGCTAACCGGGCATTGGGGGCCAATCCGGGTCGACAAGACCCCGCCCTCCCTGAAGTCCGTCTCCATCAATGACAGAGCCGACCGAACCAACAATCTCAAGGTGACACTCAGGCTGAGCGCTTCTGACGCACTCAGTGGTGTGGCTTCGATGCGATTCTCCAGCGACGGAAAGACCTGGGGTCCATGGAAGACATACACGAGCGCTCCCATGACCCACGACCTCTCGACCCTGGGCGGCAACAGCTCGCCTGGTGCCAAGAACGTCTTTTCCATGGTGCGCGACCGAGCTGGCAACACCAGCAACACGCGTCTGGAATCCATCCTCTACGTCCAGTCAGATCCGCTGGTGACTCTCATCCGGATCCAGCAAGGCGCCAAGGCCACCAAGAGCCTTTCGGTCATGGTCGAGGTGCATGCACAAGGCAATACGACCGCGATCCAGTATTCGTCGGATGGATCGACCTGGTCTGCGTGGAAGTCCTACTCGAAGAGTCCACGTAGCTACGATCTCTCCAAGTACGGCGGCAACAGCAAGCCCGGCTTGAAGTATGTATACGCCCGTGTGAGAGACGGAAGCCAGAAGCTCTCCCTGCCCCAGAAGCAACGGATCTGGTACGTGCAGGTCCCGAACATCACTTCCGCGCAGAACACGACATTCGAAGTGATCCATGATCAAGCGATCAGACTCACTGGCTCGGGATTCAACTCCGTCGGCTCTGCCCATATCGGAAGCCTGATCATCTCGAGCCGAGATCCGGAGGACTGGCACAAGGGCTACCTGCGCATTCTGAGTGACACCAAGATGGAGATCCATCCTCCGCAGGCTCTCCAACCAGGGACCTACAGCTGCTATCTGCGCAACATCGGCTTTGCGAGTCGGGCCCTCACGCTGCAGGTCCGACACAACAGTCGGTCCCTGCTGGCCCTTCCTCCCCGTCTCAAGACGGGCAAGGTCCTCCACATCTACACGCATCTGGGACCCAAGCCCACGACGACGATCTCCATCTTGAGCATCAGCACCTCGCCTCGGCCCTGGACCCTCCCCGGTTTCCTCTCCATGGGGCATGGAGGCCATCCGGTCTTCTTCATCGACCCGTCCTTCACCGTGACGAGCTTGAGCGCAGTACACGATGCAAACACCCGTGTTGCCCAATGGGCGCTGCCCACACCGGCGGGAAGGTTCAAGGGCACCTTCTATTGGCAGTGCCTCATGTTCGACATCACCAACACCAGGAAGTCCCCCATCCCGGTGTCCACCGTGGACTCGGTCCAGCTCTACTAACCCGGATGATTCATGAGATCGATGCGTCTGGCGGCGCCTTTCGGTCCAGGACCGCGAACCTATCGGTTCGCTCGGCATTGCTTCGATTCGACGACCCTCTTGGGTCGCCTTCATCTCGCGCAGCCGTCCTGAACTCGAAATGCGCTC
>JAJRTL010000515.1 GCA_024278315.1 Planctomycetota bacterium | reverse complement strand
CCTGTACACACGAATGCCTGGATGCTCCTGAACACGGAAGACCTCAACTTTGGAACCGACTTTCAGTCCATCAGCGAGGAAGAGCTCGAGACGCTCCTCAAGGACCATGAAGGACCGGTCTTGGAGTATGACACAGAGACCCGACACTATCGCTGGATCCGATAGCCGATCTTTGGATGTGGCGAGAGGCGGCCAGCCGGGGTTCCGCGCGGGTTGCCTTGTCTCCTTTTCCTTCGATCAGGATCGGCCCTGATCCCGCTCGCCGTACCACCACGTCCAAAGTTCGGGGTCCGTGTCCATGCGCTGACGGCGCAGAAGCCGGCGTAGGTAGTGGGCTGACAAGGCGAAGACGAGCCACAGCGTCAGGACTTCGGCGAGAGCCCATAGCCAACCCTCACGGGTGGCGGTGAGCATCACCAGGACAGCAATGATGGGGAAGTACCCGAGGTGGTCGGCAAGCGAGCGAGGCAGGCTGGGCTCGCGGCGGGCCAGACGGTCGAACAGGTCCGGTGCGTGCTCCAACTCTCGTAGTCGATAGAACATGTATGCGGAGAAGATTGCTGCGGCACTGTAGAGAACGATCCAGAGGTTGGTGAGATCGGGGGACTCGGGTGCTCTGGGATGGAAGGGCACCAGGATGTGGCCGACGAGGGCACCCAGGGTGGCCATGCAGAAGGATCCTAGCAGCAGGCCGAGAAACCTTCTGCTCATGCTGCGTGTGTTCAAGCGATGCGTGGCATCGAAGCGGGCGCGAAGCTCGGCCACTCGCGCTGGAGCAAGCGGAGTGCGATCGTCAGCGTCAGCCACGCGGACTTGTAGAATCTCACGGGTCTGCCGGACACCGTCCCGAAAGGCACGGCCCTGATCCGTGCCCAAAAAGCCCGCCACTCGCGCAGTCTCGGCTTTGTCGAGTTCGCCTCCGAACTCTGATTTCAAGAAGAGCTGCTCCATCGGGTCCTCGGACTGACTCATGATTGTTCCTTTGTTCTGCACGGAATGCCGTGCTGCTGAAATCGTTCTGCAAAGGCCCTGCGCGCGTGGTGCAAGCGAGACCAGACGGTGCCCTCGGGACAAGCCAGGAGCTCGGCTATCTCCATGTGTGACAGTTCTTCGAGACAGAACAGGACCAGCACCATGCGGTGCGCCGGGCTGAGCTCCTGCAGCGTCTTGTCCACAGCTTGGCTTTGCTCCTCGCTCAGAAGCCTGGCCGCTGGATTCGTGTCCTCCCCAGCCGTCTCCTCTGGGAGTTCCATCGTTTCGCTTGGCAGGCGCCTGCGACTTTCCAGGTCTCGCGCGCAGACATTGGCAGCGATCCGGAAGATCCAGGTCTTGCGTGTGGCCTGTCCTCGGAAGCGATCCCAGGCACGATAGGCCTGTAGAAAGGTCTGCTGGGCGGCATCCTCTCCCTCATGCCGGTCTCCCAGCATGCGCTCGCAGAAAGCCTGCACCGGATGGAACAGCACAGCCAGCGTGCCATCGAAATCGTCCCCAGGTGTATTGGATTGGCGAGTCACAGCCTATAGATCCAGGATGCTGCCCCGCCCTTCAACCCGATTGATGAAAAACTGCTGCATGAGGCACCTGTCATCCATCGAGACCAGAGCCTGCTCTGTCATCCTTGGACGATGCCCCAGGATCGCAGGCCAGGATCCGAGGCATCCTGTAGCCGAGGGGCCCTCAGCCAGAGCAAGCTGTAGGTCCTGTCGCGCAGCACGGGTTCGTAGCCGGCGGCGCGGATGAGGTGGACGAGGTGGACGAGGTCCTTGTGGGGGAGGAGCAACCGCGCTGTAGGACAGCGCGCGGTCTGGGCGATGGGGGGCATGAGCATGACACGCCTGACCTTGATGTGGGCGAAGTTGTCCAGCATCAGGCGGGAGAGCTCGATCATGCCTGGATCGAGCCCACAGGTCGTGGCCCTTCCCCAAACTCCACCCCCTCTTGACGTCCGCACGCGGTGGGCGTCTACTGAACCCTTGTTCCCTACACCAACACGGGGAAGATCACGCCATCGAACAAGGAAGGAACACATGGAACGCGCTGACGCAGCTCTCTTGGAGCGAATCAAAGTCGATCCCGCTGTTCTCGTGGGAAAACCTACGATCCGCGGGTTGAGGATCAGTGTTGAACAGATCCTTAGAGCCCTGTCCGCTGGCGTCACCAAGGAAGAACTTCTAGCGGACCATCCTGAACTCGAAGAAGAGGATATTCGAGCCGTGCTCGTCTATGCCGCCGAGCGGGTGTCAGGAGAGCTGGTCTATCCGATTCGGCCGACGGGAACATGAGACCTTGAAGATTCTGGTCGACGTTGGTGTCGGGATCGGGGTCGAAAGATTCCTTCGAGATGCAGGTCACGATGTTGTGGCAGTGCGCGACTTGGATCCGTCCATGGAAGATGCGAAGATCTTGAGCCGGGCGGCCCGCGAAAAGCGCCTCGTCATCACAATGGACAAGGACTTCGGAGAACTGGTGTATCGGCAGCGTCGCACGCATGCCGGAGTGCTCCTGCTTCGCCTCGAAGCCGCGAATGGGCCAGCCAAAGTCGCTGTCGTAGCCCAGATCTTCGGCGAGCACGGTGAGACCCTGCATGGGCGATTATCGGTCTACAGTCGTGGCTATCTTCGAATCCGTGATGCGGACGTAGGCACCTGACCTGGCTGGTCCGCACCCTTGGTGATCTCGCGTCCTGTCTCCCGTAGCGGCCGGTCTCTCACCCCTGCCTCAGCCCTTCACGGCTTCGAGCTTGCTGTAGGTCGTGTCGCGCAGGACGGGCTCGTAGCCGGCGGAGCGGATGAGGTGGACGAGGTCCTTGCGGGGGAGGAGCATCGGGGCGGTGGTGCCGGCGTCGTGGGTGATGTGCTCTTCGGTGACCGTGCCATCGATGTCGTCGGCGCCGTAGGACAGCGCCGTCTGGGCGATGGGGGGCGTGAGCATGACCCAGTAGGCCTTGATGTGGGCGAAGTTGTCGAGCAAGAAGAATCAGGACACTCATCGATGGGTGGAGCCACGCCCCGCGAGTGCTGGGTTCCGTCCGGCAGCTGCGGCGTCGTTGGCGGACCTGCGGGCGCACGAGGCGAGCAGGAGCGGGCCTTGGCTGTGCCACGAAAGATTGGTGAGCCAGGATGCTTTTCGTCGGCGGTCCGCTACGGTCCTGCTAGGATGTCGCACATGTCCACCTACCGGCCACAGTCCGAAGATTGCAGTGAAGCCATGGATCGATTGGTCTTTGAGAAGGTCCGCGCCATGACGCCACTGCAGCGACTGGAGGCGGCGAGCGCCGCTTTCCGAGCGGCCGAACGACTCCTCCTTGCGGGCCTGCGTGAACAGTATCCGGACGCCAGCGAAGAAGAGCTGCGCCGTCGGGCCGGTGCCCGCCGCCTGGGAAGAGAGGAGACCCTGCGCTGGTTCGGAAGCCAGGCCGAGGCCTGGCTGGACTAGCGTGACCGATCCCCTCGAGATCGCCCTCCGTGTGACGAGAGTGTTCGCCGATCTGGGGATTCGCTATGTGCTGGGGGGCTCCTTGGCCAGCACGACATTTGGCGAACCCCGCACGACTCTCGACGTTGATCTAGCAGTCGACATACAGATCGAACAAGCAGACGAACTCTTGGACCTGTTACGCGCGGACTTCATTGTGGATCTAGAATGGGCCAAAGACGAAATCCGTCATCGAGGATCCTTTCAGGCCCTGCACAAAGCATCGATGATGCGTATCGATATCTTCGTGCCCGAGTGGAAGGGATTCGACCTATGGAAATGGGAACGGCGTCGCCAGATCCTCGTGGATCCGTCCGCGACCGCAAGCATCGACGTGACGAGCCCCGAGGCCATTGTCCTCCAGAAGCTGCTGTGGTATCGAAAAGGCGGAGAGGCCTCAGAGCGACAGTGGCGTGACGTTCTCGGCGTCCTCAAGGCCCAGTCCAAGACCCTCGACGTCCCGGCCATGGAGATGTGGGGGCAAACGCTGGGCATCGACGACCTGCTCCAGAAGGCTTTGACGGAATCCTCCTGAGAGCGGGGATGCCCTCACGGCCGCCTCAGCCCTTCACGGCCTCGAGCTTGCTGTAGGTCGTGTCGCGCAGAACGGGCTCGTAGCCGGCGGAGCGGATGAGATGGACGAGGTCCTTCTGGGGGAGGAGCATCGGGGCGGTGGTGCCGGCGTCGTGGGTGATGTGCTCTTCGGTGACCGTACCGTCGATGTCGTCCGCGCCGTAGGACAGCGCTGTCTGGGCGATGGGGGGCGTGAGCATGACCCAGTAGGCCTTGATGTGGGCGAAGTTATCGAGCATCAGACGTGAGAGCGCAATCATGCGCAGGTCGAGCCAGCCGGTCGTGACCTTGCCGTAACCTTCCAGCTTGGAGTTGTAGGGCCAGAAGGCGAGCGGGATGAAGGTCTGGAATCCGCCGGTCTCGTCCTGCAGCTCACGCAGGCGCTCGAAGTGACGGATGCGCTCGTGGGGCTTCTCGATGTGTCCGTAGAGCATTGTGGCGTTACTGCGGAAGCCGTTCTCATGCACCTTGCGTGAGGTGGCGAGCCAGTCGTCCGGACCGATCTTCTCGGCGAAGGTCGCCTTCCACACGCGGTCGACCAGGATCTCGGCGCCGCCGCCGGGGCAGGAGCCGAGCCCGGCTTCGCGCAGGTCGTCGAAGACCTGGGACTCGCTCTTGCCCGAGATCTTGAGCATGTGGTCGATCTCGACCATCGTGAAGGCTTTGACGTGGACCTCGGGCAGGCCGCGCTTGGCGCCGCGCACCATGTCGAGGTAGTACTCGTAGCCCTTGTCGGGGTGGATGCCCGCGACCATGTGCACTTCGCTGAGATCGCTGCCGCGGAAGCCGGCCAGGCGCTTCTCGATGTCGCCGAGTTCCATCGTGTAGGCGCGGTCCTCGCCTGGTTTGGCCGCGAACGCGCAGAACTTGCAGGTGTAGGCGCAGACGTTGGTGTAGTCGATGTGGAGGTTGACGTTGAAGTAGGTCTTCTTTCCGTGCATGCGCCGGCGCACGCGGTCGGCCAGCAGGCCGACGGCAGAGAGGCTCGGGTGATCGTGCAGCTGCATCCCCTCGTCGAAGGTGAGCCGCTCGCCCGCGTCGACCTTGCGACGGATCTCGCCGAGCCCCTGGCGATCGAGAAGGAGGTTCTCCATCTCGGGTGCCTGCTCGGACGCATGGGGGAAGGACTCGGCAACGATGCCGTCCCAGTCGTGGGCCTTGCTCATCGGGTCTCCTGGCCGGCGGCGCTCCCGGCGATCACTCCCTCGGCCGCGAGCTGTGCGCGGGTCGTGGGCTGGTTGTCCAGCGTCAGCAGGTCGAAGTTCATCTTGCGGCGCATCGGGACGAAGCCGGCATCCTTGATGTGACGCTCCACGTCGGCGATCGTCGTCATGTGGTCGCAGCCTGCCGAGCTCACGACATTTTCCTCGAGCATCATCGAGCCGACGTCGTTGGCGCCCATGCTGAGTCCCACCTGGCAGGTCTTGATGCCCTGCGTGACCCAGGAGGTCTGCACGTTGACGAAGTTGTCCAGGTAGATGCGTGAGATGGCCAGCGTGCGCAGATACTCGGCGCGCGTGACCTTCTGGTTGTGCTTGGACCATTCCTCGGCCATCGGCGTGTGGTCGGGCTGGAAGGTCCAGGGGATGAAGCTCGTGAAGAAGGCTCTCCCGTCACTCTGCGAAGTCTCGTCTTGCAGGTCGCGCAGCCGGTCCATGTGCTCGATGCGCTCGCGCGCGCTGTCGACGCTGCCGAACATCATCGTCGCCGAGCCGCGCATGCCCACCGCGCTGGCCTGACGCATGACGTCGAGCCATTCGTCGGTGGTCGCCTTCTTGGGCGCGATGATCTCGCGCACGCGCTCGACCAGGATCTCGGCTCCGCCGCCGGGGATACTGTCCATACCGGCATCCTTCAGACGCTGCAGCACCTCGCGCACGGGGATCTTGTCCAGGTGGGAGAGGTGCACGATCTCGGGCGGGCTCATGGCATGCAGCCAGAGGTCGGGGTAGCGCTCCTTGAGATCCCGGAACAGCGCCTCGAACCACTCCGTCTTGAGCGTCGGATGGTGGCCTCCCTGCATCAGCACCTGGATGCCGCCCTGCTCCTGCAGTTCGTCGATCTTCTGGTAGATCTCCTCGCGCGCCAGCACGTAGCTCTCGGGATCCCCCGGCCTGCGGTAGAAGGCACAGAATCCGCAGTCGGTGATACAGACGTTGGTCGGATTGATATTGCGATCGATGATGTAGGTGACGATCCCGTCGCTGTGGAAGCGGCTCCGCACCTCACCCGCCAGCATCCCCAGCAGGGGCAGCTCGGCCTGTGTATAGAGCTCATAGCCCTCCTCGGGGGAGAGCCTCTCGGCGTCGAGGACCTTCTGGATACTGTCTTGGAGACTCATTTCGTCACACTGGCGTCGGGCTGGGGGACTGGCTGGGATCAGGGATTCCGGGCCGAGCATCCTAGCGCCCCGGCACCGATTGTCAGCACCAAGGGCCCAGGATCCAGCCCCTCCTGCCCCTCCTCTGGCGCCCCACGCCGGCTCCCCACAGGCCTCCTGCCCCCTCGAGTTGCGCTGCGCCCCCTCGGACGGGGTGGACCGTCACCTCTCCGAGCGAAACAAGACCACACTTCCGACAGTTCCTACGATGTGGGAACTCATCCAACACAAGGTGCCCTGCCACATGTCCGTCGCCACCCGGAGGAAGAGGTGGCATGGTCATCCTCATGACACGAAAGTCCATTGACTTGCATGTGCACGGCAAGACCTATGGAGAAGGAGACAACAGCTTCTCCGTGAGCGCGGATGGAGGGATCGGTCGTCCAGCGGCATTTGGTACGCTCGGTGCCTATCTGAGCAAATACCTGAGGAATCCAGCGACCGTTTGGAGCCGCAACGTGGGAGGCCAGGGGTGGGCGGCATGGGAGTCGTTCCGATGAGATCACATATCTGTAATGCACTTTCTACATATGTTGTCCTGTGGCTGTGTTCTGTAAGGGCATATCTGTGCAACCTCAGCCGCCGCTCCAGCACCCCCCTTGACGCGTCTGCTCCCCGCTCTGAAACTCCGCAGGAGTACGAGCCGCTGCTCCGCTTGCGAACTCAACACGGGCGGCGATCTCACCATGATGGCCCCTTAATGGGTCACAGGACTTGGTGGAGAGAAAGCCTGAGAGCTCTGATCTCCACCTATGACAAAGGAGCAAAGCGTGATCAAGATAGCCGTTCACTCCATCTTGTTCACATTCCTTGCAGGTTCATTCCTGCTAGCTGCCACGAGTCTGATGACCACTCCTGACTACTGCACCTGCACGCTTGAGGTAAAGCAGGATGGAGCTGGCAATACTCTCGCGGAATGTCGCGGAACCTGTACTGTTGGTGCATGCGACGAAGTCATGTTCGACTTGGATTGGAACCACTGCGATTGTGTGGACATG
>JAJRTL010000514.1 GCA_024278315.1 Planctomycetota bacterium | reverse complement strand
GGAATCATGCCTCCTTGGAAGGCGGTGGGTCCCAAGGACGCCTTCAAAGACGATTGCCGATTGAGCGGCAGGCAGAAGGAGATCCTCAAGGTCTGGGCCAATGGGGGGACACCTCTGGGCGATGCCAGCAAAGCCCCCCCGATGCCCGTCTTCCCGAAGGGATGGAAGCTCGGCAAGCCCGGCCTGATCCTCGAGCTCCCCAGATACAAGGTCACCGCGGATGGCGACGAAGAGTACGTGCTGTTCGTGCTCCCTCTCACGGAGGAGGAGCAGAAGAACATCCGAGCCATCGACTACCAGCCAGGGAACAAGAAGGTCGTCCACCACATGCTGGGCTTCCTGGATGCCAAACATCAGGGCCGTGCCCTGGACGCGGCGGATCCGATGCCCGGTTACCGGCGCTTCGGGGGTCCTGGCTTCCGACCAGAGCACATCCTGGGAGGCTGGGCTCCAGGCGCCAGGGTCCGCCCCCTTCCCAAGGGCGTGGCATTCCACATCGGTCCGGGCCGCGACATGGTCGTGCAGATGCACTACTACAAGACCGGCAAGGAGGAGATCGATCAGAGCCGGATCGGGATCTACTTCTCCGACAAGGAGCCGGATCGATACGCCTACACGCATGAACTGGCACAGTTCCGGTTCAAGATCCCTGCCGGTGCCAAGAACCATGTGGTGCGCAAGAAGATCCAGCTCCGTGCAGACGCAGTCATCCACACGCTCTTTCCCCACATGCACCTCCTGGGCAAGCGCATGTCCCTGGTGGCCAGGCAACCCGGTGGCAAGGAGATCACACTGATCGATGTCCAGGACTGGGACTTCAACTGGCAGCTCATCTATGAACCCACGACTCCGATCCGGCTGCCCAAGGGCACCGAACTCACGCTCACAGGTTGGTATGACAACTCTGCTGCCAATCCCCGCAACCCCCACCGCCCGCCGCAGGATGTGGGCTTTGGCGAACGCACCGTGGACGAAATGTGCTATTTCCTCTCCACGATCACATTCCCCGATTTTCCCAAGCTCGAATTCCGGAACCGTCGCCGCTGATCCCGGCCTCTATCACGACATGGAAATCATCACACAAGGCCCTCTCAACCTGCTGCGCAGACTCTCCCAGGAACTGGATCGAAAGGGCATCCCCTGCGAGATCCTCACTACGCCCGGCAGCACAAGAAAGTGAAGCCCCGTCTTCTCGCTCGCGGTCGCGAGTGAAACCAGGAGCGACGCCCAGGTCGTGCTCGACGAACACTGGGAAAGCAGCCTGAGCCCAGAAGAACGCGAAATCTCCTCCCAGAGCATCGATGTCGACGAAGAGACCTGGACCTGCCCCGCCTGTCTGACACCCTTCGAGCGTGGCCCCACCCACTGCCCCGAATGCGGGCTCTATCTGGGGCTATAGGCACAGTTCGCACACCGAGGCCTGCGGGGGAGCCTGCGCCAAAGAGGGTGTGGAGGCCAGTCGAGTTCAGGGGGGCTGCGAGAAGCGAAGGCGACCCAGGAGGTTCGTCAAGGCGAAGCAAAGCCGAACGAGCCCACAAGTTCGTGGTCCTGGTCCGAGAGGTACCGTCAGGCGTCCTTTGAACCCCTCCAGGGAAAACACCGATCCAGAGTCTCAAGGGGAAACGGATCGAGAACCCACTCTCACTCCCTGCCTTCCTTCGTGATCTCTGTGGCTCCGTGAGAGAGAAGTGAGTTCAACACCCTCTTATGCTGCATGAGCCCCGTGAGCCATGAGGCCAATGAGCGTGGGATGGGATGAGCGATGAGTGTGGGACACCATACCGATACTGGCTTCCCCATTGGCACATCTGCTGGCAACGATCTCATGAATCATCCGGGCCAGGGGAAGGTTCCGGGGCCAGGAGGGGAATCGACCCGATCTTTGCGGTCTATTCGCTTGACCAGAAGCAACTTGGATGCAAACAATCCTTGCCATCGGGAGTACGGTTCCCGCATCGCCACATGGCAGCTCATTCCAAAGAGAGACAAACATGCGCAAAGCTCTTTCGGGTCTCCTCCTCGGAGGTCTTCTCTTCTTCTCCGGTTGTTCCGCTGGACCCCACCAGATCTTCCGCACCGTCGATGACTGGGACGCCAAGATCTACACGGATAGTCCCTGGCTGAGCGCCGTACTCTGGATCATCCCGGTCGTTCCCCTCGCACGACTGGGCGCAGGGATCGGCGACTTCTTCATCGTGGATGCCTACAGCTTCTGGTTCAAGGACGCCTGGGCTGGCACCGGCACGGGCTTCAAGCACGCCGAGTATCTCGGCACCGGTGGGCACCTGAAGAGTCTTCTGCTCGAAGACGGGGACTTCCTCGAAGTCTCGGGCGGCACCGAAGGTCAGTAGCTCTCTCGAGGATTCGGAAGCAGGGGACCTTCAGCGCCTCTGGCGTTCGAAGGTCTCCAACTCCTGGAGAGTCCCCCCTTCCAGGCTCCGGACGAGCCATCCGACCTCGGGGGAATACCAGTGCAGGGCCACTCGAGCCAGATAGGTCTTGCCTGGGACATCCAGGCGTCTCTGCTCCCAGATCCGTAGGCAGGAGAAACGACCCGCAGCCGTGTCGAGCGTCTCGACGGCATCGCAGTGGAACTCTGCGAGGATGGGCCGTGATCGCCCGTCGCTGTCCTTGTCCAGGTAGCTGGCACTCCACTTCTTGCCGACCCACAGTGGAAAGTGGACCTCAGGGTTCTTCGGCGCAAAGAGACGCCTCAGACCGGAGTCGGAACGCGCCGCCCTTTCAACCTCGGCGAAGCCAGCATCCAAGCGGAGGAGCAAGCCCGTGCGATGTTCCTCGAGTTCATATCCCTTCTCGGGGTCAGCCAGCGTCACGCGGAAGTCGAGATGCTCCTGCCCGCCCTTGATATAGAGAAACCGATCTCCTTGCGTCCAGAGGGGCTTCTCATATACCACTGCGCCTTCGGGCGCCTGGCGATCCCAGGAGAGCATGCCCTTGCCGCTTCCCTCGGGCATCTGGGGTGCACTCGAGCAGGCGAGGAACACAAACAGACTGAGGGCCGGTAGGAGATTCCCTCTCATGTGCGCACGCTATCGTACATGACTGCACCGAGGCTCCCGAACAGGACCGTCGGAAACCACGCAGCGATCACTGGATGCAGGAAACCACCGGTACCCATGTTCCGTGTCACATAATCGGTCACGAGATAGGCTCCACAGATGACCAAGGCATAGAAGATTCTCTCTGTCTTGCTCCCTCTCTCGAAGCGAAGCCCGAAGGGAAGGGCCAGGAGCAGAAGGATGAGGTTGGCCAGAGGGTAGGTGATGTGATAGTGGAGGTAGACGGTGTAGGCACTCACAGCGGGGTGGGCGCGCACGAGTCGGACCAGGTCACTGTAGGAGAGATCCAACAATCCGCGTCGGTCCTTGAGCTGCTTCCGCAGGCTCTCCGGATGCAATCCCGGAAAGGTCTCGGTCGAGAGGAAATCGAGATCGTAGCCTCGCGAACCTCGAGAGTCCGGTTCGGCATAGAAGTCATTGCGTCGCCCCTGCACGAGGTACCAACCTTGCCCCTCTTCGCCATGCTCGAACCAGGTAGCGGAATCCGCCACGATTCGACTGCGAATGTGTCG
>JAJRTL010000513.1 GCA_024278315.1 Planctomycetota bacterium | reverse complement strand
CCCCTCGGCCTTGCGGTCCTCACTGACAATGCCGAGGCCGAGCTGCCAGGCTTGGGGCGGCGTGAGGGAGCCACTGTAGCTAGCGACACGGACTTCGCCGCTGGTGAGTGCGTCGAGACCGACCAGGCTGCGCAGCATCTCGGTGCGTCCGGCCCCCACCAGTCCGGCGATGCCGAGCACCTCACCACGGCGGAGTTCGAAGCTGGCCTCGATCGGCTTGTGCTCACCGCAGAGGCCGCGCACCGTGAGCAGCGGCTCCCCGGGCGCGCGCGCGCTGCGCGGGTAGAGTTCGTCCACCACGCGCCCCACCATGAGCTGGATGATCTCGTCCATGTTGGCCTCGGGCAAGAGGCCGGTGCCGGCAACCGCTCCGTCGCGCAGCACGGTGTAGCGATCGGCGATCTCGGTGATCTCCTCCTGCGCATGGCTGATGTAGGCGATGGCAATGCCTTCGGACCGCAGGTCGCGAATGAGGTCGAAGAGTCGCGCCACGTCCGGCCGCGTGAGACTGCTGGTGGGTTCGTCGAGGAGCAGGACGCGGCAGCCCACAGCGATGGCGCGTGCGATCTCGACCAGCTGCTGGTCGGAGACCGAGAGATCCCTGACGGTCGTGCTCGGGTCGATGTCCGCGCGACCGATGCGCGCGAGGGCCTCAAGCGCCCGCTGGCGCACGGCCTTGCGATCCACGAGGAGCCCCATGGGTCCCCGCACAGGCTCCAGCCCCAGGAGGATGTTCTCCTCGACACTCAGATGCTGGGCCAGGGAGAGTTCCTGGTAGATCATGGCCAGGCCGCTGTGGCGCCCGGTCGCAGGATCAGCGGGGATGTAGGGTTGCCCGTCGAGTTGCATCGAACCCCGATCCGCCGGCTGCGCACCCGAGAGGATCTTGAGCAAGGTGCTCTTGCCCGCTCCGTTCTCGCCGATGAGCGCATGCACCTCACCCGGAAAGAGATCGAGGTCCACGTCCACGAGCGCTCGCGTGGGGCCGAAGCTCTTGGAGATGCCGCGCACACAGAGGCGCGGGCGAGTCATCGTCGTGGAAGGGTTCACAGAGAGCCGATCAGGGAAGGAGCTTCTTGATGTCGGGCTGGTCCATGTTGGCCTTGGTGACGACGACCGCGCCGGTATCGATGAGCGCGTCGACCTTCTTGCCCTGCAGTGCGGCAGCCGCGGTGAGGACACCCATGTAGCCCATTTTGTAGGGATCCTGAACGACGAGCGCATCGATCTCGCCGCTGCGCAGCGCCGCGACGAGCGGAGGCGAGGCATCAAAGCCCACGAACTTGACCTTGCCAGCCAGGCCTTCCTGCCGCAGCGCCAACAGCATGCCCATGGTTGTCGACTCGTTGGGACAGAAGATCGCGTCGGCAACCTTCAGCTGATCCATGAGGTTGAGGGATGCGGTCTTGGCCTCACCTGCCGTGGCACCCGCAAACTGATTGTCTACAGTGACCTCGATGTCCGTGTGATCGGACAGAGCACCCAGGAATCCAGCTTCGCGCGCCTCGGTACTGGCCGAGCCAGCGGCATAGCGCAGGAGCACGACCTTGCCCTTGCCTCCTATCAGGGAGACCAGCTTGCTTCCGCCCAATTTACCGGCAGCCAAGTTGTCGGTTGCGACGAAGCTCTGGTAGTCCTTGCCCACCTCTGCATCCAGCGCCGAGTCGATGATGATGACGGGGATCTTCTTGGCGGCCGCAGCCTGCACGGGCTTGACCAGCGCCCTGAAGTCGAGCGGCGCCAGCACGATGGCGTCCACGCCCTGCGAGACGAACTGCTGCACGAGCTGGATCTGCTGCGCGCGGTCACTCTCCTTGAGCGGTCCCTTCCAGAGGATCTCGACCTTGGCCTCCCTGCCCGCCTTCTGCGCGCCGGCCTTGACCGACTTCCAGAAGATGTGCGTCGTCCCCTTGGGGATCACGGCGATGCGCCGCTGCGCGGTCTCTCCAGACCTGCCCGAGCCACTGCCCTTGTTGCAGGCCATGGGGAGGAGGAGAAGAGCCGCGAAGAGGATGCGTGTCAGGGTGGTCATGGAATCGATTCAGTTTTCCTGTTGGGAGTCGAGGATCTTGCGGCGGTAGGCTTCGTCGGGGCGGACGTGGATGCGATCGGCAGCCGCATCGGTGAGGAAGGCCGGGCCACCGACTGCATAGCTACCCAGCAGGATACGCGCGGCCTTGACGGCCATGGCCGTGATGTCGAGGACCTGGCGCGCACTCTTGCCGAGCGCCACCATGCCGTGGTTCTGCATGAGGATGAGGCGGGGAGACTCGCCGTGCTGTTCGCGGTGCGCGGCCAGCCCCTCGCCGATCGCCTGCGCCAGCGGCAGTCCCGGATCCACATAGGGGATCAGGAGCGGCGCCGGCCCACAGACGACGATCTCGTCCGGAAAGAGCCGACCTCCGAAAGCCTCGGGCCAGGCCTGGCTGCAGGTGATCGCATTGATGGCCGTGGGATGGCTGTGCCCTACGAACGCAACCTCGGGCTCCTCCAGGCAGAGCGCATGCAAGAGCGTCTCGACACTGGGATGCTGCGTCTCGCCCTTGCCGAGTCGAGCGGCCAACAAACCATCCCGGATGGCATCATCACCCAGCCCGCTTGCACCGAGCAGCGCACGTACGCCCGCGAGGGACATCTTGACGAAGTGCTCCTCCCCCATCTCCGCCAGCCGCGTCCCACTCGCCTTGACCCAGAACCCCTCTCCGTCGATGCGCGCCGAGGTATTCCCCTCACCCAGGATGACGTAGTCCAGCGAGGGATCCCCCATCTCCCTGGAGAGCTGGACCAGCTCACACAAGACCTGTTCTTGGTTCATCGATACGCTCATCCCACTCCCGCTCTCCAACGATCCACGAAGACATGGATCCCCGGATGATAGAACCTCTCGCCCGGGGTTCCGTCACCTTTTCTCGGACCTCGATCCCTGAAGGAGCACCGAACACGCCCTCTCGACATCCTCGAGGTCCACAGTCTCCCATCCCGCGCTCGAAGGAAAAAATGCTGTCGACATCTGAAGAAAGGGATCTCGCCAAGCACTCCGACCTCGTGCGAGAAGGAACCCAGTCGAGCCACTTCGCCCGGGCAGCCATCGGTGATCCACGCTGCCGCCAAAAGCCCATGCCGGGGGCTTGACGCGTCGCGCAGTCGGGCATGATGATCGTGGCAGCACTCGACAGCCCCCTTCCTCCTTCATGCAGGAGTGATTCACCCATGCCGCCCAGGACCAGCGAGGAT
>JAJRTL010000065.1 GCA_024278315.1 Planctomycetota bacterium | reverse complement strand
TTGCCCAGCATGAGGATCAGCAGACTGCCCGCCACGAAGAAAATCATCGCTGGCAACAGACGATTCATTGCTCTCATCCCCTCCTCCTCTCCGGCAACGCTTCTCGAGAAAAACGCATGGGGCTGCCGGAACCCGGGAATCGAGCCTGCTCTCTGCCCACCTGATCGGGGCTTGGAAGACACTCCCGGGCCTTCTTCAAACTACTTGTTCGAGAGAAGCAGCGTTGCTCCCCTCCCAGACCCATCCCTACCCTCCCTGGGTAGACCATGAACCAACCGCAGGAGAAGCTTCGCGCTTTTGGCCTGGACTGTCAATCCACGAAATGCAGTGGGTCCGCTGCGGAGTCAGCGGATGCCTGACGGTGCAAAAAAGGTGTTCAGAGAGATAGAACCTGGATGGCTTCGGTCGGGCAGGTGACCGCGCAGAGGCCGCAGCCCGTGCAACCGGCCTCGATGACCTTGGGTCCCTCTTCGGTCATGCGCAGGGCTTCGCCGGGGAGCGGGCAGTAGGTCAGGCAGGTGCGGCAATCCTCCTTGCCCTGGATGGTCAGGCAGCGAGAGGGAAAGACGCGCGCCAGGCCGAGCCGCACCGACTCACGCGGCAGGGACATCAGCGCTCCGGTCTCGCAGGACTGGATGCAGGGCAGGGGGTCGTCGCAGAGGGCACAGGCCGTGTCGTTGACCCACAGCCGCGGATAGAGACCCGATCCCGGGCGGATGGCCTGGGCCGGGCAGGCCCGGATGCAGTCCCCGCACTGGGTGCAGAGCCGGCGGAAATCGGCCTCGGCCACGGCACCCGGAGGCCAGCAGGAGTAGGCACTGGCGGCCTGGCTCCGGTCGTGGGCCTGCTCGCGCATCTGCCTGCCGAATTCCCCCACCTGCTTGCCGGCCTCGGACAGGCTGTCCGTGGCGACCTTCGCCGCCCGCCGAAAGGCCTGCAGGAAGAACCCGCGCCTGGGAATCTGTTCTTCGTCGCTCATGTCAGAGATCCTCCCCTGCGATAGGCCTCCAGGTCCAGTCCTTCTCCGCCATCACAGGCAGGTTCGCCGTAGCCTCCCAGCTGGTAGAGCAGATCCTCGTGATGGCGCAGGTCCTGGACCAACAGGGTCGAGACGGCCCTGAGCGTCTCGAGACGCTGGAGGAAGAGAGCCTTGCGCGGCAGCATCTGCTCCCAGACCTGGAGGGCCGCCTCCTTGGGGTTGGCGGCGCCCGCGCGGGCAAAGGCGCGGCAGATCAGGCGGAAGTCCCCCCGATTGCGACGCCTGGAGCGGGCCAGGTGGCGGCGCTCCCGCCAGGAGAGGACGCCCAGGTGATCCATGAGCCGGCCATAGCCAGCTGCCAGCTCGGAGCGGCGCACGAAACGCCTCGCGCGCGGCAGATCTCCAGCCGGGATCTTCTCGGGATCCTCGATGCCGTAGAGCCAGGCGCGCGCGCGATCCTCGGCGGCCCAGAGGCTGGCCAGTCCCTGCTCGTCCATGGCGAAGGCCGAGCGCAGCCTCGTCAGATCCGTGCCCTCGAGGCGACGCCCCGACCTCTGCTCAAGCGCTTCGAGGAAGCTCGGTAGATAGAGCAGGCGCTTGGCAGCATCCTGCTGGATGACGACGAAACGTTCCATCTCCGCCGGACGAGCATCCAGCAACTCCACGTCACGCCGCCAGGTCGTCTCCGAATCCTGGATCTGTCCCTGCTCGTCCAGGCCGAGGTAGCAGGGGTCCACCTGTGCCAGGAGAAGAAGCACTTCCTGCAGGAGTGGCTTCTTCATGCGATGAAGCTTGCGGCGCACCACCGGGAAGGGCGCAAAGAAGTCCGTGCCGGTCTGCCTTGCCAGTCGGGGATCGAGGATGTCCTTGGTGGAGCGGAAGGCAATGCGTCCCATCATCCAGAGCAGCTTGATCCAGCCGACGAGCAAGCGCAGAGGCAGGAGGAAGATGCGTCCCCCACCCAGCTTGTCGTGGTAGAAGTCGAAGGGGTTGAGGCTGCGCTCCTGGATCTCCAGCTTGTGGAGCGGACGCGTGCCGAAGATCGTGCGCACAAGGATGCGCCGATCTTCTCGCAGGCGAGCCAGCACCTCGGGACCGAAGTCGCGTGCGACCTCCTGACACCAGATCTCGTCTCCACTCAAGAAATGCAGCACGTGGAAGTAGCCAGAGAGATAGGGATGATCCTCGTTGGCCTCCGTGCGCAGGTCGCCATCGCCTGCGAGGAGCTTGTCGTGCAGCTCGATCTCCTTCTGGCTGGCCAGTGCCCTCTGCTCCAGGGTTAGCAGGTAGAGGTTGTAGCTGGAGACGAGTCGCGCCACGACGAGTCCCGTGGCATGCGTCAGGAGGTCGAACCAGAGGAAGGGACCCGAGAACACGCCACCGTTGTTGAGATCCAGCTTGCCGAGCCTCTTCTCCTCCTTGGGTCCGAGGCCGAGATGCTCCTGGCGCAGACTCCAGAGGTCGGGATGGGAGAGGAATTGTTCACAACCCTTGGTGTCGGTGCGATGGAGGAAGGCGCCGTCCTGCGAGTCCAGCATCAGGAGCGAGAGCCGGCGTGCTCGCGGCGAAACCACCGTATCCGTGTCGAGCTGACCATGGTTGCGCGCCTCGATGCGGCGCAGCTCGTCCATGGCCACCTGGATCTCCCGATCCAAGTCATTGGGGTCATCGGTGCTACCAGCCAGGACGCGGTCCACGACCTTGGCGCGATTGGACTCCTCGTAGCGCCTCCGGTCCAGCTCGAGCAAGTTGACGTAGCGCGCCTCGGCACTTCGCAGCAAGCGATCACTGGCCTCACCCGCGATGCGCTTGAGCCACTTGGCGAGGATCAAGAGGATCAACGCGATCAGACCGATGGACAGCAGGGGAATGCCGACGAAGCGGGTCAGGAACTCCGGCATCTCGAAGGAGCCGGGCATGATCTCCAGGAGGAGCGTGAGGAGAAGTAAGAGGAACCCGAAGATCAGGAGACGGACCGCTGGCCGCTGCGTGGAGCGCTGCATGGCCGAGGCGATCCGGTCCAGGATCTGCGGCGCGGTCAGGACACCCGAAAGGTCCGCCCAGCCAGCCACGAAGGCGAGGGCCTTGTTGCACCAGGCTCCCACGCGTCAGCCCGCATGTGCGACCCGATCGGCCGAGGTCGCGCCCTTGCCGGCGCGCACCACGGGACCGATGAAGGGCAGGCTGCGCAGAAGGGGCAGGTCGGCCAGCGCCAACATGCGCCCCAGCGAGCTCACGACCTCCGGAGGCAGGCTCGTCTCGACCTCTTCGGCGCGGAGGTTCTCGAGCATCTCCAGCAGGTCCTCGGCCCGCATCATCTGCGCTTCCGCCGAGGCCATCTGTTCGAGGTCATCCTGGTCCACGACCTGCGCGCCCGCCTGTACGGCATCGCGGTAGAGTCGCACCTCGATGGCCAGCTCGTCCAGCAGGGCGGAAGCGGCCTGATGGCGCATCTCCTCGGACAAGCGCTCGAAGTCATGACTCACGCGATGCTCCGCCGATCCCAGATCGGGATCGTCCGAGGCCCGCAACGCATCGAACGACCGGTTCTCGCCGGGTGCCTCGAAGAGGACCACCTTGCGGTTGAGGATCGGCGCCATGCTGGTCACGAGCCGGTCCATACCTCTCACCCAGAAGATCAGGAGTCGCCCCAGCGCCACGAGAGGTTTGAGGAAGCGGACGTAGCGCGCATAGAGCGGGATGCGCACGAGCCTGAGACCTGTGATCCATGCGGCCCAACTGGCGTTGGCCATCTCGGCTTTCGCCTCCGGTCCACTCCACATCATGAGGAGCCCGAAGGGGATGGCCGGAAGGAAGTCCGTGAGGAAGTGGCGGCGGACCCAACTCAGCCGGTGCGGTGCGAAGGCGACCCGGACCACGAACTCCCAGAGGAAGACGAAGCAGAGCGCCGTGTCCGCCACGAGGAGCCAGTGCTGGAACTCGGAGTCCTCGGGGACGAAGCCATCCAGGATCAGCAGGAAGAGCAGCCCGAGAAGACAGAAGAAGGTGATCCGCGAGAAGAGGCGGACACGTTCGGATCCGAAGACGCGCTCCAGCCTGAGCTGGAGCCGCGCTTCGTCCGCGGCGTGGTCGAGCTTCTTACCGAGCCGGTGAAGGCGACGCAGGAGCTTGCGCCGCTGATCCATGAGATCCCCATCCTCCGAGATGGGGGCATCCTCGATCCAGGAGCGGACACGGAGCACGTCGTCACGTTCTTCGAGAAGGATGCGCACGCGGGAGAAACCAGGAATGCCCTCCTGTTCGGCAAGCCGCAAGAAGCCCGAGTCCAGGGACAGACGTCCGAGGTCGAGAAGTTCTTCGACGGAGAGCTTCTGGCGCAGTTATTCGCGAAAGGCATCCACCTCGGGGGCGATCTTGGCGGGGTATTCCCAGCGCTGGAGCAGTCCCAGGACTTGGACAGGTGTCTCCGTGGCCTCGTGATGCAGCGCCACGATCCGGGAAAGGGACCAATCCTCCTTCAATTGGACCAGATCCTCGCGTCGATCCCCGGGGACATAGTCCTCGAGTCTGCGGAAGGCCCAATCGAAGAGAAGGGGGCTCCAGGTCGGTCCGGTGGAATCGTGATCTTGCAAGGTGCTGTAGTCCCGCGACTTGGGTAATGCGGCCATCCTATCGCAAGAGCGGGTAGAATCCGCGCTTCGCCCTCTGACGCACCGCTCCGTGATCTACGGACCAGCCGACGCAATCCGGCGATTTTGGAGATGGACATGAAAAGCACGGACCGGAATCCCAGAAACGCTCTCTCGCTCACCCTGGCCATCCCACTGCTTTCGGGTTTGCTCACGCTCCAGGATGCAGGGGGTCTGTTCGAGAAACCCATCCGCCTTGAGGACGAGGGCGGCGTCATCGACGTCGAGATCGGGCATGCCGCACCCTTCGTCGCCGACATCGACAAGGACGGCAAGCCGGATCTGCTCGTAGGCCAGTTCGGGAGCGGACGACTGCGCATCTACAAGAACGTGGCGGATGACGAGGATGGAGAAGAGCCACGCTTTGCAGGCTTCCAATGGCTCATGGCCGAGAAGGAGATCTCCTCCGTCCCCACTGGCTGATGCATCGGCTTCGGTCCCCAGTTGGTGGATCTGGACGGTGATGGAAAGAGCGACATCCTGAGCGGTAGTTGGCCCGGCGAGCTCTACATGTTTCGCGGCACGGGCTCGGACAAGAAACCGGGCTTCGCGAAATCCGAGAAGCTCGTCAACCTCGCAGGCAAGGTCATCCAGCCCGGCAGCGCATCGACAGTCTTCGCTGCCGACTGGAACGGCGATGGCCATCTGGACCTGATCTGCGGCAACATCCAAGGTCAGATCAAGGTCTACCCCAACCTGGGCGACGACGAGAAGCTCCGCTTCGATGTCGAACGCCTCGTGCATTGCGGCAACGAGGAGATCCGGACACCTGGCGGCGACTCCGCCCCCATCCTCGTGGACTGGAACGGCGACGGGCATCTGGACCTCCTGACCGGCTCGGGAAGCGGGCAAGTGCTCTTCTATCGCAACCTGGGAGAGAAGGGGGCCGAGCCCAAGTATGCCGAGCCCAAAATCCTCATCCGCGGTGGCAGCAAGAACGCCAAGCGCCCCGGCAGCCGCACCAAGATCTGCGCCTACGACTGGAACCAGGACGGTAAGCTCGACCTGCTGGTCGGCGACTTCGGTACCGAAGCCCGCCCCAACCCGATCGCCGCTCCTTCGATCGACAAGAAGGAAGCCAAGCTCGCCAAGCTCCGTCTCATCCAACTCGAGATCCTCACCTTGCGCATGAAGGTGCAGACCGGTGATGCCAGCGAGGCAGAAGAAACCAGGCTCGCGACTCTCGTGGCAGAGAAGAAGGCACTCCTGACGCCAAAGTACACCAAGCCCGTGACCGCCCCCAAGAACCGCGGATACCGCGGAAACGTCTTCTTGTTCCTACGGCGGTAGTCTGCACGACAGAATCGGTGGTCCCAGATCGGTTCGGCCCCAGATCGGTTGCCTCAGGCGGCTCGAACCGAAGAAGCCCCGATCCATCGTGCAGGAGCCTGCGGCCGGGCAAGGGCACCGGGTATCACGGGACACCGGACACGAAAAAAGCCCTCGCCCCCCAGAGGGGAGCAAGGGCTCCTGGAGCCTGAGAACGGAGTCGAACCGTTGACCTGCGCGTTACGAATGCGCTGCTCTACCAGCTGAGCTACTCAGGCATGAGATCGGATGCACCCGGCGGCCGTCGCGGGATGCGTGACGATGGGCGCGAAATCGAGCGACGGACGATATCAGGAGGCCTTGTGCGAGTCCAGGGGATGCCCCCCCAGGTCCCGCAGCGCTCTCAGGAGCAGCAGCAGGAGTTCTGTGGCCGCACGACTCTGGACGATCGCACGTCCGGGATTCCCCAATCGGCGCTCCACATGCCATTGGCGACCCTTGCTGGCAACCGCCAGGTGGACGAGGCCCAC
>JAJRTL010000512.1 GCA_024278315.1 Planctomycetota bacterium | reverse complement strand
CCTACTGACGGCCTCTACGATCTGATCCGCCGTGCGATCCACCTCTTCTTCCGTCGTGAAACGCCCCATGCTGAAGCGGATGGACGAATGGGCCAGCTCATCCCCGACGCCCAGAGCCTTCAGCACGTAGCTGGGTTCGAGACTGGCCGATGTACAAGCCGACCCCGAGGACACGGCGATGTTGGGGAGCCCCATGAGCAGGGATTCGCCCTCTACGTAGGAGAAGGAGAGGTTGCTCAAGTTGGGGAGGCGATGGTCGGCATCCCCATTGATGTGCACGTGATCGAGCTTGGCGAAGATCCTGGACTCCAGGCGTTCGCGCAAGGCTCCGACGTGAGCGATGTCGCTGTCCGTCTCATCGAGGAGGATTTCGCAGGCCTTGCCCAGGCCCACGATTCCCGTGACGTTCAGGGTGCCCGAGCGCATCCCGCGTTCGTGGCCTCCTCCGTCCATCTGTGCGACGAGCCTGACCCTGGGTTTGCGCCGACGGACATACAGTGCGCCGACGCCTTTGGGTCCATAGATCTTGTGGCCGGAGAGGGAGAGCAGGTCGATGTGTTGCGCTTCGACATCGATCTTCATCTTTCCGATTCCCTGCGTCGCATCGCAGTGGAAGAGTGCCCCCTTTTCGTGGCAGAGCGCGCCGATCTCCTCGATGGGCTGGATCGTTCCGATCTCGTTGTTGGCCGCCATGATGCTGACCAGGATCGTGTCCTCGCGCATGGCTTCTCGAAGCTCATCCATGGAGATGCGGCCGTTCTCGTCGACGCCCAGATAGGTGACTTCGAATCCACCCTCTCCAGCGAGGTCCAGGGACTCGAGGTGCTGGGCCGTATCGAGAATCGCCTTGTGCTCGGTCTGGCAGGTGATGATGTGCCTGCCCTTCTGGGCATACATCTGGGCCACGCCCTTGAGGGCCAGGTTGTCCGACTCGGTGGCTCCTGAGGTAAAGATGATCTCCTTGGAGGTGGCACCGATGAGCGCCGCAACCGACTGACGAGCCTTCGCGACGGCCTCTTCTGCATGCCAGCCGAAGCTGTGGGACCGACTGGCCGCATTGCCGAAGAACTCCGTGAAGTAGGGGAGCATGGCATCCAGCACCCGCGGATCGCAGGGCGTCGTGGCCGCGTAGTCGAGATAGATGGGTTTGTGCTTGGTCATGATCCGGTCCTGTGTTTCATCGGCGTCTGAACGTCAGTCGCCCGTAATTCAGTGTCCTGTGCTTCACTCGTCTGCTCGCCAATGCATGGGTCCTGATGGGTCAGGGGAAGGCCATCGGCTTCGAGATCGTGGAAAGCGATCTCCTCCAGGCTCAGGTCTTGCAAGAGTCCCAGGATCCGATTGTGCAGAATGGCCATGGGAGCCTTGGCAGGGCAGGGGCCGTGGATGCCGCAAGCCTCGGAGAGTCGAGGACTACCACTGGCGCTCCGCCCCTCGAAGTTGAGGCTGAGGTCAGTGAGCCCTTGTTCTCCAGGCTCTCCAGGAGGCACCATGCATTCGACAAAAGCCGCCGGGCCTTCGAAGACCTCGAGTATCTGCTGGAGGGAGATCTCCCGAGCAGGGAGAGCGAGCCGATATCCACCGTTCTGGCCACGCACCGAGTGCAGGATCCCGGCGCGCCCCAGATCCTTGAGCAGGTTGGCCGTCAAGGAAGAGCTGACTCCACTGATGTCCGCGAGACCTGTGGCGGAGCAGAGCGGCACCTGGAAAGGCTCCTCCGAGAGCACGCCAGCCAGGCGGCGCGCCAAGCTCTCCTTCCTGGCCAGAGCGGTCAGGAGGAAGATGGCATAGTCGGTCTTTTTGGACAGTCTGAACATGTTTGATCTGGCTCTAGAAAGCCATCATGGAAGAATAGCACCACTTTGGTGCCTTATCTACTGTCGACAGTAAAAAAGCACCAAATCAGTGCGATATGTAAGCCATTTCAAGCCTGACACTTAGGAAGGCCTATGTCCCTCGATGCCACCCAGATCCTCTCCGCCCGCACCTCCGCCATCCTGGTCCCCCTGGACTTTCTCGGCGTGCTTCGCCTCGAAGGACCCGACACAGCGGACTATCTGCAGCGCGTTTCAAGCCAGGATGCAGAGGGGCTGGCGGTTGGATCCTCCGCTCCGGACTGCCTTCTGACCGGGAAGGGCAAGCTCCTGGCGCATTTTCGCCTGATGCGGATCCGTGCGGATCTCTTCCTCGCCGAGACGCAGAGGGATCGCCTTGAGGAACTCCGCGATCTCCTGGATCGCTACATCTTCACCGAGAAGATCGAGTTGACGATTCTGGACAATCACGAGGGTCTCGGGATCCTGGGACCGGATGCACCGGCCCTCTGCGGGGATCCTGGGGAAGCGATGCTCCAGAACGAGGTTCGTGAAGAGGGGGGCCATTTCCGCGTCAGGAGTGATGAGTTGGGCATACCCTTCTGCAGAATCTACGGACTGCAGTCCTCGATCGATGACGATAGAAGCCGATTGCAGGAGAAGGGAGTGGCCCTGGCGGATCGTGAGCTCTTCGAGGCCGTCCGTATCGATGCAGGACAGCCACTCTTTGGT
>JAJRTL010000511.1 GCA_024278315.1 Planctomycetota bacterium | reverse complement strand
TTCATCCAGCTCATCGACTTCGATCGTGACGGTGACGTGGACATCTTGGGTGCCAACGGATTCGACAAGGCCATCCTCCTCATCAACTTCAAGGGTCGTTTCACCGACCAGAGCTGGTGGATGCCCGAGAACCAGAGCTACCTCCTCTCCATGGCCGCAGGCGATATTGATGGAGACAAGGATCTGGACCTCCTCTTCATCCTAAGCTGGGCCTCTCCGAGGCTGTACCTGGCTGTCAAGCCTTGGAACTCAGCGAGGAGTCTCGTCTACAGGGACGGCACCTGGGATCCGAAACCCAGGGTGAGCGGGGGTGACGCACTCTTCGACTTCAACGACGATGGCTACCTGGACCTGTTCCAGGCCAATCGATGGAAGCTGCTCTTCGGTGATGGCGACGGTGGCTTCAAGGAGGCCCCCACCGGAAGCCTGCCGACCATCCCCGAATACGCCACCAGGATCGTCCTGGGAGACATCAACAAGGACGGGATCATGGACGCCTGGGTCGCAACGCGAGCGCGCTACCCCAGCAAGGGCAATGACAGGTTGTTGCTGGGAACAGGCAAGGGCAAGTTCGTTGATGTGACCTTCACGAACTTCCCCCAGGTGGACACGCGTGCCAGCTGGGCCACCCTGGTGGATCTCGACGGCGATGCGGATCTGGATCTCCTCCTGAGCAGCGGCTACGCAACGAGGGGCCAGCACGAGGCATATCTCAACAATGGCAAGGGGAAGTTCAGTCTTTCCAAACTGAGCCTCCCCCCGAATGGCTGGAGTTCCACACTCGCCGATATCGATGGGGATGGAGACTTGGATCTCATCCAGGCTGCCACTGGCCAGAACCTGCTCTGGATCAACGACGGCAAGGGCAACTTCAAGAACGGCACCCAAGGCCGCCTTCCCAAGGATACCGGCAACCACAACCGTGTCCTCTCAGGGGACATCGATGGCGACGGGGACCAGGATCTCTGCTTCTGGTCCTGGATGACAGGCAAGAACCTGCTCTACCTCAACTCGGGCAAGGGCGTCTTCAGCGATGTCAGCAAGCGCTTGACGGGAACCTTCTCTACGGCCTTGGACACGAGTTTCGCGGACATCGATGGTGACGGAGATCTCGACCTGCTGATCTCCTACTTCGTCCATCAGGGCTCGAAGGCTCCCTATTACCAAGTGCTCATCAACGACGGCAGCGGCAAGTTCAAGGATGACAGCACCCGTCGCATCCCGGCCGCAGGAGTCTCGAATGGTGCCCACTTCTGGGCGGACATCGATGACGACGGCGATCTGGACATGATCGCGGACCGCAGGCTCTACTTCAACCGGCAACGACAGCTGCACGCGCCCCTCCTCGCACGCAGTGGGCGGACCTGGATCCTCGACTACTACCATGAGTACGGGACGTCTACGAACGCGGCGGTGGCCATTCCCCTGATTGGGATCCGGCGAACGAAAGTTCTGATTCCGACCCTGGGTACTCTGCGTGTCGATCCCCGAACCATGGTGTTGGGATCCCCTGTATCGATCTCGAAGAAGACCGGCCAAACCCGTATCTCCTTTCGCATTCCTACCGACCGCATGCTGATCGGGCAGCCACTGTCGGTGCAAGCCCTCATGGGATCCAAGCTGCTGACCTCATCGGCGACATGGAAGCTCACTAACACCGTGACGGCATTGATCGCCAAGTAGGTGCGAGCCCGACCGCCAGGATCCACTGCGGATCCTGGCCTGACCTCGCCTGTCGATTCAGAGGCCGCGAACTCCCAGGCGATACGCATTGGTCAGATCTAGTCGACCCGACTTCTTCCCGAGAAGCAGTGCCTGGGCCCAGATCGGCTGACCGATGAGAGCTTTCGATGCAGGGATCTGGAGCCTCAAACCCGCATGCCCCAGCACACCTTGCTGCTTGAGGCTCATGACGGGAAGGGCCAGGAGGGTCCCCGAGAGGTACCAGTTTCCCAGGCCAGGAATCTGTATCCGTGTCCGCCCTGTGCCGAGGACCGGCACAGCCACATCGCCCACATCGGAGTAGATCAGGAGGTCCACCGGTTTGCCAGCCCCCCCTGTGCCCCGGACCATCAACTGCCTGTGCAGATTGAAGAGGATGCGGCGCGACACGCCTGGTGGCACGAGATCCAGATCGCCGTCCCCATCCACGTCCAAGAGCTGATCTCTAAGGGCATAGATCGAAGCTCCGCGCCTGGCAGAGGCGTAGCTCGACGTGGCATCCACATAGGCCTGCTTCTTGGGATCCCAGAGCCGAACTCCCGGACCGAGGGGCGAGCTGCCTGCCTTGGTCGGGACGAGGACATCGGGCCACCCATCTCCGTCGAGGTCCCCGATATCTATGATCCACGTCCGCTTGGCGAAGCTGTGCTTGGGGCTGATCAGGTATTTCCCCTTGCCGTCCCCCAGGAGCATGATGCCGAGGTCCATCTCCACGAGGTCCTTCACCCCATCCCGGTTGACGTCCACGACCTTCCATCGGGCGGGATTGCCATTGATTGTCTTGATCTCCTGAACGACTGTGAACTTGAAGCCGCCATCGTTGCGCACAAGAATTCCATCAACCCCCTTGGTGTAGTAAGGATGGTAGGTGACGAAGAGGTCGACATCCTTGTCACCATCAATATCCAGACCATGCACGACGCCACCTGGATACTTGGTTCCCCAGATAGGGGTGATGTTGCGGAGTCCAAAGCTACCCTTGCCATCATTGATCCAGATACGCCCCCTCTGGGTCACGAAATCCAGGTCGCCGTCCTTGTCAAAATCTGCGACAACGACAGGTCCTCTCCATGTGGAGCTCGTGCTCTGGGCCAACCTCGTGAACTTCCCTTTCCCATCGTTCTGCAGGACCAGGGGCTCAGGACGAGTGCCGCCAGTAATCAGATCCATGTCTCCATCGCCATCGACGTCCGCGGATGTCACCGAACGCGGCGCGTAGTTCCCCTGGTTGGTCGCCTTGGGCATGTTCGCTTCGCTCTCATCCTTGAAGTGCCCGGAGCCATCATTGCGCCAGAGATACAGGGCGCGTCGATCTTCCCGGATGAACCAGGCTGGAGCCACGAGATCCAGGTCGCCGTCTCCATCCACGTCGACTGGAACCGAGAACCGGACATCCTCGTAGTGGGTGCCACCATTGCGCGGCATGCTCTCGCCCGGATCTGGCAACAGATGGGCCTTCCCGTCATTGAAGCGGAGGCGCAAGCCGTGGTACTGCCCGCCTACGAGATCCTGATCCCCATCCCCATCCAGGTCGACCGGCTTGGCCAGGACGAGTCCCGACTTGTCGCCACCGAGGACGGAGGTCGTAGCCACTTTGAACTGGCCCTTGCCTTGATTCAGGAGCAGCGTGCTGTAGCGATCGACACGGGCATTGCCCTGCATACTCTCATAGGCGAAGAGAAGATCCTTGAGCCCGTTGCCATCGACATCCAGGATCGTAGCAGCCTGGTAGAGGAACCAGTCGACCTTGGGCAGGGCCAATGTGTTCTTGGCTGTGAACTTACCCTTGCCGTCGTTGAGCAAGAAGTAGGGCTGAGCCCCCATCACGAGGAGATCGAGATCTCCATCCTGGTCCGCATCCATGGCCTCGCGCCAGAGACTTCCCGTCCGGCCTGGCTGTACGGACATGTTCGTCGCCGTGCGATCCTTGAACCGTCCTTTACCGTCATTCTCCCAATATCCCCAATGGAGTTGCGTTCGCGCTCCGGCCCGTTGCGCATCGACGCGTATCAGGTCTGCATCCTTGTCTCCATCGAAGTCGCCGACGATTCCGAACTCGGCACCCCACGTAGAGGTCGGCAGTCCAGCCCCCGTGACATCCGTGAATCGTGCCTTGCCATTGTTCAAGAAAAGTCGATCCTGGTTCGAGCGAGCCGAAAATGCATGAATGTACAGGTCTCCATCACCATCGACATCGGCCAGGGCAAACTCCACGGCGCCCCAGGTGGGGTGGATCCACAAGTGCTCTTTGAAGAGACCCTTGCCATCGTTCTCATACATGGCGAAGTGCCATCCCACCGTGCCGCTGTTGGGCAGGAGCAACAGGGTCAGGAGATCCTGGTCTCCGTCACCGTCCAAGTCCGCAAACTCGAGTTCCACCACCTCTCGTTTGCAGAAGGGAGCCGTCGATAGCCGGAAGCCTCCACTCTTGTCTCCGAGAAGAAACCGGACTTCGAGTGGCGCACGGTATGGGGAGACCTTGCGAACCTCGACGAGATCCATATCCCCATCCTTGTCCACATCTGCCAGCGCGAAACGCACCGGTGTGCCGAAAGAAGGTGGGAGCAGCTCCTGTGGTGCATCCAACCAGGTAGTCTGGGCCGCAGCCAGGCAGGTGAGAGAGAGAATTGAAACGACGCCAAAGAGGGATTGCATCGTGGTCTCCAGTCAGGGTGTCTCTCGGGGCGACCGGATCATACCCCATCTACCGAGCGATGGCAGCCCCGTCGTTGGGTTGCCCAAAGACCTGTTCCCGGGCCTAGCCCTGCCCTTGCCCCACAACTTCTCCTGGACAACAACAGGATTCGACTGGAGTGAGGACAAGGCAGAGCCCTGGACCTTGGGCAATATCTATCAGGACTCTCTCGGCCCCAGCTTGGCCTCAAACACGGAGCTGGT
>JAJRTL010000510.1 GCA_024278315.1 Planctomycetota bacterium | reverse complement strand
TGGTCCTCGGTGACCTTGTCCTTGACCACCTGACCTTCGGTTCGCTGGTCTTTGGTCCGCTTGTCTCGGGACCCTTCTGCTGCCCCCTCGACTCGCTTCGGTTCATTGTTCAGTGAAGATAGAATTGTGGGGGCATCGGCTCTCGCCGCGTCCGCAAGAATCGTGGCAGGTGTCAGCATGGTCAGGCCTCCATGTCTCGGTATTGTGGAAGATGAATCCTAACATATACCGAACACCGGGCCAGCCCCTGCGTGCGAAGGGAGCGACCTGTCAGCTGTTCGCCGGCTTGGTTGCTGGGCTTTCGAGATGGACACCGGCCTGCCTCGGGTACGCCTGGACGGGTCCTGGTCCATGCCTCTGATGGGTAGTCCGTGGTCCACGAGCGGACCCTTGTCGCTCAGCGCGAGACCATGGAGAATGCCTGCTGCCCTGACCTCTTTTCCCGTGGGAGTATCCTATGAAACTCCGTTCTTCACCCATGCTCCTGGGCGCCTTGCTGGTCGGTTGTGTTCTGACCACCCTGGACGCGCAGGCTCCCAAGCTTCTGCGTGATGTCAACCAGACGGCTCCGCTCACCTCCTCTGACCCGACAATGCGCGCGGTCCCAGCAACACCGGCGGCCATGACCGCAATGAGATGTTGGTCGTGGGCAAGCATGCCTGGTTCACCGCCAATGCTCCCAAGACCGGGATCGAACTCTACCGGACGACGGGGCTGCCCCGCTCCGCCACGCTCATCAAGGACATTCGTCCGGGCGCGGGGAGCAGTCGACCTCTCCACCTCCAGGCCGTGAAGGTCGGTTCCAAGACGCTCGTCTTCTTCCAGGCCGACGATGGCAAGACCGGGCCCGAACTCTGGGTCAGCGATGGGACCGCTGCAGGAACGAAGCTCGTCAAGGATATCAGGGCGGGCCTCGGTGGTTCCTGGCCGATTCTGGGAGGATCCTTTCAAGGCAAACTCTGGTTCTCGGCCAATGACGGCATTCTTGGGAGCGAGCTCTGGGTCTCGGATGGCACAACTGCAGGAACGAAAAGGTTCAAGGATCTTCGAAAAGGCAGCTGGGGAAGTTGGCCAAGGTACTTCACGGAGTTCCAGGGCAAGCTCTACTTCCAGGCCAACGACGGGACCAACGGTACCGAGCTCTGGCAGAGCGATGGCTCCGTTGCGGGAACCAAGATGCTCGCCAACCTCCGCAAAGGCGTGGGGTCCTCGTCGCCCTTCGAGTTCACCGCCGTAGGCAAGAAGCTCTACTTCGTGGCCAGTGGCAACAGCGGTGGCGAGCTCTACACCACCGATGGCACGGCAGCGGGAACGAAACTCGCCCTCGATCTCGTGCCTGGAGTGGGCAGTGGGGGCCCGATCTACCTGACCGCAGTCGGCTCGCGTTACCTCTACTTCGCCTCGTCGATGTCGGGCAAGGGTAGCGAACCCTATCGCACGGATGGAACCTTGGCCGGGACGCAGATGTGGGATCTGAATCTGGGCAACTTCGGCAGCAATCCCTTCGTCGCCTGGTCCGGGATCAGGATGGCTTCTGCAGCCATGAATGGTCGAATCTACTTTGGAGCCATGGATGCCAGCAAGGGGCGGGAGATCTGGTACATCGACAATGGCGACGGCGATCCCCATCGGGGAAGCGTCTGGCAGCAGTCGCATGAGGGTGAGCGACCCCGTGCTCGGCAAGCAGACCCTCTTGGCAGGCAGCACAGGAGTTGCAAACTCCTTGAACGTCCTCTTCCTCGGCGCGGCGGACCGCAGGCCCAGGAGTCTCGGAACGCTGGTCCCCGGCTCCTACGTCTACTTCCAGTTGAGTCCCTTCTTCCTGGTCGTGGGCAACTATCCAGGCAAGAGCTGGTCCACGAGCTTCCTCATGCCCAACAACGTGGGACTCATGGGCCTGCAGGCCGTGTTCCAGGCGTTCAGTCTGGATCCGAGGACCTTCCCGGCGAAGACCGAGGCTTCCAACGGTGTCCACGTGACGATCGGTCGGTAGTCCTCTGCGGCTGACCTGTCCCACGGCGTCCCTCTCTCCATCCATGAATCGCAAAGCCGTCTTCCTCGTGCTGCTCGTCCTGGTCTTCGCGGGCTATCTGCTCTTGGAGTCTGGTGGCGGTGGGGATGGAGCTCGGATCGAAGAGTCGGGTGGTGCCCGGCAGGAGGACGCTGTTGGTCTGGCGGCGGAGGGTGTTGCGTTGGCCAGCGGGAGTGGTGTGGGGGCCATGGAGTCGCTCGCTGGGACGGAGGATTCCCGGGAGAAAGGACGAGTACGGTTGGAGACTGGGCTCGAGGGCGTGATCGCCGGGCGCGTGGTGGACACATCCTCGGAACCGGTGTCCGGCGTGACGATCCTGCTCTATCCGATCCGGGAACTCCTGATGGAGGGGAGTAGGACTCGGCCTCTCATGCAGGTGAGGAGCGATGTCGAGGGAGCATTCCAGATGGAAGGCTTGGAGCTCGGGAGGTATCGGATCTGCGTCTTGGGCAAAGGATGGGAACAGAGGGGCAACCCCATTGCCCTGACCGTCACCGAGCCAAGAAAGCTGGGCCTGATTTTGAAACTCAGGCCCGGCGGATCCGTGAGTGGGGTCGTTGTCGATACAAGGGGGCAGGGCATTGTCGGTGCCTGGGTCGTGGCCAGCTGGGGACGCAACTGGTTCGGGGGCGTTTACTGGCCAGAGACGAGGACCGATCAGCAGGGGCGGTTTTCTTTCGATTCGCTCCCCAAGGAGGAGGTCTTCATCCAGGCCTGGGCCGAAGGCAGGGCCTTGGGGGTCGCCGAAGGGTCTCCTGGGCAAGCAGGGCCGATTCGTGTCCAACTGCCAGAGAGCGGTCCCTTCAAGATAATATTCAGTCTCTCTGATCCGAAAGAGCAGGATGGGAACAAGCCGAGTGACGTGATCGCCCTCGTCTATTGGTCGCCAGGGCGCTGGGTTCGTCCCCTGCCTACACCCATCCGGAGGATCGTGATCCCTGTCAGTGGAGAAGTGGCGACTCTGGGGCTTCGTGAAGGAGAGTACCACCTTGACCTGTACTCCGAAGTGGTCTCGCTGGAGGACGCGTGGCGCACCCAGGTTCTCACGTCCCAGGATCCTCTGGCGCGGCTGAAGATCGACTGGGCGGCCAACGAGTCCATCCATGGGAGGGTGGTCTCGCAGGAGGGTGAGGGCATTTCCGGCCTCGTTCTCGGTGCCTATGCCAGCATGGGATACCGTCGCTATCTCGTGAAGAGTGATTCCGATGGTCGGTTTCGGTTTCCGAGGATCTTCGATCCCAAGGCAGAGTCTCAGATCCAGATCACATCGCCTGGCTATGCCTTTGTTGACGGGCAGCGAAGATCGACCTCGGTGGGTTGCCAGCCAGGTGATGCCGAGAGTGTCTTGACGCTGGCTGCGATCCCCCTGTTCTCCGGACGTGTGCTGGATGCCCGTGGTGAGCCTGTGCCCGAGGCCGAAGTGTGGTTGCATCACCAATACAGTACGCTCCGAAGCTACGGCAAGACCCGGACCGACGAGAAGGGGAGGTTTCAGCTGTCGCAGAAGGACAGATACGCCAAGCAGCTCTTCCTCGATGCACGTCGGGGAACCCAGGTCTGCTCCCAGCCCTTGCTCCTGGAGAATCGTGAGCAGCAATCCCGGAGTGGAATCGTGCTTCGGTTGATGGAGGGGGCTTTCATTTCGGGTGAGGTCGTCGATGAAGATGGAGCCCGGATAGCCTCGGCCTAAGTGCATGCAAGAAAGCTCCCACTCGTCTGGGAAAAACGAGGGGAGCACACCGTGGGCTATTCACAGAGGAGTTTCATGGTCACCTGTGATTCTCGAGGACAGTTTCGTATTCCTGTCTCAGGAGTTGCCAGGGTCTTTGCCTTCAAGCCTGGCCACGCGCCGGTCGCGAAGTCGCTGGATCCATCGAAGTCCAAGCCCCAGGAGAGGGGGCAGAGCACGGACCCTGTGGGGGGGCTGGTCCTCGAGCTGCCTCGAGCGGGCGAGGTCGACGTACAGGCTCCTTCACTGGAGAAAGGACAGTGGAGCCGATGGAAGCTTCGAGTCACCGAGATTGTGCCCACCGGCGGAACATCAGGAGGCAAGAAAGCGAAAGCCTGGACGCACGAAACAGAGCTCCTTCCGGGCAAGCCGGTCCGCATCATCGGGCTACGACCTGGACGCTATCGCCTCCAGGCGGCCGACTTCAGGTGGGCGAAGGGCTACAGCCTGAAAACGGAGCCAGGAAGGAGTTACCATGAGGAGATCCTGATCCAGGCGGGGACGAATCCTCTGATTCAGATCCGCTGATCATAGTCGTTGAACGGGTTCAGCTCTCGAATTTCTTGAGCTTGTCGTAGAGCGTCGAGGTGGAGATGCCCAGGATCTTGGCTGCCAGGCTCTTGTTGCCTTCCATGGCCTCGAGGACGCGAAGGATGTGGGTTTGTTCGATCTCGGCGAGGGAAGGGAAGTCCTGGCGGATGGACTCGGTGTTGATCTCCTCCTTGCCGAGACCTAGCTGCTTGGGGTAGATCGTGCCTCCGCGGGAGAGGAGGGCCGCGCGGAGCAGGACGCGCTCCAGTTCCGCCGCGTTGCCGGGCCAGTTCCAGGTGCGGAGCCGCTCCATGCTGCGCGGCGAGATGCGAGGATGACGCCCGGCATGGTTGCGCGCGAATCGATCCAGGAAGGCTGCACAGAGGACGGGGATGTCCTCGCGGCGCTCGCGGAGCGGAGGCAGGTGGAGCTGCAGGGGGCCGAGCCAGGCGGCGAGTTCGGGATGGATCCGCTTCTTGCCGAGTTTCTCAAGCGGCACGGGTGAGGTGAGGATGAGGCGGAGCCTGGGTGTGATGGTGCCCTCGGGGAGGTCCAGCCCTTTGAGTCTCTTCACCAGCTTCTCTTGGAGTGCCAAGGAAAGGCTTCCGATGTTGCGGATGCACAGCGTCCCCCCATGTGCCGCCTGGACACGTCCGCCAGCCTTGTAGCCGAACTCGCCGTCATGACCGAAGAGATCCCAGTCCATCTCCTCCTGGTTGCCATCGACTGCCTCGTTGACCAGGACAAAGGGGTGGGGGAGTGTCGGATCCACAGGATCCGAGAGGTGGTGGGTGTGGCGGGCAAGCGTGACCTTGCCGACGCCTGCTTCTCCATGGATGAGGATCGGGAGTGAGTTCTTGGCCAAGGCACCTGCTTCCTCGGCCAGCGTGCGTGTCGACTTCGCCGTCGCCAGGAAGGGTGTCTGGCTCCGATCCAGATTGCGGAGGTCGATGTTCTCCTGCAGGAGATGCTCGACCATGTCCAAGGTCTCGAGTCGCGAACCGAGGATACGCGAGAGGCAGGCCAGGAGGTGGAGATCCCTGTCCATGTTGCGCGCACGGGGGAGTGGGCGCTCCAGGTAGATCAGACCCGTGAGTTCACCCCTCGTGTAGAGCGGACTGGCGAAGAGGCAATCACCGCTGTCGAGTCTGCCCAGGAGCCCGGCCACCGGCTCCTTCTTCGGGTCGG
>JAJRTL010000509.1 GCA_024278315.1 Planctomycetota bacterium | reverse complement strand
GATCGTTGTGAGCAAATGCGAGACCGGCGCAGCCGATCTCGTTCTTGCGGTCTGACGAGCGCATTTCGAGTTCAGGGGGGGCTGCGCGAGATATGAGGCGACCCAAGAGGGTCGTCGAATCGAAGCAATGCCGAGCGAACCGATAGGTTCGCGGTCCTGGACCGAAAGACGCCGTCAGACGCATCGAGGTCATGAATCGTTCGGGCTAGAACTCGATGGCGGCAAGGATGGAGACCTGGAAGCCGTCGGCGCTGCTCCGCTCGCCAAAGAGTGTGAGACTGGAGCCCCCCACCCAACGGAGATCGAATCCAAGGATCGAACTACCGGGTCCGGGGACGAAGAGACCGGTATGCCCATACCACCCTCCCGCGAAGCCGTCATCGCTCTGCTTGATGCCGCTGCGCTCACGATCGATGTTCACGTACATTCCTGTCGCTCCTCCTCCTAGGTAGGCGGAGATCGGATAGTCGAACAGGGAAATGACTTCACCCTGGAGGCGCGGTCCGAAGTAGAGCTCGGCCATGAATCCCTCAATCGTCGCTGGCTCATTGTTCAGCAAAACATCGGTCTTGTTCTTGGACCATTGGGCGCCAATCTCGAGTCCGATAGGCCAGCCCTTGGGGATCCACGCAAACTCCACGCCGGTAGCCTGCATGGTCTGCTGCTCATCGAACACGCTGCTCTGGATCCGACGAATCCCGGTCATGATATAGATGGCCACCTCGTTCCGGACCTTCGCTTCCTTGGAGGCCTCCTCCTCGGCCTTCCTGTCCTGCTCGGTCACGATGACCGAGGGTGGTAGTCGTCGGCCCCCCAGGGCTTCCAGATCCTGTACCTCCGAACCCCGGTCACGAAGGTCCTGACCCGGGGAATCCTGGCCCGGGGAATCCTGCAGCCACAGATCCAGTGTCGACCTGGAGGGCAAGCGAGGAGTAGGCTCGCGCCAGGCTACGGACTGGCAGGAGAAACCCAGGAGGAAGAGGAGGAGGATGCAAGGCATGAGGAGTCGAAGGCCATCTTCGCCTCCCTCCCCCATTCCACAAGCGGGGATTGGAAGCCAGAGCCAGGACCTGACCTTTCTCCGGGGTCGGATCCGATCTGACCCCGCGAGCCGCACGATCTGCAGGAGGAGAAACAGAGCCAAGAGGAGGTGGATCCAAGACCAAAGTGAACCGGGGCGAAGGAGCAGCTGCGCCATCAAGAGTGCCAGGATCTACTGCCGTCTCTCGATCTTGCCGAGACGCTCCAGGACAATCGCGTCCTTGGGGCGGATTCGGATTCGGGAGTCTCGGGAGACATGGGTCGGATCCTCTCTGGGGCTCACAGTCTTGCGCACCAGGATTCTCTACAATCCAGCAGGATGGACGTATTCCTACCCGATAAACTGGAAGCCCCCCTTCCCCACTGTTCCACTTGCCTGCATTGACGGCCAATCCCCACAAACTCTGGCGACTCCCATCAGCCCTTCTCCCTTTCTTCCTGGGTCCTTGGCTCGGTGCGCAGGAGGACATACGCCTCACCATCGATGTAAAGGCCAAGGTGGACGTCGAGGATCTGGAACGTCTGGGGCGTGCCGACCTCAGGTTGGACTTCCATTGCATCGAAGCCCCGGCACGAAGTCTGGCGGTGCGCCTGGAAGTACGAGCCGGTGGCAAGAAGGTCTGGTCCTGGGACCATGGACCCAAACCCGCGACCGGGGCCTGGGCCAAGAACAAGAACTACGGGTATGAGACTCCACTCGTCTACCCACTCGAGATGGAATTACCCAAGGGGAGCCGCGGCCTCACGCTCCACCTTGCCTTCTATGATCTGAAGACGAGGAAACTGCTGTCCCCGGAGGGCGGACCCGAAGGCCGGATGTTGCACATCCTGAACCTCCCCCTTCCACGCAAGGGGGCTGCCGACTCGGCTGCGGAGATCGACGCGGTCATCCTGCGCGCCCTCGAAATGGCCAAGAAAAAACCAGCCCGAGCCTGGCTCCTCCTGAACGCGAGCTTCCGCCGTACAGAGGACTACGCATTGAAGGCGCGGCTGCGTGACGCACTGCTCCGGGTCGGCACCTTTCCGGCACGTGAGCAGAGCCTCTACGAGCAGCAGGTCGTCGCGGCGCGCATCCGCCGGGAGAAGGTGCGCTACCTCAAGCTCGTCGCCAGTCGCATGTATGGGCGTGGGCAGCTCCACGGAGCGTACATGATCCTTGAGAAGGTAGGCGGCGCCCTGCAGGAAGGCGTCGACGAAGCCCACGTCGGAGCGATCAACGATGTGCGTCGGGCCACCAAGAGCCTCGAGGACCTTCGCCGAAAAATTCTCGAGAGGCTGACGCCCGAGATCAAGGCGCGCGTGAAGGCAGCACAGAAGAAGTTCGGCGATACGCAACGTCTCTTCGACCATGCCATGCGCCTGCGCAAAAAGAAGGAGTGGGCGGAAGCCAAGGAGATCCTGCGTGACCTCAGCATGAGTCTCAAGCCCAAGCTTTCGGCCATGGCCAAGAAGGAGCTCGACCGACTCAACGCCGATTGGCTGGCCGACATCCCAGAAGAAGAACGCAAGATCGCCGAGGATGCCATCCAGCATCCCTCCTGGGCGCGCACGAAGAGCCGGGTCACACATCAGTTCATTCTCATCGGTCCAGAGAGGCTGCTGGCCGGTGTCCCCAATGACTCTGCGCTGCGCTTCGACGTCGCCTACATCTACCTGACCGATCTCTTCGGGCGCGTTCCCAATCCCCAAGGCGATCGCGTCACGGTCTACTTCAAGGAGCTCTGGGACTTCGGCGGCGGACAGGGCGGAGGCAAGATCATCGACATCGGCAACGCCAAACCCGATGCCAGAAAAACACGGTTGGACACCGGCCTGCTCTATCACGAGTTCACGCACTGCGTGGACGATACGCGCCCCGTCTATGGTGGACTCCGTGAAGGCCTCGCCGACTTCGGCGCGAGCTTCGTCTTTGAGACACTCGGTCAGGGAGCCGGTAGGCGATGGACGCCGCGCACATCCCTGGATGCCTTCAAGAGAGACTACCTCGACCGCGACCTCGTCTTCTGGCGCATCCCCAACTATGCACCGAGCGCTGGCTTCCTCCTCTACTTCATGCAGCAGTACGGCAGGGAGAAGGGGGTCTGGCACTGGGAGCGCTACCGTCGTTTCTTCCGCGCCTTCCGCGACTGCGACATCAAGGACGGCCGCACGGCCACGGTCTTCCGCGCCTTCGGACATCATCTCGCCCAGGTCTTCGGGCCAGGGGTCTGGGAGGATCTCGAACGCTTCCGCATTCCCCTCCAGACCAAGGATCCAGAGGCCATCGCCAAGGAGGAGAAGGAAGCCGGCGGCGCCTGGCTGCCGGAGGAGAAGGACTTCGAGGGCTTCCCTGGCACACCCGTCCGCCGCGATGTGCGCGCCGTGGACCTGATCGACTCGGGAGCTGCCATCGAAGGCTACGTGCAGAAGCTCGGCATCATCCGGGACTGGAAGGTCATCGGACCCTTCAAGGAGAGTCGCACCGATCCGGATGCACGGGTGTTCCCGCCCGAATGGGAGATTGACCTGGACAAGAGCTACGAGGTTCCCAACAACACGGCTCTCTGGCGCAAACCGAAGCCCGGCCGACGTGAACGTATCGGCGAGACCGGATGGGTCTCCTTCCACTACACCTACATGGACAACAGCGCGATCTACGCGATCACGCATGTCACCGTGCCCGAGAAGGGTCTCGCCCATATCCACATGCGCGGCGACGACGACCTGACGCTCTTCGTCAACGACGAGGTCATCGGCAAATACCGTCTCCACCGTGGGAATTCCTATGGACCCTGGCGACCCGGCGCTCGTGTGATCCTGCCGGACGTCTCGCGCTTTCCCGTGCGACTCAGGCGAGGTCGCAACAAGATCCTGGTGAAGATCCGAAACCGCACCGGCGGTGCGGGTTTCATCCTTGCCGTGAGCCGACCCGACGGCACACCCATCGACGGTTGGCAGAGCGACACGCTGCCCGCGGACACCAAGAGCAACCGTAGTGCTGCTCCCGACGCTGACCATTGGTCCAAGCGCGCCCAGCTCACCTTCAAGTCACGTGGACCACTCGCCAGGCTCAAGACGACCGGAGGCCGCTTCCGCGTGCGCAACAAGGCTCTCGAAGGCATCGATCGCAAGGGCAGCCTGCCCTGGCGCAAGTACACGGTACGTCCCGGTTTCAAACGTGACTCACCCTCCAACCTCACGTGGCTCAACGAACGCCTCACCAAGGACGTCGATGATTTCCGACTACGCGTCGACCTGGACTGCAAGACGACCCTCCCCAAGCTCTGTGTCATCTTCCAGGGAGAAGGCAACAAGGACCCTCTCTCGGGATGGACACTGATCCTCACTCCTTCAGGCGAGGGGGTGCAGGCCCGCCTCGAACGCTACGGCCGCCTCATTCTCCAGAGTTCCACGATCAAGGTTCCAGAGGATCGCGACAAGCCACTGCGCCTGGAACTCCTCCTCCACCGCAAGCGCTTCAGCGCCTCCTTCGCGGGGGAGGCACTGTTCACCCAGGCACCCATACGCATCATCCCCAGGCGTCACCGCATCGGTCTCGCCACCTGGTCCGAGACGACACGAGTCACCTACCTCTCCCTGCGCTCCACCTCCCACAGCAGCCGCTGACCGTCGAGTCAGAGCGAAGACAGCGTTCTCGGCTCAGCGCAGGGTGATGTCGAGCGCTACCGATGCGCTGAACAGGGTCTTGTTCGCGCATGCCGTGTGGTTCAGCCACACGCTCTGGACGGCGAATCGGAAGCCCTTGGGCATGTTGCCGAACAGGAGTGGAACGTTGACACGACCTTCGGGATTGCTGCTGAGCGGGAGCACGGCGATCCACTTCTGCGGATCGAGATGGATGCTCGCTCCACCGATGACGAAGCCTTGCGTAGAGCTCCCACCTCCCAGCACCAAGAGTCCAGGCGCCTTGCGCGGAGCATTGCCGACGACGAGTCCACCGCTACCACTGGCTGCACGGAACATTCCTCTCGGGTAGAGGAGCACGGGTCCATTGCAGTCCGTGGAACGGCCGACGCGAGCGATGCCCGAGGGTAGCAAATCCAGTTTCGCGACAATTCCATCGGTCTTGCCCTTGAACTTGCCCTGGTAGACGCCGGACGACACGGGGAAGTCAGTCGAAGCAGTGCTTCCTGCCACGACCACATCTCCATCGGGAAACCCGCCGATGCCCAGGAGAGTATCACTCCCGCTGCTGCCACCGAGGTAGGTGGAGTAGAGAAGGGTCTTGGCATCATGGCTTAGTCGCGCCACGAATCCCTCTGCCGTCCAGCCGAAGACGGTGCCCTTGATCTTGTTGCTGAAGGCCCCCTGCGTGGTCGGGAAGTCTTTCGATCCGGTCATCCCCACGATGGTCGGATTCTCGGCAGCATCGAGCCAGATTCCGCGCGCCTCGTCCCCGGCATTCCCGCCCAGAAATGTGGAGTAGACCAAGGCTGACCCCGAGGCATTGAGGCGGGTCACGAAGGTATCGCCTCGGAAGTTGCTGCCACCCGCAAAGAAGGTCTGGTAGACGCCGATCGTCGTCGGGTAGGAGGCCGAACGCGTGTGGCCCGTGAAGACCACGTCCCCGTTCGCAGCCAACTCGAGATCCTCGATCGTGTCCTGTGCAAGCCCTCCGATCCACGTCGACCAGATGAGTTTGCTCCCGGTCGGATCCAACTGGGTCACGAAGGCGTCATAGTTGAAGCCGGTGCTCCCCGGCGTCTTCTGGTAGGCACTCTTGGTCACGGGATAGTTCTTGGATCCCGAGTGACCCGCGATCGTCACACGTCCCTTGGAGCCGATCGCGACGGTCTTGGCCATGCCGAAGTTCGTGCCGCCACAGAAGGTCGAGAAGATCAGCTTCTTGCCGTCGGCAGACAACTTGGCCACGAAGGGATTGAAGGAGAAGGTCGAACCCTGGGTCTTCTGGAAGGCGCCCTTGGTCGTGGGCATCGCTCCCCTTGCATCGCCAGCGACGACCACGTTTCCTTGTGAATCGACATCGACAGCCCGACACTCCTCGAGGGACAGCCTGCCCGCGCCACCGAAATACGTCGACCAGATGAGCTTGCTTCCTGTGGGATCCAACTTGGTGATGAAGGCGTCGGACCCACCGCCGAACTTCGTCTGGTAGGCACCGGCAGTCGTCGGGAAGTCACTGGAGAAGGTCTGCCCCACGATCGTCACGATGCCCGAGTTGTGCACGTGCAGATCCCAGGCGATCTCACCGGTGGACCCTCCCAGATAGGTCGAGAAAATCAGCTTCTTGCCGTCGGGCGAGAACTGCGACACGGTGACGTTCGCGCGAAAGGCAGCCGCCTTCAGCTTGCGATGGAAGGCGCCCAGCGTCGTGGGATAGTCCGTGGACTGCGTGCCTCCCACGACAGTGATGCGGCCTGCCTTGTCGGTTTTCACGGCCATGAGACCACCCCAGGAGCTACCACCCAGATACGTCGACCAGAGGATGCCCGGATCGATGACCAGGGCCGAGAGCCCATCCCAACCCGGCACTTCGAAGCCAAAGTGGTCCGCATCGATGCGGACGAATCTGCAGTCCTGCATCCTCTTCTCACCCCCATGTCCGACGACCCAGGTCAGCGGCGGCGCCTGCCGCAGAGTGCCAAGGGGCGTCTCCAGGACCAACGCGCCGTCAGCGGTCACACGGAGATCCGAGTGCCCCTCGCAACGCATCACGATACTCTCGATGTCAGCACCGGGTTCGAGGAGGAGGTCATACTCGAAGTCGGCATCAGCCTTCCGCCCTCTACGCACGACGACATCCACACCCTCGAAGGCGGAGGCGTAGCGAATGCTACGAAACGCAGTCGCCCCCGGTACCCACTTCCTGGGGTCCTGCCCCAGGAACCAGCTCTGCTTCCCGCTCTGCTGTTGCTCACCGACCGCCACGACCGTCGATGAGCTCTCGAAGCTCATGCGAATCGCAACGCCTTGCGCCCCATTGCCTTTGACGTGCGTCCATCCTGCATCGTCGAACCAGGTCATGGAGTCCCGTTTCTGGAGTCCGAATCGGACCTGATCTGGCCACTGACCGAGGTTCTCGACGAAGCGATTGGCATGCTCGCGAAGAAGCGGATGATCGATCGGCGCAGGGAGTTCCCTGGAGGGAATCGGCACGCACACAGCGGGGTCAAGCCCGCGCTCGATCCGAGGTCCAGCCTGGTCGGACGGCAGGGCCATGAAGAGAACGACGAAGGCCCCGAGGGCGAGGGGAGCGATGGCAGAGATCGAGAAGGCACGCATGCTGGAGACGGGGAAGCAGGATCCGCGAG
>JAJRTL010000064.1 GCA_024278315.1 Planctomycetota bacterium | reverse complement strand
GCGTCCCGTATGGTCATCGGTGATGAACACGTCGACATCGCCGTCGGAGTCGATGTCGCCAATCGCGGATGTGTAGTTGGTGAAGCGGTAGGCCTTGGGAAGACGCCCGTCGAGCGTCGACCTCCACTGCGGTGTCTTCTGTGCCTCCAAGGTCGGGAGCAGGGCAAGCAATGCAAGAAGAGGAAGGAGAGGGTGGAGGATTCGGGTGAAGATCACGGTTCTATTGCCATTCGATCGCGAAATGATAGTGACTCGAGCCAAGGTTCCTCCGCCGTCTTTGCAAACAACGTTCCACTCCAGAAGTGTTGGGCATAGCCTGGGACCCATCTGCATTGGGCTCGACGTTCCTTGAACGAAACAATCGCGCTCCTCTTGTGCTGCGCAGGTCAGAAAGGGCAAACGTGGTACCCTTCTCGCTACTCCTGCGAGACCTGGAGATCCATACAGGTCGTCGGGGCGAGCAGGGTCGAGAGGCTGAGACTCTGCCAGGCACCCATGCGGATTCACTCCGCCTCGTTCTCTCGTTTGTTGCTCTGAGACACTTCGTCGTTGCATCTCCCGAACGATGAGTGCCTCCATTCTCCCTGCCCATTCACCTCGCGCCAAACAAGACCGTTCGCCAGTCTTCGACGGGGCGATAGCCGAGTTCGGTCTTCACGCGGTGAAGTGAGAGTGTTCGGGTCTCCGTTGCCTGCCTCCAGAGCACCGGGTTTGCTTGGTCTTCTGATACCCATTTTGGCGCGACGTCCATTGCTGCGGCTGCACATTCGACGATATCGACGAAGCGTGGTCGATCTGCACCTGAGACATTGTAGGGACCATGAGCCTTGTCGTCCTCGACAGCGAGGAGCACGGCTCTTGCCACATCGTTGACGGGTGCGAGCTCGATGGGTGCGCCACGATCCTCGGGGTAAGGGACTCCCGTAGACTGTACCAGACCGCTCAGCATGCTGTGTATGGGGCAGGGAGCGGTACTGATGAGCGACGGTAGGCGCAAGATGCATGCTGAGGGCGGAAGCTCGTCTTCGGCCTGCAACTTGGACCATCCGTACGCATCCACTGGGGCTTTCGGAAAGCTCTCGTCGGCATCGATCATCTCCCCGGGGGCGTAGATGCTCGCGGATCCGGCGAAGACGAGTCTGGCTCCGAGCCTCTCGGCAGCGTCAGCGACGGCGCGCGTGGCATCGATATTGACCTCTCTCATTTCTTCGGCCGAGCCGGTGAAGATGGCCGCTAGGTGAACGATGGCGTCGACGCCATCCCATGCTCGGGTCAGGGCCTCTACGTCTGAGATGGCTATGTCGACCTGGGTGCATGACGACGGCACGGGGCGTCGGTGGGCGATTGCTACCGCCTGGTGGCCGAGGGTTCGAATGACTTCGGCGACGGCAGCCCCTAGCAAGCCTGAAGCTCCGGTAAGACCGATTTTCATGATGGTAAGGGGTGAGTTCTTGCGGGGGCCGAATGTGTGACGACCTGATGGCTCACGGGACGTAGGTATTGTCGAGACAGCCTCCCAACCTGTTCCGGTAGAGTCGCAGTCGAACTTCCAGATGTAGACTCCCGTGCGCAGGCGCAGGCGAGCCAGATGTCGAAGTGACCGATAGAGGAGTTGTTGCGTCTTCTTCGGGTATGTCAACTTGCTCGTCGTAAGCGGGAGGTAGTGGTAGGACAGCTGTTTGACCTGACTTTCGGCTGCGGGATCGAGTCAGGGCATGCTTCGGGCACACTCAGCACCGAACTCCTGACGAGAGGCGAGGAATGCTTTCAGACCCGCAGGGGGATCTTGATGATAGGAGAGAGCTTCGTCTCCGAGACGTGTGCCGGGAGTTGGCTGGAAGAAGCGGAATGTGAACAACGTCCAATCGGAATCCAGATTCCGCAAACGACGGATCAGATTCAGGCTTGCCCTCCGGTCGGCCCAGGTCTCACCAGGGATCCCGAAGACGAAGTTGTGCATCGTCTGGATGCCACGTGCGAGTGCGTTCTTGATGATTCCGATGGGGTCATCTTTGTGGTGCTGCTTACCAATCTTGGTCAGAATGCGTTGCGATCCGCTTTCGGTCCCGATCTCGAGCTTTCTGCATCCACCTTCGGCAAGCAGGTCCCAGTCGGCAGGATCCAGGCGAGCGAGGTCGACCGGACTGGCAAGGCCAAACCAGTGGCAGCCTGGCAAGCGCTCTCGCCAAAGTCTGGCGAACTTCCGCAGTCGGCCAAGGCTCGCGGCGATATCCAGCTCCGCAAGGTGGAATTGACGCACGCCGAGACGATTCTGGATGCGCACCAGGATCTCTATCGTGTCCTCGACCGGGAGCATGCCGAGTGCAAAGCCGCTCCAATAGCAGAAGTCACAGTGCTTGCCACAACCCTGGCTTGCCACAAACACGAAGGTGTCTTGTTCGTTGCCGAACATCCCGCCCTTCTGCAGGTAGGGTTGAAGGTCGATCTGGTCATTGGTAGAACTCCGGTGGAAGAACGTTGATGAAGGAACCGCCCACCGTGACCCTGATTCCGGGTTGCCGGGACCTGGCGATCCGGATCATCTCCATACAGTTGTTTG
>JAJRTL010000508.1 GCA_024278315.1 Planctomycetota bacterium | reverse complement strand
GGGCATTTTCGCAGCAGGTGACTGGCATCCCTCATAGAGCCCTGGGGCAAAGGCCCGAGATCCCTGCTATGATCTCCGACGCTGATCCCCGGGATCCTCCCTTGGAACCTGGTTTCTTCCTTCCGTTCGTCTCTCCACGTCCACTGGATCATGCGTCTCCTCCTCTTGCTACCACTCGCTCTCTTCTCTGTCGTGCGCCCGGACCTGCCAGCCCAGGTCGGGTATCAGATCAAGTACCTGCACAACGACCAGAAAACCCTCACCAGCTTCCGCGCCAGTACAACGCAGCAGGACACGCTGTACTACATGCCACCGCCCGGATTCCATCGTGGATATGGACAGGCCCAAGGATGGGTCGTCGGCCTTTTCGACGCTGATGCCTCGACTGCCGAGACCATCAAGGTCGGCTTCCAGGCTTTCAACAGCAACCAGACCGGACCTGATGTCAAGAAGAGCCTGGGAGCCGAGCTCACCTACTCGCTCTTCGGAACCACAACCGGTGCCCAGAGCCGCATCTGGTTGCTCACGGTAGGCACAGGGACCCCACAACAGGGTCCCATCCTACTGCCGCCGCAGTATGGCCTCCGCATCACCCTACCTCGACCCGTGCCAGGCCTGGGACAGACCTGGATGCAAGTCGCGGTTTCCATCCTCTACCAGCAGGGAAGCAAGGTGCAGTATCCCTCGGGCGTCACCAAGACCCAGATGACCTTCGTCAAGACGAACAGCGCGTCCGCAATACCCATCGGTCAGACCGGATCCACCTTCCTCTTCGGCACTCTCCTGAGCGAACCCACCCTGCAGATCTATCTGCGCTCGACGGCCTATGGTGGCAAAGCCGAGGACCTCTTCGGACCGGAGGCTCTCTATCCACAGGCTTCCCGCGGTGATCGGGTCGGTTGGCTCCTGAGCTATCGTAAGTTCGCTTTCCGGCAGGGCCCACCTCTCGTCATTCCACTCGTATCAGCCTCGAACCTGCGCGCCAATCTACCGACGCCCATCGGTGATCTGATCCTGGGTCTCAACTTCATCCCTCTAACCCCCCTTCTGCTCAACCGTGGGGGTTCCGCAGACTCCGGCCCGGTCCCCATCCCAGGAGGCGTCAGGCTCTGGACTCAGGCGCTCTTCATCGACACGGTCAAGTCAGAACTGCGCCTCTCCAGCGCGCAGGAGATCCGTTCCCAATAGTCTCGATGAAGCGGCGGCTTCACCTGCAATCCTTCGGGTGGACCAGGGCAAGAAGGTGTCGCCTGAGCTCCACACATTCTGGGGCACAAGCTCCTGCAGAAATCGCTCTCATCCGCCGCGCGGTTGAGCGCCCTCGCCGCTTGATTGAGGGTCAAGCGGCCCTTCTGGGGATCCAAGAGACCGAGTGCGAAGCCCGGGACCGGAAAAGACCGCGATTCTTTCCTGTTTCCTTTGGCCTTCCTTCGTCCATGCCCAACAATCCCGCGCTCTGGACCTCTCCTCTTGGATCTCAGGCTCATGAAGATCGGACCCGAACCCGGGAAAACCTCACATCCAGCAGTCAAGTTCTTCTGGCTGCTCCTGCTGCTCTACATCTTCTTGGTCGGCATCACTCTCATGAGCGGCACCTTCAAGGCCATGGGAGAGGGCCAGGCCGATGCCCTGCTGCAGGGTCTCAAGTCTCCGTTCGCGGGACTGGCGGTGGGAATCCTGGCGACCGTCCTCGTGCAGTCCAGCTCGTTGACGACCACGATTGTCGTGACGGCCGTGGCAGGCAATGTGCTGCCCCTGGATATCGCGGTCTACACGATCATGGGCTGCAACATCGGCACGACCGTCACCAACACGCTCGTCTCCCTCGGCCATGCGCGTCAGGACGCCGAGTTCAAGCGCGCCTTTGCCGGCGCCACGATGCATGATTTCTTCAACCTCATGGCCATAGCGGTATTCATGCCCCTGGAGATGGCCACGGGCTTCTTGAAGGGCCTGGCCGGAAGCCTGTCGCACTGGCTCATGGCTGGTGAGATCGGCGGTGGAAAGTTCCACAGCCCCATCAAGGCCTCATTCAAGTTCGTCGCCAAACCGGTCCAGAAGTTCTTTCTCGAGGATCTCGGCCCCGCTCTCGGCCTGCCCACATGGGCGGCCGGAACCCTGGCGATCCTGCTGGCCCTCTGCATGCTCTTCATGGCCCTGGTGCTCATCACCAAGCTCATGCGCTCCCTGATGGCCAAGAACCTGGAGAAGGGTCTCAATGCCATCCTCGGCAAGAGCGGCATCCTGGCCATCTTCATCGGCATCGCCATGACGGTGGCGGTGCAGTCCTCGAGCATCACTACGAGCCTCATGGTGCCCCTCTTTGCTGCCGGCATCCTGACCCTCGAGAACGGCTTCCCGGTGACCCTGGGCGCCAACATCGGCACGACGGTCACCGGTCTCATCGCCGCCCTGGGCGTCACGACCCACCAGGAAGCTGCGCTGACGATCGCTCTCGTCCATTTCTTCTTCAATCTGTTTTCGACGATCCTCATCTACCCCATTCCTGCAGTCCGGCACATTCCGATCCACATCGCCCGCCGCCTCGCAGAAATGACTTCGCGTTCACGTGCGATCGCCATCCTCTACGTCGTCGTCGTCTTCATCCTCATCCCCCTGCTCGGAATCCTGATTACCAAGTAGGATGGAGGGAGCCTCTCCCTCCGCTCGATCTCCACGACCAGCCCCCCCCGCAGACACACAGGTAAGCAAGATGCTCGAATGGCTCAAGACACTCGGAGGTGATAACAAAGGCCTCGAGTCCATGGCCTCCAAGTTCAACCAGATGCTCGTCGACGGTCGGCACATGTTCGACCTCGCGGCCAGCGTCCTCTTGAGCGGGGCCGACTCGGAGTCGGTGCGCAAGGACCTCTTCAAGACCGATGTCAAGATCAACCGCAACGAGCAGAAGCTCCGACGCGAGCTCATGGTCCACGCAACCGTGCAAGGAGCCACCGAGTTCCCGACGAGCCTCGCCTTCATGAGCCTAGGACGAGATGCCGAGCGGATCGGTGACTACTGCAAGAACCTGTTCGACATCGCCAAGGTCCGCCCAATCAACCGCGAGAGTCCCTATTGGGAGGACCTCTCCGAGACCAAGGCGCGGGTCTCCGTCATGCTGGGTCGCGTCATCAAGATCTACAGCAAGCAGGACGAGAAGGAGTCGCGCCAGTTCATCGCTGAGATGGACAAGCTCCTGGATCACTGTGACAGCCAGGTCGAGAACCTTCTCGAAGACGCACCGGATGGCCCCAGCGCCATCTCGACCGCGCTGGCCTACCGCTTCTTCAAGCGCATCACGGCCCACTCGATGAACATCATCTCCTCGATCATCCTGCCTCTCGACAAGATCAACTACACCTCCGCCGACGAGCACAAGAACTGAGGTGCGCACGCTCGCCAGCGCCTTCGTCCTAGCTTTCCTGTTCACCCTGTGCACCTGCAACAAGCAGGGGGAGACGCAGGCCAGCCAGGGAGCCAGGAGTGGAGGCATGGAGGGAGAGGGAGACTTCGTCTGCCAGATCCTGGGCACCGCACAGGATGGTGGCCTCCCCCACCTGGGATGCGAGAAGGACTGCTGTGCAGAAGCCCGTAGGCAGGGCCTCAGGCGCCTGCCTGTAAGTCTGGGCATCTACCATCGCGAGTCTGGCAAGACGCTT
>JAJRTL010000507.1 GCA_024278315.1 Planctomycetota bacterium | reverse complement strand
GCCTTGCGACCGCTCTGCTCCATCGCCGTACTCAGGGGAGGCTTCCCCTTCGCCAGCAAGGCCTCGAAACGGATCGCGTCGATCGGCACAGCCGTCCGTGGAAGCGAGATCCTCTGGCGGAGGCTCCCCCGAAGGTCGAACGGATAGGCACCGGCCAAGGAGGGCTCACCCTGCACCAGGAGGCCCGTGGCCGACAGAAGGAGAGGAGATACAAGGACGAAGGAGTTCATGAGGACCACCATGCGAGGGACAGGGATGCCGATCAGTATGCCCGAAGAATCCCTCGACGACACGACCGACTGCCGCCTCGGACCTGGCAGGATCCACAGCGCAGATTCGTCAGGGAGCGGGTCCAGGGATGCTTTGGAACCTCGTCACCATGAAACAAGGGATGGAGAGGCGAGACTCTCCATCCCTCCTGCATGAAGCGTGGGCTCTGTTCCACTCAGCGAACCACTCCCACCTGGACCGCTCGCCAGGTATTCCCAACAGGAACGAAGATGCGCAGCCCTCCGAAGGCCCCCTTGACCAGATGGACCTGAATGCCGTAGACCATCAGCGTACCCTTGGTCTTGCTCCTGCTCCTGCCGATGGAGAGAACCAGCTCCCTGCCCCCGGCCTGGACCTTGGGCTTCGCGGCGACCGTGAGGTCGCCAACGCTGACCCGCGCCGTGGCCGTCCCCGCAACGAAGCTCATGTTGGCATCACACTTGATCACCAGCGTCTGCGGAAGCCCTCCAGCCCTGCACTCCTCGACCTTCAATGGTGGGAGGACCTGATTCTGCCCGTTCGCCTTCAGGACCTTGACGCGCCCCTGCTTCTGCCCCGGCCCGGTCGTCACCGCGAGCGGCTCCACGAGAAAACCCAGGAAGGTCGGCGTGAGGATGACCTGGGTGTCTACATCGGGATCGGGTCCAAAGTCGTCGTACGTCCAGTAGATCGTGGACCACTCACCGGACTCGACAGGAGGATCGAATACGAATCTGCCTTCTTCGAGGACGGGAAAGCCGGGAGACTGGCTACCCAGTTCGATGATTTGCTGCTGGCTTTGTGGCGACACTTGGAGTTCCGAAAGAGGCTCTCCTGTCTGGTTCTCGAATTCGAAGAGCGCACCGGTCGTAGAAGGGAACTGGTTGCAGGTGGTCACCATGACAGGGTCTGGCGAAATCAAGGCCAGTTGCACTCTTTTTGTGTGGCCGTTGGCCGTGAGCGTATAGGAGAGCTTCGTGAGATTCTTCAGTGACTTGATGATAAGACCGGCACCTTGGTTTGGCCCGATGGGCTGATTCCCCTTCTTGCTTGGCATCCTGCCATTGATCGACCCTTGACCGTCGTCTTGGAGATGCCAACCGTTCAGGGGAGTTTCGGCCAAAGTCCCGTCTGTCAGGAGAGTCTTCGTCACACCTGCGTCTGTGGGTTCGTATTCGATGTGGATATCGTTGATCTGGACCGTATTTGTCTTCGGGATATCGATGATGACATCCTTGTTGGGAGGATTCGGCGTCTCGTCGATACCACAATCATGAGATGGGAGCAGACCCAACATGGGTTTCCTGCTTGACCCCAGGTCAGGCGTGGAGAGGAGGAAACCTGCACAGAGGAGCAGGGCAGGAAGGGCTGCGAGTTTGAGTGACCACATGGTTGGACCTCCTGGGTTCTGGTTCGGGTCTTGCGATGCGCGTGCACAGGGGACAAGTGCCGCAGGAACTCTCGCCCCTCTCGGGGAGAGGGGCGAGCTCTTTCGAGGATCATCAGGACATCCGAAATGGCATCGGACACCTCGCCCTCACCAAACAAGAGGGGGGGGGGGCAAGATTTCGCAAGATTGTCGAAAAAAACTTGTCCGCCGACGCGGGCGATGAGGTTGCGGTAGCTTCAGGTCGTTTGCTCACAACAGTTTGCTGTCTCTTCGATCGTGGGAGATTCCCGGGAAGCCAGGAAGGCCCTCCCACTCCAGCGCTGTGCAGCAGGACTTGAGGACCTGGATGCCGGAGGCGGAGAATAGGGACACCCATCGAGCGATTCCCAATCGATGGGTATGCTGATCTACCCTGCACCAAGTTGCCTACTTCCTTTGCACGACCTTGCGGAGCGCAGCGCGGACGCGCTGGTCCATCAAGCCCCCCTTGTTCTTCGTCACGAGCCAGTTGTAGCAGGCCTGTTAGACAAAGACACTCCCGGGTCTTCTCCTGGTGCGGGGCTTGCGGGCTCCATCCTTGGACCTGGAGGCCTGCATGCCTTGAGGGACCTGGTCCGGATCGAAGCGCTCGGGATCAATGAAGAAGGCGGCGACGTTCGAGATCTTGGCCTCCGTCGGGCTCTTGGAGATGATCCACTGGAGAAGCATGACCGTTCCTCCCAGCATCGGGTCATTGGCAATCGGAAGGTCCACAATACCGATCCCCTTGGGCATCGATGCTGGATCCAGGAGCACATTCGTTCCGAAGGCAACAACACCAGTCCCCAGCAGCGCGTATTGCCCTCCACCAATAGGAACCAGATCCTGTTCCGATCCCACTAACCCGGACGATTCATGAGATCGTTGTGAGCAAATGCGAGATCGGCGCAGCTGATCTCGCATTTGCTGTCTGACGAGCGCATTTCGAGTTCAGGACGGATGCGCGAGATGAAGGCGACCCAAGAGGGTCGTCGAATCGAAGCAATACCGAGCGAACGGATAGGTTCGCGGTCCTGGACCGAAAGACGCCGTCAAACGCATCGAGGTCATGAATCGTTCGGGCTAACAGCGTCGCATTGTAGGAGACTGCCGTTTGAGGAGTTTGCTGGCACTCTATGCCCACCGTAGCGCGGAAGTGCGCACGGACCACCCAAGCAGTCGAGGACTCGATCTCACCGATCGTCTCGATGCTCCCATTGCTGTCCAAGGCTTCGGCCTGCCCCCAGGATGGAGACAAGAGCTGGACACCCATCGATTGTCTCAGGGAAGGAGGCCAGGAGCGTCGGGTGTGCGATCACGCACGGCGAGGCTCGAAGGCCTGTTCTCCGGGGTTGCGAAGCGGCGTGCCTCGGCGGAGCTCAACAGAACGGCTCGCACGCGAGCTCAGCCTTTCTGGGTCTTGTGGGCTGAGGATACGCCCCGTATCCTGTCCCTCGCCCCGCGAAATCCCCTATCATGGTTGGGTGACCCATGCGGACATGCAGTCTCGTCAGGTTCCTTCTCGTTCTCCCCTGTCTGCTTGCCTTCTCGGCCGTAGCCGAGGCGCAACAGTATTTCGACCACAGCGACACGCATGCGCTGCCCTGGTCAGCTTCCACTCCTCGCAATCACGAGGTAGGCGATATCGACGGGGATGGTGACCTCGATCTCATTGCCGGTCGCGCGCTGCAGCTCGTCCCCAGCTTTCCCTCGGATAGCCACGTTCTTCTCTGGCTCAATGAGGGAAAGGGTGACTTCCGGGATGTGAGCACGCGTCTCGCGCTAGGCAAGACCGAGTGGAGCTGGGATCCTCGTCCCAGGTTCGCG
>JAJRTL010000506.1 GCA_024278315.1 Planctomycetota bacterium | reverse complement strand
GGGCCTTCCGGCAGGAAAGGGAGGATGATCCTCGAGCTTGCCGCGGAGTCCGCGCAGGTTGGCGCGTGACCAGAAGAAGGCCAGGATCCCCATGCAGAACAAGAAGCTCAGCATGAGGAAGAAGAGATTGGAGTAGGGTGTAGCAAACCAGGCTGCGGTCAGCAGCAGGAGGAAGCCGACTCCTTTCCAGCCGAGCCGGGTCGGCTTGACCCGGTTCATAGCGGAACGCGGATCGAACTCAGAAGCTCGTGCAGAAGACCGCCGGAGTCACCTCCGCCCTCGAGGAAGATGCGGTGCGAGAGCACGGGGTCGGCAAGTGCCTTGAGGTCGTCAGGCAGGACGTAGTCGCGGCCGTGGAGGCAGGCGCGCGCGCGCGCCGCGTGGATCCAGGCCAGGGCTGCGCGCGGGCTGGCGCCCAGCATGACCGCAGAATGACGACGCGTCTTGTCGACCAGATCGAAGACGTAGTCGGCGATCGGCTCGCGGACTTCGACCTTGCGGGCCTGCTCTTGCAGGCGCAGCAGATCCGTTGGATGAAGCATGGCCTGCAGGCCTGCGAGCTCGGCCTCGGGATCGCGCCCCAGGTAGAGGCGCTTCTCGTCGGCGGGTCCAGGATAGGAGAGCCGCACTCGCATCAGGAAGCGGTCGAGCGCGGCCTCGGGGAGCGGGAAAGTACCATGGAACTCGATGGGATTGCGCGTCGCCAGGACCAGGAAGGGCCTACCCAGTTCGAGGAGCTTGCCGTCGACGGTGACGTGACCGTTCTCCATGGCCTCGAGAAGGCAGGAGAGCGTGCGTGGGCTCGTGCGGTTGATCTCGTCGGCCAGCACCAGGTTGGCGAAGAGGGGGCCGCGCACGAACTCGAAGCCCTTGCTTCCAGGATTCCAGATCGACGAGCCCAGGATGTCGGAGGGCATGAGGTCGTTCGTGAACTGGATGCGATGAAAGCTGCAGTCCAGGCAGGCCGCAAAAGAACGGGCCAGCAGGGTCTTGCCGATACCAGGAATCCCCTCGAGCAGGATATGTCCCCCGGCGATCATGGAGACCAGGATCTGCTCCAGCACGGAATCAGGCATGGTCACCACCCGCGAGATCTGGTCCAGCAGGGTCTTTTGGATGCGGGTGATTTCGGTGGAGTCGGGCAAGGTCTGGCTCAAACGGCTCTCCTCTCTGGGCATGGCAAGTGGGTCTTCTATCGGACGTATTGCCATGGGGCTCTAGCAAGTGCCCATCCTAACGGAGCTCAGGCGCTTGGGGTCGCTTCGAAACGCGCGTACATGAAAGAACCCGGCGAGAGGACTCACCGGGTCTTCGAAGGAGCCAGGCCTGGCCGGACCCCAGGAGAGGGGTGGCGAGCTGGCCCTGAGCTTCAGGAGGCTCTACTGACCTTCTGGCTTGTTGTGCTTCGTGTACTCGGCATTGCGGCCGCGCAGGGCCTTCACGAGGGGGAAGCTGACGGTCTTGTCGCCGCGCTGTATCGTGATGATGCCCTTCTTGATGACCTGGGTGCAGACCTTCAGGCGGAGGACACGACCATCCGGGTCGAGGACGCGGATCGTCTGGAGATTGGGCTTGAACTTGCGCTTGACGCGGCCGGTGACGCGTCGACCGACGCCTCCGACCTTCTTGGCGAGGCCGCGACGTGAGACCGAGTTGCCGACGCGCGTGCGCTTCCCGGTGACCTGGCAGACTCTGGACATGCTGTGGCTCCGATGAGGGGGTAGTAGTTGCGAGAAAGGGCCAAGATCTTAGCGAGGGCTTTTTGCGACGGAAGAGTGCAGTTGTCATTTTCGCTCGTCCGCTGGGCGAGGGAGTTGGCCCATGGGAAGGACGGGTTTCCCTGTAAGTCATTGCTGTGTATTGGCTTGATGTTTGTGTTGTCTGTGAGGGAAGGGCTGGTGCTCTCCTCGGTCCCATAGGATGGGGGCAGAGAAGCAAAGACGGATCAGAATCGCCGACTTGGGCTCAAGGCAGGGATGCGTCCAACCGATCCATGGTATGGGGAGCGAGGTTTGGCTGTGATCCCCTGGCTCTCGACAGTAGTACGATGTCGAGGTCCAAGCCGTAGTGTTGTAGTAGCTGGAAGTACCTGTAGTTCCCAACCTGGACGTGCGAAGCAGTGCGTAAGGTCAGGATGCTCTCGGCCGACCCGACCTCGCTCCCCGCCCCCTTCCCCTGGCGCAGACTCCTGCGCCAGCCGTCTGAAGTCAGCGGCTGGGACGTGAGCGATGTTGGACCAGCATCTGGCGGTCCTCTTCCGTGAGCGGGATCTTGACCAGCTCGACAGACATCGAATCGACCGCACGCGGTAGGCGTAGCAGGTCCTCGAGCTCTTGCCCCTGGTTCTGCAGACCCTGACCGTAGGCGCTCAGCACGAACTGCAGCTTCTCTAGCTGGAAGCGGAAATCCTCCCAGCCGAAGTACCAGGACCACTCGGCATAGTAGACCCAGGAGCGTTCGTTGAAGGCCCGGACATGCGTGGGATCGGACCAGGCCCCGAGGGAGAGCTCGTAGGGGACGGAGATCTTGAACACACCGCCGGGCAGGAGTAGGTCCAGGACGGACTTCATGCAAACGGGGAGTTCGCGGATGTGCTCGAGCAGGTCATCGGCCCTGGCCTCTTCGAAGCTGTTGGCCCGAAGTTGGATGGGACCGAAGCGATCGGTTTCGAAGACCGCACCGGGTTCACGAGGAGAGGGCTGTCCCAGGTCGGCCACGATGTCTGGCTGCCAGAAGTCCGAGATGTCGATGTTGAGACTGTCTTCGAGGAAGCTCTTGCCGCTGCCCAGATGCAGTTTCTTGGGGATGTTCATGCCTTCTTCTTCTTTGTCTTCCT
>JAJRTL010000505.1 GCA_024278315.1 Planctomycetota bacterium | reverse complement strand
CAGCTCCACCCAGGGACGCTTCTCCTTGGCCTGCACCACCACTGCTGCCTCCTGCTGTCCCGAGCCTCCACCGAGGATCACGCGCTCGGTATGGGGCGGCAAGTCCCCCTTCTCCGAGCCCGGCGCCATCACGAAATACACCCCATCCTGCGCACGATCGAAGCGCGCGTAGCCACGGGAGTCGGCTCGCACGCTGCGGTAACCACTCGGAGGTTTGCTGCCATCCAGCGGCGCATAGTAGAGCCCCGCCTCCGCTCCGGGCAGGTTGCCCGTGAGTGTCTCGTCCAGCAAGAAGACGTGGATCTCGCCTCCCAGTCGATTCATCGGAATCGTCACCGTCTCGCCCGAAACCACCGGATCCACCAGCTCATAGTGCTCCCTTGTCTGCCCGTCCAGCTCCGAGGCCAGGTAGATCCAGAGCAGCGCTCGTGGCGGGATCTCGATCTCCAGACGCCCCGTATGCGAGGACTGCTCGCCATCGACAGGCACGGGCTCGCTGCCGTTGACGACCCGGGGCCGCAGTGGCGTGCCCACGAAACGGGGCCCAAGCAGAAAGCGCCAGCGAGCACTCCCTGGCAGCAGCTGTCCCCGACCGTCCTCCACGCGGATCACGACCCGCGTGGGCACCTCCTTCATCGGAGACCGCTCGGCACTCGCTACCGTGCTTCCGCGCAGCTTCGATGCCGGCTCCTCCACCGACCGTGCTTCGGACCTCTCGTTGGCATCCACCGCGCGCTCTCCACGAGGGCTCAACCAGAGCGCACCCATGGCCAGGACTCCGAGGAGCCCGGCTCCCACCAAGACATGTTTCATCGGCCCACTCCTATCGGATGATCTGCAGGGGAATGCTGTTGCTCACTTCGCCCAGCTTGAGCTTGACGAGATCCAGTGTGAAACCACTCGCCCACAGATCCATCTCGGGGATCGTCGGGTCCTTGGGGATGTGGAAGGGGATCTTGCCCCGACCCGCCTGGTCCAGCACCGTCAGGATCGGGCCCCCAAGGCTCCAGGCCAGCATCGCATCCATGTCCAGAGGGAAGAGCCTCGTGCCAAAGACCGGATCCCTGCCCACCGGAATCCCCCTCTTCCGGCTCAACGACAGCCCCAACAGGAAGGGACTCCCCCCCTGCTGCGGCATCGCCACCTCGAAGACCGTCGACTCCCCCCGCTTCACCAGCGGCTCGCTGCGCTCCAGCGTCCTCTGAGCCAGCTCCTGCATCAAAGGATGCTGGTTGGAGTAGAAGGCCAACACCCTTCGACGACCAGCGTCCCTCACGACATGGGTCATCGATTGCCCTACCCGCATCTGCGGCAGGCTGCCAACCTTCAGTGGTGACCAATCTTGACCGTCGAACAGCCAGGTCCGTGCCAACGCCCTCCTCGTCTTCCCGTCCTCGCCACCAAGCAACAGACAACCTCCGAACTCAGGCACGTAGAGGAATTTCTGTTCTGTCCAGCTGATATCAGGCGAGGTCTTCGTGCTGATTTTCTTCCACGCCTTTCCGCTCAGTTCCCATATCTCAGGTGGCGCGGAGTAGGTCGGTCCCGGAGGGGCCACAAACAATAGATATCGAGACCGTTTCACATCGTAAACAAGCTGACCTCTTGCAGGCCCTTTCTTGTCCTCAAGCACGACCGTCCATGATTTTCCGTCGAATGCGTAGAGCTTGTGGTCGGCGACCGTCAAAGGCTTCCGCCGAATCGGATCCCAGAGAATCCACTTCCAGAGCTGTACGGTCGCGTTGCGAATTGGCAGGAACGACCACTTTCCACTCTTGAATCCCCACTGCCCGTAATCCTTCCTCGCGACACGACCTACAAAAAAGATGAACTTCTTCTGAATCTCATCATAGATCGGCGTATCCAGATCCATGAATCGATCTGTCTGCCGCGGCTTCACCCCTGTCACGGGCAAGGCTTGGAAGTGCCCGCCTTCCAGACGATAGACTTCGACACGGCTTCCATAGGCGTTACCTGTCTTGATCGTCTCCCTTCGGAACTGAAGAATCTCATTCTTGTCCGGATCATAGACCATGGGATCGACGCCACGGATCAGATCCGCATCTGAAGCCCATCTGGCCACCTCCTTCCATCCCGGACGTTGCCATCGAAAGGTCCGCGTGCCTCGCTGCGCCGTCTCCGGATTACCGGGATAGTAGCTTACATCCAGATAGAGCATGGGGCCGATCGACCCCAAGTGCTGCAGCCATGGACCCTGCCACCCCTTGCCGTAACCCGATCCTAGCTTCTTCCACTTCTTGCCATTCCATGACCACAGGTCGTCGTAATACACCTGCTTCCCCAGCATGCTCGAATTCATCCCACCCCCAAAGAGCCAGAGTTCCTTCGTGATGAAATCCGATGCCGCGAGATAGCCTGACCGGATCGAAGGTGGCGATACCTTCGACTTGGGCATCACGCTCCACTTGTCCCCTCGCAGCACCCACGTGTCATTCAGGAATGGGCCCCGCGGAAACTGGATCCCTCCAAACAAGACGATCGCCCCATCCCCTGTGTGATAGGCCAGATCGAACTCCGAGCGAAGGCTAGGCTTCTGTGAGGATTGGATCTTTCGCCACGTAAGGCCATTCCAGACCCACGTGTCATTCAGAGGGATTGAGGATATTCCCCCGGGGTAGTACGCACCTCCGTGAAGCACCACCCTACGATTCTTTACATCCGAAACGATCCACCGGGATCCCCCAAAGCGCGCGGATGGTG
>JAJRTL010000504.1 GCA_024278315.1 Planctomycetota bacterium | reverse complement strand
TTCCAGATCTGAGAACTCCATGTCGAGGATCTCGACTTTGCCGAAGATGGAACCGAGCCGATCCGAGAGCCGCTCACGGCGCTTGCCCGTCTCGTTGCCGTACTGCATGCGCACGGATACTGCGGCATTGAGGAGAGGGCTGTGCTCCATCTCCACCAGCGCATCGCCATTGGCCTGGATGAAGACCTTGTAGCGAAAGCGGTCCTGGTTGGCCATTGGGTCCGTCCAGGGGATGTTGACGATCGAGCCTTGACCCTCCTTGACCAGGAGGACATCCGCTCCGTAGTCCATGGCTGGCAGCGTATCGATGGGGTGGTACTCGGCTGTGCCATCCAGGAACTGCGCGGGCATGCCCTTCTGTGCCGGCATGAAGCTGATGCAGTGGTTGAAGTGCTGCACGAGTGGCAGCGTCAGATCGTCTTTCTGCCGTGCCTGCTCGCCCTTGATGAGGACGGGGTAGGACTGCACGTCGATGACCGAGAGCATCGCGTTGATGAGGATGGCCTTGTCCTTGCAGTCGCCATGGCGGCGAGCAAAGATCTAGGCCACGGAGTAGGGCTTGTAGCCGTGGACCCCGAACTCCCAGGCCTTGTAGCGGATGTCGGTGACGACCCACTCGTAGACCTTGCGCACCTTGTCTGCGAGCTTGGGCTCGTCCTTGGTCAGTTCGATGACCTTGGCGCGGATCTCGGGAGTCACGATGGTCTGCTTGCGGATGAGGTTCCACCACCAGTGTGAAAACTCGTTCCAACTGCCGTAGGTGGACACGCGAAGCAGGGGGCCCGATTCGTAGGGAGAGGGTGCGTAGGGCTCGTACTCGATGCGCGGGATGCCGCGAATCACGTAGCGACGATGCTCGGAGCCGTCTTCCAGACTGGCGATGGCCGGATCCGGGATCGCACCCACCTTCTGGAAGTGGTATTTGCGTCCAGACTCCAGCACGAGATCCAGCACCGACTGATGGACGGGGCTGCCGTTGTTCGAGCCGAAGTAGTGCTGAAGGCCAAAGTAGTCGCCGAAGAAGCTCCGGCTCCGGTCGTCGACGCGGGCTTCGATCTCGACGAGATCTCCGACCTCGATGGGTGGCAGGTCGGCGTAGCCGCCGCGCCCGAGTCGTGCGCTGTTCTCCCGTCCGCTCTTCTTGATGACCTTGGCGGTGAGGATGCGGGCGGATTGGTCAGAACTACTGTAGGGCGCGCGGTAGGTGTCGAATGCGTTGACGCCTTCTTCGCTCAGGATGCGCACGATCTTGTGCTGATAGGTGCTGGTGGTTCCGTTGCGGTAGGCGCGCACGACGAGTTGATTGAGCAGCACGTAGTAAGCGTCGTTCTTCTCCTTGGCATCTGCGGCGGGGCCGGGGTCGGCCTTGATGATCGAGTCGGCATCGATCTGGAAGTCGGCGAAGAAGGTCTTGGCTCCCGAGCGCAGGAACTCGAGCTTGCGGCGCTCCTCCTTGAGGGTGGGCTTGAGTTCGAGTGCGCGTTCGAGATGGTTCACCTGGGCCTCAGTGCGGCCTTCGAGGGCCGCGAGTCGGGCCAGAGCGAGCCAGGCCTGTTCGTCCTCGGGGCAGATCTCGAGCCAGACGTTCCAGGTCTGGCTCGCGGCGGTCAGATCTCCGACTGCCTGCTGGATGCGCGCCAGGTTCTGGTGACTGCTGCGCGACTGCGGAAAGTCCTGCACGGCCTTCTCGGCGGTAGCGAGAGCCTCTTCGGTCAGGCCCAGCTGGAGTTGAGTGCGTGAGATCGATCGCAGCGTCGATGCGTAGTATTCGACGGCCAGCATCTTCTTCCGGATCTCCAGCATGGCCTTGGTGTTGTCGGCCGAGTCCGCGAGTTCCAGGGCTTCCTCCAACAGGACGGGTTCGCCGGATACCCGTGGGTTCTTCAGCCAGGTGCGGACCAGAGCTTCGCGTTCGATTTCGAGATCCAGGTCGGAGAGGCATTCGAGCTTCTCTTCGATGGCTGCTACCGAGTTGGCGTTGATGGCCAGGGCCTTGTCGGCCCAGGCTTCGGCGGTGGCGACCTGGTGACGGTCCTCACGGTCCATGGCCGCGAGCACGAGCATGGCTTCGATGTGGCGTGGGTTGAGTTCGATGGCCTTGCGGTAGGCCGCGATGCGGGCGTTCTCTTCACGGTCGGCGGCGGAGGCGCCCTTCTTGCGGAGCGTGAAGCCCAGTAGATACCAGGCCGAGGCCATGTCGGGGAGCTTCTCGCTGGCCAGCCTGGCGTAACGTCGATCGCGCCGGTTGGCTTCTTCGTCTGCGCCGCGCGCGAGGATCAGCGTGGCGAGTTGGAAGGCCAGTGTGCCGGCCTCCACGCTCTCCATGTCCTGGCTGTTCTCGAGCAAGGCAGCGAGATGGGCTTCGGCGCCGAGGGCTATGGTTTGCTCCGCCAGATCGACCTCCAGGGGCTTGACCGATTTGGCCGCTTCGATGGCCTTGGCGGCGGCCGAGACTTGGATGCGTCCCCTTGCCAGCGAGCGACCATCGAGATCGCAGATGCGCATGCGCGTGGCGTAGCTCCCCGATTGGGTGCAGACCTTGACGAGGACGAGGTTCTTGCCAGCCCGGAGCGGCAGCGCACAGCTGTCCTGATCCATGCCCAGGCCCCGCAGGCTACAGTCACGGCGAAGGATCTCCTTGCCGCCGACCCAGGCGGCGAGGCTGCCGCCGCTGGCGAGGCGCAGGCTCAGGACCTGGTCCTTGGGACTGGTGACCGCAAACGCGAGATAGGACAAGACCTGACGGTTGGGGCGTTGGCGAGCGGCGAGGTTCAGGAGTGCTGATGGCTCGTCCGCGACCTGGATCCGCGCCCACTGGACGGGGCGTTTCTTGCCGCCGAGCGTCGCCAAGAGATCCAGCTGGGTCGGGTTGCTCTCGAAGGGGCGCGCATCCCGGAATCCGCCGCCCCTTTCGTTGTCGAGCGGGCCCAGGACCTGGAAATCGCGGACGTAGCCGAGCCCATCCATGATCTGGGCGGCTTCGCTCCGGCGGCCGATGTCCTCCAGGCGGCGGCTTTCGTAGTGGCGCAGCCAGGACGCCAGGAGGGGCTGGGTCTGCAGAGTCCTGCTCTTGCCGAGCTCTGCCGCGAATGCGCAGAACTCCTTGGATAGACTATATTTACGCGCGATAGTGTTGGCCAGGGTGAGCAGGTACTCGGCCTGGGCCTCACCGGCTGAGCTCAGTTTTCCCCGCGCGAGGAGCTTCTCCAACCCCTGGGCACAAGCCGCCAGGGCGAGACGGCCCTGGCCTTCTGCCTTGATGGTGAGGATGTCCTTCCGCACGCTGGCTTGTGCAGGGAGGAGGGTGTGCAGCAGCGCTGTCAGGAGGGTTGGCAGGAGGAACGGCAGGCGAAGCGTCATTGGGGATGACTCCAGGAGATCTAGTGGGCGAAACCGGCGGGTCGGGCCGGGTCCTCGAATTGCAAGCGAAGCATTTTGGCCGCACACGATGGATCGTGCGCGATGAAAAGCCGTAGACTTCAGGACCTTTTCCTGAACGAAGGCAGGGGCGCGAGGATCTCAGAGGGCTCCAGGCATCCAGGAGCCTGCGCCACATCCCCACAGCCACTCCACCAGCCATCCCCGAGAGAGCACCGATGAGCAGAGCCACTGAGCACGACAAGATTCGCAACTCCGTCCGAGAGAGCTACGCCAAGATCGCCCAGGATGCCGAGGACGCCGAGAGCATCGGCGGCTGCGCCCCCAACTCGGGTTGCTGCGGCACCGGCCAGAGCCCGGATACCCTGGATGAGGTCGCCAAAGGGCTCGGCTACAGTGAGGCCGAGCTGGCAGACATCCCCGAAGGTGCCAATCTGGGGCTCGGCTGCGGAAATCCCCAGGTCATGGCCAGCCTCCAGGAAGGCGAGGTCGCTCTCGACCTGGGCAGTGGAGCGGGCTTCGACTGTTTCATCGCCTCCAAGCGCGTAGGCAAGACCGGCAAGGCGCTGGGCGTCGATATGACCCCCGAGATGGTGACGCGTGCACGCGAGAATGCCGTCGAGAGCGGGTTCGACAACTGTGAGTTCCGCCTTGGCGAGATCGAGCACCTTCCTGTGGCTGACGCCACTGTGGACGTCGTGATGTCCAACTGCGTCTTCAACCTGAGCCCCGACCAGGCACAGGTCTTCCGCGAGTCCTTCCGCGTGCTCAAGCCGGGAGGACGGCTGTCCATCTCCGATGTCGTGGCCACAGCCGAGCTGCCCCCGGAGATCAAGGCCGACCAGAAACTGTTCTCAGGCTGCATCGCGGGCGCCGCTTCGATCCCCGAGCTCGAGACCTGGATGGAAGAGGCCGGCTTCGAAGACATCTCCGTTCGCCCCTGGGACGAGAGCAAGGCCTTCATCGGTCAGTGGGCTCCCGGTCGTAGCATCGAGGACTACATCACAGCAGCCTTCATCCAGGCCAGGAAGCCTGGCAAGTCCTGCTGCTGCTAGCCCGAACGATTCGTGACCTCGATGCGTCTGACGACGTCTTTCGGTCCAGGACCGCGAACCTATCGGTTCGCTCGGCATGGCTTCGATTCGACGACCCTCTTGGGTCGCCTCACATCTCGCGCAGCCGTCCTGAACTCGAAATGCGCTCGTCAGACCCCAAAAACGAGCTCGGCTGCGCCGATCTCGCATTTGCTCACAACGATCTCACGAATAATCCGGGCTAGGACTGCCCTTGCCCCACAACTTCTCCTGGACAACAACAGGATTCGACTGGAGTGAGGACAAGGCAGAGCCCTGGACCTTGGGCAACATCTATCAGGACTCTCTCGGCCCCAGCTTGGCCTCAAACACGGAGCTGGTCTGAGCT
>JAJRTL010000503.1 GCA_024278315.1 Planctomycetota bacterium | reverse complement strand
TAGGGGATGCCGTGCCGGCGGTGGCGGAAGGAGGGGTGCTCGCGCAGGTAGCGGCCGAGCGCGTGCGCGGCGCGCTGCGCTTGCGCGCCGGGGTCCTTGATGGGGTGGCGCTGGTCGTCGGCGCTGTGCGAGAACCAGCCCTCGCTGGTGCGCTCGATCCGGCCACCCTTGACCTCGAGCACCAGCAGCCCGCGCTGTGGATGGAAGACGATGAAGTCGGCCTCCCCCTCGAAGGCCGGCTGCTTGCCCTGCCGCGGCAGGTTGAGACGCTGGGCGTGGATCACGAACCAGTCCTTGGGCAGCCCCTCGCGCAGGGCGCTGAAGACTTGCTTCTCGGAAGAGGGCGCGTCGGCGGCCGGAGCCGCTGGGTGCATCGTGGCCATGCTGGTCTTGGTGAGGAGAAGAAGAGGAGCGAAAGGGGTGGGCTCTCCTGAGTGAGGGGGGCGCCCATGGTAAGGCCACTGGGACAACCTGGCCAGGGGAGTAGTGGCCCCTGGGTACATGTGCGGTGATGGTCTGCCAGCCCTGCCGCTCACGGAGCTTCGTCCTCGCGGTCGGAGTCCTCCAGGCTCTCTTCGATCTCCGCATCGCTCAGCAGAAGCTGCGCACTCCGCCCCTTTCCATCGCAGATCCGCAGGGGCGCGCTCGCCTCCCTCTCGAGATCCTGGAAGGCCCGGCAGACGACGAGCGCCCGCTCGACCACAGCGACCTCGTCGCCATCGAGGAAGAGAGGACCCGGCTCATCCTGCTCGCTGATCTCATCATGGAGTCTGCGGATCAGGAGGGATTCGCGGGGAAGGCAGAGGTAGTTGTAGGCCCAGCGGAGATGCCTGAGCAGATCACGATCCATGCGGTACCTCGTGGGTCCTTGCGGGTGGTGGGGATGCGGGAGCGAGGCCGGCGAGCAGGAAGAGAAAGCGCGCATACTCCCAAGGAAGCAGGAACGCGAAAACCGAACGCGATTCCGGAGAGGCCTGCCAGACCTTGAACTTCCGCGTACGCCCCATTGGGCATTCGACCGGGCATGGGGGCCAGGTTCTGTGAATCCGGCGAAACCCACTGGCTTGCGAGGCGATGGAAGTTCCGCGTGCCCTTTGGTCTGGCCGCGATGAGGAGGGGCTGGTGGGGAGGAAGAGGATCGGGAGGAAGAGCATGGGGCGGAAGAAGGGTGAGCAAGCGGAGCCCCAGGTGGGGGCACTGTTCGATCGCGTGGTGGCGATCATGGACGGGGCTCGGGATCGGGTCGTGCGTCAGGTCAACTACGAGATGCTGATCGCCTACTGGCACATCGGGCGCGAGATCGTCGAGCAGGTGCAGGAGGGGCAGGGGCGCGCGGCCTATGGACGCGAGGTGCTCGGGGAGTTGTCCAAGCGCCTCACCGAGAGGTATGGGAGGGGCTTCTCCTTCACGAACCTCAAGTACTTTCGGCTGTTCTACAAGGTCTACGCGACAAGGCGACCTGGGATCGAGACTCTGTCAGGAGTCGACTCTGGCCGAATCCAGAGAGAGCTCATTACTGGTCTCGGGTCTGACGGATCTCCCTCAGATTGCCACGCACCGCGCCAGGAATCGGAACCTGGCCCACAGGGTGCCTCTCACAACGCCGAGGCTGAATCTGGCTCTGATCAGCGTAAGTCTAGTGATAAAGGGGGAATAGAAGATCATGGTGCAATGGGTCACACAGTGTGTGACCCATTCAGGACCGACGATCTGGTTCCAAAGAAACAGACACCGTGCGATCCATCGGGAAGTCGCCAGGACATGGGGGCCAGGCCCTGCGAATGCGGCGAAATCAGAGGGGAATCGAGAGACGAGGAGGCCTGGCCAGACCCCTTCAGCGGATTTGCGCCCCTTCTGGGTTGGTCTCACTACCGCGTCTTGACCCAGGTGGCCCATCGGGCCGAGCGACATTTCTATGAGATCGAGGCCAATGCCCAGGCTTGGAGCGTGCGCCAGCTGGAGCGGCAGATCGACTCGCTGCTCTTCGCTCGTCTGCTCAAGAGCCGCGACAAAGCTGGGCTACTGGAACTTTCCACCAAGGGGCAGGTCCTTGAGAGCCCCATGGATGCGCTCAAGGATCCGTATGTTCTCGACTTCCTGGATCTGCCCGATAGTGAGGTCCTGCACGAGTCGGACCTGGAGGCGGCCATCCTGCACAAGCTGCGCGCCTTCCTGCTCGAGCTGGGCAAGGGCTTTGCATTCGTGGCCAAGCAGCAGCGGCTCGCGTTCGAGGACGAGCACTTCTACGTGGATTTGGTCTTCTACAACATCACGCTCAGGTGCTATTTGCTGATCGACCTCAAGGTTGGCAAGCTCACTCACCAGGACATCGGTCAGATGGACAGCTATGTGCGCCTCTTCGATGACCAGTGCACGAGCGAGGACGACAATCCCACGATCGGCCTGATCCTCTGTGCCCACAAGAACGAGGCCATCGCCCGCTACTCGGTGCTCCGCGAGAGCGAACAGATCTTCGCGGCTCGCTACGTGCAGGTCCTGCCGAGCATCGAAGAACTCCAGCGCGAGCTCCAGCAGGAGCGCCGGCGGCTCGACCAACGCCAGAGCCGGTAGGCAGGCGAGCAGCCATGGCCGATAGACAGGTGAGCCGCGATGGCCAGCGGGACG
>JAJRTL010000502.1 GCA_024278315.1 Planctomycetota bacterium | reverse complement strand
GGCAACAAGACCAAGGGCGCCGACCCGACCAATCTCGGCTTCGACATCAACATCGCGGGCGCACACACTGGCGGCCCATGGGGAGGGTGGATCTCACCCTGGCTCGGAAAGTACAAGGCTCTCTATCCGGGGCTCGGCGACCGGCCCAAGGGTGAGTATCTGACACGCGCCATCACGGTGAAGGCAGTCGAGATTCTGGATCAGGTCATCGATGAGCGGGTGCCCTTCTTCCTCAACATGGCGCAGTTTGCGGTGCATGCCAAGATCGCTCCGGCACCGGCCTACATCGGTCACTACCAGGACGGACGCCCCAAGGTCGAAGCGGACTACGCGTCCATGCTCGAGGCCATGGATGCATCGCTCGGCGCGATCCTGGCCAAGCTGCGCGACCCCGACGGCGACGGCGATACGCGCGACAGCGTGGCCGAGAATACGCTCATCCTCTTCATGTCGGACAACGGCGGACTCTCCAACCACTCGCGCGCGCGCAAGGGCAGGATGGCCATCAAGCTCGCATCGGGAGAGACCATCCAGGCCGACTTCGTCAAGGACTGGCACAACCGACCACTCCGGAGTGGCAAGGGCTCGGCCTACGAGGGAGGCTATCGCGTGCCGATGATCGTGGCCTGGGCCGGGCAGAAGCCGGGTGCAAAACCCTTGCACGACACGCTACCCATCCGCCCCGGATCGACCTGTGCCGAGCCGGTGCACATGGACGACTTCTTTCCGACCTTTCTCGACATTGCGCGCCTCACCAACCCCGTCCCCGAGCAGGAGCGCGACGGACAGAGCCTGGTGCCTCTGCTGATCGACGAGCCCTTCGCGCGGTCCAAGCCACTCTTCTGGCACTACCCCCACCAGTGGCACAGCAAGGTAGGAGTAGGGATCGGGATCGAACCCTTCAGCGCCATGCGCAAGGGCGACTACAAGGTTCTCTGGTTCTATGGCGACGGCGTCGCTGACGAGGAGGGATACGATCCCCGCGTCGAACTCTACGACCTTTCGAAGGACCTCGGGGAAGCCCACGATCTCGTGGACGAGATGCCCGAGAAGGCGATGGAGATGCGCGATGAGCTGGTCGATTGGCTGCACAAGGTTGGTGCCGGCATCCCGATCGTCAAGAGCACGGGCAAACCTGCCGAGCTTCCCGAGAGGGGAAGCCCTCTCTCCCACTGATCTGTCTCAGCTGTCCGCATGCGCGATGCAGCCGCGTTGGTCCCCACTCTCACCACACTCCCCCCCCCGGCCTCACGCAATCCCGAACCGGTCCTGTCCAGAATGACCTCGTCCACCCCGTTCGCCTTCCTCCTACCGATGTTTCTCCTGCTCGAGATCGTCCCCGCACAGGGGTCCTCCGATCCCAACCTCATCGGGGATCCGACCGTCCACCGGGTGGCCTGCATCGGTGACTCCATCACCTTTGGCTCGGGCCTGCCGGACAAGAAGCACGCCAGCTGGCCAGCCATCCTCGACGAGATGATCATCGGTGAGGCCAAGAACTTCGGCGTAAGCGGTGCGACACTGCTCCACAAGGGCAACAAGCCCATCTGGGAGCAGAAGGTCTTCCAGGCAGCCTTGGACTACAAGCCGACCATCGCCTTCGTCCTCCTCGGTACCAACGACAGCAAGCTCCAAAACTGGAAGCACAAGGCCTCTTTCGAGGCCGATCTCACCGAGATGGTCCAGCGACTGCGCATGCTGGAATCGAATCCCCGCGTCCTGCTCTGCCTGCCGCCGCCAGCCTGGACCCAAGGCAAGCGTATCGACGGCAAGCGCATCCGGGCAGAGATCATCCCGGCCATTCGGCGCGTCGCGCAGCGAGAGCGATGCGAACTCGTGGATCTGCACACGCCCATGCAGTCGCACAAGGGCTGGTTCCCCGATGGCGTGCATCCCAACGCCTTCGGCGCAGAGTTCATCGCGCACCGAGCCTACGAAGCCCTCGTCCAGTCCAAGGAACCCATCAACTTCGCGACCGTCCCGGCACCTGCCGTCGAATTCCGCGGAAAATCGGCGGGCTGGGGCGGTGGCACCTGGTGGGATCAGTACCAGAAGATCGAGGCCCTCATCGCCGAGAACCCCGATCTGGAGCTCGTCTTCCTGGGTGACTCCATCACGCAGGGGCTCACGGGCTCCAAGGATCGGCTTTCGCATGCGGGTGGCAAGCGCCTCTTCGATCGCTACTACGGCCGGTACAAGGCAGCGGGCTTCGGCATCTCGGGCGACCGCATCGAACACCTCCTCTACCGGGCCATACGCAGCAAGCACGAGAACCTCAACCCCAAGGTTCTCGTGCTGATGATCGGCGTCAACAACCTGGGGCTGCGGCAGAACACCGGTGAGGAGATCGTCATCGCTACGCGCCTGCTCGTCACGGTCCTGCAGGGCCAGTTACCCAAGACACAGATCCTCCTGCTCGGTTGCTTGCCCTCCAAGAGCGACCCGGACCATTGGCGTCGACAGCAGATCGACATCCTGCACGCGGGCATCCAGGACCTGGGCAAACGGGACGGGGTCACCTACCTGGACCTGCGCCGGACCTTCCTGCTGCCCAATGGAAATCTGGATCCCAAACGCATGCGAGGCGATCAGGTCCACCTGAACGCTGGCGGCTTCGAAGCCTGGGCACAGGCCATGGAGCCCACTCTGCGTGAGATGATGGGTGAGCCGCTCGTGCAGGAACAGCAACCCGAGTGGCTGACGCGCACAGTGGCCGTCCGCCCCACCGAGCGGCAGGTCGCGTGGCAACGGCGCGAGTTCACAGGCTTCCTGCACTTCGGTGTCAACACCTTCAGCAATCGTGAATGGGGCACCGGAAAAGAAGACCCGGCGATCTTCGCTCCGACAGCGCTCGACACCGACCAGTGGGTGCGCGTGGCCAAGGAGGCGGGCATGAAGATGTTGATCCTCACGGCCAAGCACCACGACGGCTTTTGCCTTTGGCCGACTCGCTACACGGCGCACTCGGTCGCCAGCAGTCCCTGGAAGCAGGGCAAGGGTGACGTCGTCAAGCAGCTAGCCGAGTCCTGCCGCAAGCAGGGTCTCGATCTTGGCATCTACCTCTCGCCGGCCGATCTCTACCAGATCGAGAACGCCAAGGGTCTCTACGGCAACGGCAGCAGCTACAGCGAACGCGTCATCCCACGGCCCGTCGCCGGCCGGCCCTTCACCGACAAGCGCAGCTATCGCTACAAGGTGGATGACTACAACGAGTACTACATGAACCAGCTGTTCGAGCTGTTGACCGAGTACGGCCCCATCAGCGAGGTCTGGCTCGACGGCGCCCACCCCAAGCGCAAGGGGGGGCAGACCTACACCTACAACCAGTGGTACGACCTCATCCACAAGCTCGCGCCGCAGGCCATCATCTTCGGCAAGGGACCGGGTTGCCGCTGGATCGGCAACGAGCGCGGCGGGGCGCGCAAGGCCGAGTGGAGCGTCGTCCCGCTCCCCGTCCCCGCTGAGAAGTTCACCTGGGGTGACATGACCGCCAAGGACCTCGGCAGTCGCGCACGCATCTGCGATGCCAAGTACCTGCACTGGTATCCCGCCGAGATGGACACCTCCATCCGCCCGGGCTGGTTCTATCACGCCAAACAGGACGGACATCCGCGCTCCTCGCTACAGCGCCTCACCGATCTCTATCTCCGCGGCGTTGGCGGCAACGCCGTCCTCCTCCTCAACGTCCCTCCCGACCGTCGCGGCCTCATCCACGAGACCGACGCCCTGCGCCTGCGCGCCTTCGGCACCTGGCTGCGCACGACCTTCGCCAACAATCTCGCCAGGGGAACCCAGGTCAGCGCCCTCCACGACAGCGAGGCGCACTCGTCCGCGCTGGTCGTGGACGGCAATCTCGACACGTGGTGGCAGCCCCCCGCAGGCATCAACCGCAGCTCGATCACACTGACCTTTCCCAAGCCAAGGACCTTCGACCTCGTCTCACTCCAAGAGCAGATCCGGCAAGGCCAACGCATCGAGAGCTTCGTCGTCGAAGCCTGGACCGGTCAGGGCTGGGCCCACCTGGGCGCAGGAACGACCATCGGTCACAAGAAGCTCCTCCGCTTCCCCAGCGTTACTGCCAACAAGCTCCGCATCCACATCACCTCCTCCCGCGCCTCCCCCACTCTCGCCGAGATCGGTTGCTACCGCGCCATGCCATCCGTGCACTGACGCCACCTGATCCAACACAAGGCGTCTGCCCCCTTGGGGCCCATGCTCAGGTGCCGGATGGTTGGCTCGGATGATTCATGAGATCGTTGTGAGCAAATGCGAGATCGGCGCAGCCGAGCACGTTTTTGCGGTCTGACGAGCGCATTTCGAGTTCAGGACGGCTGCGCGAGATATGAGGCGACCCAAGAGGGTCGTCGAATCGAAGCAATGCCGAGCGAACCCATAGGTTCGCGGTCCTGGACCGAAAGACGCCGTCAGACG
>JAJRTL010000501.1 GCA_024278315.1 Planctomycetota bacterium | reverse complement strand
GATGAGCACGTTGCCGTTCACGAGCAGCTCGGCATCCGCCGGGTAGAAGAGTTCTTCGAGCTCCCAGACGACGCGTCCTTCGCCGTCCACCTCGACGACCTTGGATTCCTCGTAGTTGACGATGAGCCGGAAGCCTGTCAGAGCCTGACCCGAGTTGGAGAGCTGGATGACGCGTGTCTGCGCCAATGGAAGCGCGAGGCAGCCGATGTTGCGGCTGGCAATCCCGATGTGCGCCGCCTTCAGGTCCAGGAGATAGCCCACGAGCCGTTGATCATCGGCCAGATCGATCTGCACGTATTGGTTCAGGTCACCCAAGACGATGGTCGTGTCGGTGCTCCGTGCGACCTTGAACAGGACAGAACTGAGCTGCTGTCTGGGAAACTCCTTGGGGCCGTCCTTGGTCTGGATCTTGAATCCTTCGGCACTCATGGCGACGAGATCCCCCTCGAGCGGTTTGCCTTCGCTGCCCTTGACCCGGACCTGGTCATGGACCCGACTGCCTCCGTAGGCCCGTAGCTTGGCACCAACAGGGAAGATGGAGCGGAGCTGCGATCGATCCAGCTCGATGGGGCGACCCAGGGCATTGCCCCTGAGCTTCTTGCCATCGAAGGCGAGCTTGTCGATGCGCAGACGTGTCCCTGTCTTGAGCAGGACCAGATAGTGGCCCGGTGTCCTCTGTGGTTTGGCCTTGGGGTTGTCGATCTTCTCGATCCGGCCGCGAGGAATACGGAGTTCGGCGAGATCGCCATACTCCTTGGGGGCGACCAGGAGGAACTTCTCTCCCTGCGTGCCCATGATGGCCGTCGAGAGGCTGCCCTGATCCTTGAGCGTGATGAGCAGTTGTGGCGGGTTGCTGTCTTCGACGGGATCCTTCCCGGTGTTGCCGTCTTGGATCCCCTCCTTGGCGGCCGGATGCATACCCTCGGACAGCTCGGTGAGATAGGCCAGCGATTCCACGAGGATGTCCGCATCCCTGCCATGGCAGGCTTTCTCGATTTTCGACCGCTGGCTGGATCCCTTGGCGCTCTCGCCCCGGTCCACGAGGATCCGTAGAGCCAGCAGGCGTAGGCTCGTGGCCCTGGTCTCGTCACCGAGAACCGACAGAAGGAGTTGCGAGGATTCGGGGAGAGGCATGGACCCCAGGGCTGAAAGCGTTGCATTGCGTCGCTCCAGGTTGAGCTGGTCCAGCTCGTGCAGGGTCCTCTTGCGGAAGGACGCGCCGGAGTGCTGCGCGCGCTCGGGGTCCCGGAGCTGTTGTCCCAGGGATCGTATCGCAGCGAGGCGGACGTTGGGGTCGATGTGGTCCAGCGCCAGCAGGAGGGCTCCCGTCTCGAGCGTGCCCGGTCGATACTCCAGACACTCGGCAAGCCCTCGCCCCATGCGTGCCCTGCGTTGGATGTCTTCGTCGCCCATCTTGGCCAACACCAGCTTGACGTGGTCGAGGCGGACCCGTGCTTCGAATGGCAGGTCCTTGGTGCCGACCTCCTCCAGGATCGTTCGCACACGGGGGCCCAGGTTGAGCAGGCTCTTCTCTGCATCTTCGCGAACCTTGAAGCGCACGTCGCTCAAGGCGCCGATCAGTGTTCGCGCTTCGATGACGAGCTGTTTGCGTTCGCCCGTCAGGTAGGGCAGGAGCGCGTTGACCAGGACGTCTTCTTCCAGGTGCTCGATGCCGACAGCCGAACGAAGACGACCCAGGAGCCCTTCGGAGTCGAAGGGAGCCAGGAGTTCATTCGGGTCGATCTCCGGCTTCTCCTGCGGCTCTCCTTTTCCCTGATCCTGATCCCTGACCTTACCTTGGGGGCTACCTGCCTTGGACGGGTCCACGGCCTTGGCCTCGGGCTGGGTCTCGGGAGCACCCTTGCCTGCAGGTGGGGGGGAGGGTGGTGGGGACGGATCCTGTGAGCCCAGCGGCAGGCACAGGAAAGTCGAGAGGCAGAGCCCCGCCAGATTTGCGGCAAGTGGGGAGCGAGGCTTGAGATTAGGCTGCGTCGCGAAGGTCATGGGGTCTGGGACTCCAGGGGCTTCGAGGAATAAGGGGTCGGGGCGGGGGCTACGGTTCTTCTCGCCAGTAGAGAGACTATGCCCTGACACCGGACGTGACCAGGGCCTCTTGGCTCCCGTAGCTCTACCAGAATGTGGATTCGCGCCAACGCAAGGTCCCCGGGTTCCGTTTAGTATGGCCGTTGCCCTCAGACGGTCCCAGGCAACCTGGGCCAGCATTGCCTATGAAAGACGCGCCTACGCCCAGCCATTCGAGACTTCCAGTTCTCGCCCTCCCTCTGGGGCTCTGTTTCCTCGCGATGGCGGCTGGAGGCATGAGCCGCAAGCTCCTGGCCCTGCCTGGTCCTGTATCGGGCTGCGTCCAGGGAAAGGTCATCGACGTCCGGGACCTGGTGATCTCCGTGGAATCCACTTCCAGGTCCGAGGATCCGGTGTTCGAAACCCCCGGGGCCGCTGAGCCCGACCTCAGTGCTCCGCCAGCCCCCAAGCCGGCGCACCGGATCGCCCCCAAGGCGGTGAGGCCCAAGGCCAAGAAGGTCAAGGTTTCGCCTAAGGCTTTTTCTGTAAGCCGTTTAAGTAAGGTCTCGGCCAAGGGGCCAGGGCTCTGGCAGGGACGAAGGCGGCTGGGGGTGGCGGCAGCAGTTGCCCGCCCCGGTGGCCAGGACGCCGAGGAGAAGGACCCCAACAGCAGCAACCTCCTTCTGCCAGAGAGCAGCGACCTCAACCGGATCCTCGAGAAGGCCACCGAGTTTTTCTCCACGGAACCTGCACGATGGGAAGACGGGATCGAGTTCATCCAGGGTCTCCTGGAGGACACCGCCCAGGTCGAGATCGGCCCGGATCACCTCAATGATCCGCGCTACTCGGTGTACTCCGGGGACAGCCGTCTCTATATCCCCTTTACCGAATACTGCCAGGGTCTCCTGGCTTCCCTCCCCCCCGAAGGCCTGGAGGTCTACCGAGGGCTGACGGATGGGAGGGCGGGTACGGCCTTCCGGAAGGCGGCCGCTGAGATGGACGTCACACGGCTCCAGGAGTTGAGTCGCGTCTACTTCGCCACCAGCTACGGTCCCAAGATCCTCTCCTTGCTCGCGGATCTGGCGACGCTGCAGGGCAACCTGCCCAAGGCCGTGTTCCTTCGCGCGCGCCTGCTGGACACCTATCCCGATCTGAGTGAGGCTGACACGAGCGCATTGCTGCTGCGGCAGCTGCAGGCGCATGCACTCCTCGGCGACCTGACTTCCTTCGAGGACACCCTTCAGCGCATGCGAAGCCTGGCTCCCGATGCGGAGTATCGCGTCGCAGGCGAACTCGTGCCTCTCGACGAGTTGCCCGAGCTGCCGGAGTTCCACATCCGTGAGTCCAACATCCTGACGGAGTTGGAGAACGCCCCACGCACAGCAGGCAATACGGAAGGCATGGACCTGACGCATCTCGTGCCGATGTGGGACTTCCGTTTCTTCGATGGCGATCCCTATCACCTGAGGAAGAAGAAGAGCACCAATCGCAACTCCTTCTGGATGGGAGGCCGAGGCGCGATGTACGTGCCCAAGGCCAAGGATGCACGCCCCGGGATCTTCGGGACGGCTTTCGATGCGAGGAGGGGCCGTCGCTTTGCGATCAAGGACCATGAGAACCTCGTGATCCTGGACATGCTGTCTGGCATTCCGGTGGCGCGTGATCCCGATGAAAGCCATAAGAAACGAGGACCGTCGAGCACCAGCAACCGCAATCAGTTGCGCGTGCGGCTGCCTGCGAACGACTATGCGCAGCAGAAGGTGGGGCTCGTCGACGGAGATCTCTACCTGACGATCAAGAACCGCGTCGGCACTGGTCGCGGCAGCTTCTTCCCGTACACCAATCGGCTGATGCGGTATCGACCTGGTCAAGAGAGCTGGGAGGTGTTGTCGCAGGCCAGTCCGACCAGCGCTGCGGAAAAGGTCTACTACGAAGGTCCTCCGATCGGATATGGAGATTGGCTCTATGCCCCGATTCGCAAGAAGAAGAGCTATGGCCTTGCCAAGCTTCGCGAGAGCGATGGCAAGCTCCTGAGCGTCGTGACCGTGCACAGCGGTGGGTCGCGCTATCTTCGACCGCCTGCGGTGACCCCGATACGCATCGGGCACCAGATCCTCCATCTCACCAACGCGGGCTGTGTGGCCTCCTTTTCGCTCCCCAACCTCGAGCTCCGGTGGCTGCGCCGCTACGAAACCTGGATGCGCCTGCAGCCTCCTCCGCGCGTCCGTCCCTCCAACACCCGCATGTGGAGTGGAGTCCGGGTGGAAGGGCTGCGTTTCTGGGATCCGGTCGACCCCATCGTGGTTGGCGACAAGATCGTCGTGGCGCCGGTGGATGCGGATACCTTGCTTTGCCTGGATATCCAGTCGGGCGAGATGGAGTGGATCCTTCCTCGCTCCGAGAAATCGACACGCGGCGTGCAGTTCAAGCAGGTCCTCGGTCCTCTGGAGGGGCGGATCTATCTGATTGGCAACCACATCCAGTGCGTCGATGTGCCGAGCGGCAAGCGCATGTGGGAGGTGGAGATCGAAGGCGGAGCGGTCTTCGGCTCCATTGGGAGTAAGGTCGAGGGATTGGGCACGCTGGTCGGCGACCAGATTCTCCTGCCGCTGAAGTCGGGCAAGGTGGCAGTCTTCGCCACGCAGGATGGCCACTTCGAGCGACTGCTCGACCTGCCGACGCTGCGCGTCGGCGAGAAGGGCATCGAAGCTCCGTTCAACCTCCAGGTCGATGGCCCCGTTCTCCTGGCTCTCAGCGAGATTCGCGTGGCTGCGTTCACGGTTCCCTCCAGCTTGTTGGCCGGTGCCGGGGATGATCTGGATCGCGTCGATCGACTCCTGGTTTCGGGACAGGGTGCGGCCGCCAGGAACCTCTTGGGTGATCTGTTGGTGGCGCAGACCCTGAGTGATCCAGAAGCGGCTGCTGGGAGAAAACTCTATATCCGTCTCACAGGCGAGGTGTGTCGTCAGATCAAGGGGGACAGAAAGCCGGGCACGACAGAGGCTGCGGCGCTCGACCAGGCTCTGGCAATCCTCGATGAAGCCGACAAGCGGCTCGGGGCCACGGCAGCGCATCCCATCCCCGAGTTCCTCCTCTTCCGCATCAACCTGCTCATGGGCTCGGGGCGCAACAAGGAGCTTCGGGATATGCGGGAGATCTTGGCCGGTATCGATGTGGACAAGCAGGAGACTCACGCACCGGATGCAGGTGCGAAGGATCAGGAACGAAGATGAAGTCTGCTGCATACAAGATCTTCGTGGCCTTGGCCCTGGGCTGGCTCGTCTCCCCTGCATCGATGGGGCAGGCGAATGGGCAGGTCGGTGATGCTCGTGCCGCTGACAAGCAGGGCGCGGCTGCAGGCGAGCAGGTGGCCAGCGTCAGGCAGGATGCCAAGAAGAAGACCAAGAAGGCTGCTCCAGAAGTGGGTTCTGCGCATGCATCTGTCGGCGTGCCTGATCTCAGCAAGGACCACCTCATGCCCAGAGGGGTGACGACCAAGGTCGAGATGGCCATCGCCAAGGGACTTCGCTACCTCGCTCGCACACAGAACCGTGATGGGTCCTGGCGCAATTCCGGAGGTTATGGGAGCTACCCCGTGGCCATGAGCTCGCTCGCTGGCGTTGCCCTGGCCATGAGCGGCTCCACTCCTACGCGAGGCAAGTACGCTCCGCAGATTCGACGAGTCGTCGACTACGTGCTGCGCCAGGCCATGCCCAACGGACTCATCACGGCCATGAACGAGGAGACGCAGCCGATGTACGGCCACGGCTTCTCCACGATGTTCCTGGCCGAGGTCTATGGCATGGAGGAGGATCGCAAGCGACAGAAGAAGATCCACCGCATCCTGACCCGGGCCTGGAAACTCACGGCCAAGTCCCAGTCCTTTGCTGGTGGTTGGCTCTATGCACCCGATGACGGTGGCGACGAAGGCAGCGTGACCGTCACGCAGGTCCAGGCACTGCGTGCCTGCCGCAATGCAGGTGTTGCCGTGGACCCCAAGGTGATCGCGAAGGCGGTCAAGTACATCGCCGATTCGCAGAATCCCGACGGCGGCATCCGGTATCGGGCGAGTGGCGGAGGCTCTTCGCGTCCCGCCATCTCCGCCGCCGCCGTGGCCGTGCTCTACAATGCCGGCAAGTATGACGACGGCATGGCGGACAAGGCCCTCAAATACGCCAAGCGCAGTCTTCCCATCTCGGGAGGCGGGCATCACTACTATGCCCACCTCTACCTCGCCCAGGCGCTCTACCAGAAAGGCGGCAAGGACTGGGATGGCTACTACAAGAAGATGTCGGCATGGCTCATGCGCCAGCAGAAAGCCGACGGTTCATGGATGGGGGATAGTGTTGGCACGACCTACGGCACGTCCATTGCTCTCACGATCCTGCAGCTTCCCTATGCGCGCCTTCCCATCTACCAGCGATAAGACCGAGGCCAGAGCATGATCCACATCCGATCCCTCATGTCTGCGCTCGCACCAGGCATCCTCGTCTGTTCCGCCTGGGCCCAGGCGGACCTCGGCAAGCCCAAGAAGGTGGATGCACCGGCGGTCAAGAGCAGCAGCGTCAAGAGCAAGAAGGTCAAGAGAAAGGCGGCCAAGAGCCACGCCTCAGGCGAGGAAAGAGCGGGCCTGCCCGATCTCTCCCAGGACAAGCTGAGACCCCGGGGAGTCACGCCCAAGATCGAGTTGGCGATCCAGAAGGGACTCCGCTACCTTGCGCGCACCCAGAACCGGGATGGTTCCTGGCGCAATTCGGGAGGCTACGGTAGCTATCCGGTTGCGATGTCGGCTCTGGCCGGTGTGGCCCTGTGCATGAGCGGGTCGACTCCCACCCGAGGCAAATACGCGCCCAACATCCGGCGCTCCGTCGAGTTCCTCCTGCGACAGGCCATGCCCAACGGCCTCATCACGGCGATGAACGAGGAGTCCCGCCCGATGTATGGGCATGGCTTCTCCACGATGTATCTCGCAGAGATCTACGGGATGGAGGAGGATGCGAAGCGACAGAAGAAGATCCACCGCATCCTGACCCGCGCTTGCAAGCTCATCGCCAAGTCGCAGTCCTATGCGGGCGGCTGGCTCTACGCACCCGACGATGCGGGCGACGAAGGCAGCGTCACCATCACCGAGGTCCAGGCGCTGCGCGCCTGCCGCAATGCGGGGATCGCTGTGGACCCCAAGGTGATTGCCAAGGCGGTCAAGTACATCGCTGATAGCCAGAACCCCGACGGGGGCATCCGGTACACCGCGCGTGGTGGTGGTGGATCGCGGCCACCGATCACGGCGGCGGCCGTGGCCGTCCTCTACAACGCCGGCAAGTACGACGATCCCATGGCGCAGAAGGCCATGAAGTATGCCCAGCGTACGATTCCGATCAGCGGCTCGGGCCATCACTTCTACTCCCATCTCTACCTCAGCCAGGCCCTCTACCAGAAGGGCGGCAAGGACTGGGATACCTACTACAAGAAGTTCGCGAAGTATCTGCTGCGCCAGCAACGCGCTGATGGTTCGTGGATGGGGGATGGCGTGGGCACGACCTACGGCACCGCCATCGCCTTGACCATCCTCCAGCTGCCCTACGCACGCCTCCCGATCTATCAGCGATGAGTTTGCTTCTTATACCTCTGCTTGCGCTCTCCTTCCTCAACTCGATGTTGCTCTGGGGAGTGCCGTTGGCATCGATTCCCCTCATCATCCACATCCTCAATCGTCGTCGGTTCAAGACGGTGCAGTGGGCGGCCATGGAGTATCTGCTCCGCGCGTTCAAGGAGAACAAGCGCAAGATGCGCTTCGAGCAACTCTTGCTCCTCCTTCTGCGGATGGCGGCTGTGGCGCTCCTGGCGTTCTTTCTCGCTCGACCCAATGCCTCCAGTGACGATCTGGGAGGACTGACCCGTCGCATCCTTCATCATCTGGTCGTCCTGGATGACTCCGCCTCGATGGGCGAACGTTTCGGCAACAAGAGCAACTTCGATCAGGCCCGACAGCAGGTCGCCAACCTGGCCAAGGGGCTGGGCGAACGACGGGGCGGCGACCTGTTCACGCTGATCAGGACCTCCTCCATCAAGCCCGACTTCCTGGTCCGACCAGTGGCATCCAGTCTGGCCAACGACCTGACGGATTTCCTTCGAGCGGCGCGTCCCTCGCCGGATCGCTTCGATCTGGCGGAGACCCTGGACCGTGCCCGGACGGCGATGAGCAAGGCCCTCCCGCCCGAGGTCGAGGAGACACGTATCTACATCCTCTCGGATCTTCGCAAGGCAGATCTCCTGGGCAAGAGCGGTGGGCTGACCAAGGAAGCCATCAAGAAGCTACGCAACTTCGATTGGGACAAGACGCGCCTGGAAGTCATGCGGATCGGCAAGTCCTCGCATGAGAACCTCGCCATCATCTCGATCGAGCGCAAAGAAGCACGCAGCGTGCGGGGGCAGCCGAGCTACTTCCATGTGACCGTACAGAACCAGGGAGCACGTGCGACAGGCGAAGGTGAGATCGCCTTCAGTCTGGACGGCGGGACGACCATCAAGCGTCAGTTGCCCTCGCTCGGACCGGGCAACACGCATATCGAGACTTTCAAGGTCGATATAGGAGAAGCTGGTTCCCACTACGTGCAGGCCAACATCGCCAAGGACCGGCTCGCCTTCGATGATGTACGTTCGATGAGCTTCCCCGTGGCCGAGAACACGTCTGTCCTCATGGTGGATGGTGATCCCGGAGAGGACGAGTTCCGCGCCGAGAGCTACTACATGTCGGCCGCCCTGGATGCGAGCGAAGATGGCAGTGATGGCTTCCTGGTCACCAGGATCGACGAGCATCAGTTTGCAGAGCGCGAGCTCGAGGGCTTCGATCTCGTGATCCTGGCCAACGTGGCGACCTTGCCCAAGGATGACGTGCTGCGCCTGGAGGACTACGTGAAGGCCGGCGGAGGTCTCATGCTGTGGACCGGGGATCAGGTCGACGCGACACTCTGGAACCAGGGCTTCTGGAAGGACGGCAAGGGGCTGCTTCCAGCTCCGCTCCTGGACATCGGCGGGGATCTCGACAAGCCCGATCCGCTCGTGCTCGCGGATGCGGATCATCCGATCTTTGCCGTCAGCAAGGAGCTGGTCGGACAACTGCTTTCCTTTGTGCGCGTGGGACGCTACCACACGGTGGGGGGCAGGGACTCTGGCCTCGAAGAGGGACAGGTGCCAACGGACTGCAAAGTACTGATCCGTGCAGGGAGGGAAAACGGTGCTCCCATCCTCCTCGAACGAAGCTTCGGCAAGGGACGGGTCGCACTCTTCACGACGGCCGGCGATGCGGCATGGTCCTCCTTCCCGGGAGATCATGCCTATGCACTCGTGTTGCGTGAATCGGCGACCTACCTCATGCGCAAGGAGGATCTGAGCCCCTTCAACCTGACGCCACGTGCCATCTTTTCCAAGGAGATCCCTGTCGCTGACTATGACCGTGACATCCTGGTCGGCCCGGTGAAGGGTGACGAACGGGAGCTCATCTCGGAGCGACATGAGGTGGCCTCGATGCCTGCTGCGGGGAGCGAAGTTATGACTGCCACCTTGGCGCCCGAGGCGGGAAGACCTTGGCCGACGCAAGGTACCTATCGCGTCGAACTCTCGCTCCAGGACGGAGACAAGGAAACCCAGTATTTCTCCGTGACGTCCTATGCGTCGGAGGGAAAGACGGCCGTCGTCGAGCATCAAGATTTTCTGAATGGACTCCCCGACGAGATCCAGGAGAAGACGCGCTGGCACGACATGGATCAGGTGGCCCAAGCGGGTTTCCTGAATGATGAAGGAGAGGTCTGGAGATACCTCGCGTTCATCTTGATCGCATTCCTCCTGCTCGAGACGCTTCTCGCCTGGAAGTTCGGACATGGCAAGCCATGACCCATGCCTTCCCGGAGAAGCGTTGCAGCGCAGCGAAGACGTAGAAACACAGCAATCACAAGGATCGCGTATCCATGGAATACTTCTGGAAGTGGCTCGCCGGTGATGACCTCCCCCCGGGGGAGAGTCTGCACTTCGACTTCCTCACCGCACCCAAAGGCGGCATGGGCCTGGCGCTCTTGCTCGGCAGTCTGGCTGTCCTGGTCGGGATCTATCTGATCTATCGCAGGGATGCCAAGAACCTGAGCCTCGGCAAGCGCATGACGCTCGCAGGATTGCGCATGGCAGCCCTGGTGAGTGTCTTTCTGATCCTGCTCGAGCCCAACATCACCAAGGTCCGCAAGGTCACGAGGCCGGGTGACGTCCTGCTCATGGTCGACTCGAGCCAGTCCATGGGGCACGTGGACAGCTATTCGCGGTCGGCGAGCGAGGCCGCAGCGTGGAAGGCCATGGGAATCGAGGATCCCTCGCAATACTCCCGGATGGAACTGTCCAAGAAGATGCTGGGCCAGAAGGGGCTTGTCGCGGCCATGGCCGCCAAGAACCGGCTGCGGGGCTATCGCTTCGGGCCTGGGTTGCGTCCGCTGCCCGAAAAGGAGGCCGCCGTCGATGGAGCTGGCAAGGCCGTTGTGGACGGGGCTGGCAAGAAGGATGAGAACCGATCGGACGCAGGCAAGTCTGGCTCAGGAACGGGCACTCAGGCACTGCCTCCTGTACCGATCTATGTGTGGAAGGACCTCGAAGCGCTGGATGGCATGACCAACCTCTCGGCTTCGGTGCGGCAGGCCTTGGAAGCGAGTCGCGACACACGCATCGCCTCGCTCATCCTCGTCACCGACGGTCGGCGCAACATGGGGGGAACCCTCGAAGAGATCGGCCCACGGCTGCGGCGACGCAAGGTTGGCAAGGTCTACATCGTGCCGATCGGGGACTCGACCGAGGCGTGGATCATGGAGATCGAGGAGATCCAGGCGGCGGAGCGCAGCTTCAAGGGCGATCCCGTCAAGGTCTCGGCCCTGGTACGGAGTCAGGGCTACGAGCGGAGCAACGTCACGGTGCGTCTCAAGGTTGTGGAGCCCGATGGTGGTGAAGCCAAGACCGTCAGCACGACCCTGATCGATATCGGTGGCGAGAAGATCCAGGCGCTGGCCACGTTCCCCGAGCTCAAGTTGGACAAGGAGGGAGAGCATCGCCTCATCGTCGAGATCGAGCCGCCGATGCAGGAGGACTTCGATGCCGAGCGACACCGGAAGAGCCAGAAGATCAAGGTCCTGAGCGAGCGCATGCGTGTGCTCCTGATCGCGGGCGGTCCGAGTCACGAGTTCCGGGTGTTGCGCAACCAGCTCATTCGGGATGCGACGATCGATGCTACGACCTTCCTGCTGAGCGCGGACAGGGACTTCCCGCAGGACGGCAACATCCCGATCAAGACACTGCCGAAGAATGCGGAAGAGATGGACCCCTACGATGTGGTCATCCTCATGGATCCGGATCCCAACCATCCGCAGATGAGTGCTGAGTTCGCGCGATTGCTGAGCAACGCGGTGACCGAGCGCGGCACCGGCCTCTGGTGGGTCATGGGAGAGAAGTTCTCGATACGCGCAGTCTCCAAGGACTCGGTCCTGCAACCCTTGGTCGACCTGCTCCCTGTCGTGCCCGATGTCGAAGCGGCCGACAAGCTCGTGGGACTCGGACGCTACTTCAAAGCCGTCTGGCCCTACAAACTCACGACCGCTGGCAAGGACCATCGCCTGACGCGTCTGCATCGGGAGCAGCTCATCAACCAGACCTATTGGAGCAAGCTACCGGGCTATCACTTTGCCTTTCCGGTGGCCCGCACCAAGCCAGGCGCATCCGTGTTGATCCGGCACTCCAACACGGATCTGCGCGGATCCGATGGTGTCTGGCCGATGCTAGCCCTGCAGTACGTCGGAGCGGGGCGCATCCTCTACAGTGGCACGGACGAGACCTATTCCTGGCGCAGCGTCGCGGAGCAGGCCTATGACACCTACTGGGTCAAGGGGCTCCGGTACCTCTACGAGGGCAAGCTGGCAGGTGGCTCCAGCCGGTTCCGGTTGGCGGTCGGCGGCCAGAAGGTCACGCTCGGCGATGAGATCGAGATCTATCTGCGCGCGCTCAACGAACGATTCGAGCCTCTCATTGCAAGCTCGACGCAGGTCAGGGTCTTCGCTCCCAATGGGAAGCAAGAGATCGTGGAACTCAAACCTACGCCGCAGGTCCCAGGCCGCTTCGTCGTGAGCTACCGACCCAACATGCTCGGGGCGTGGAAGGTCCAGGTCGAAGGGCCGGATGGTGGGGGCGGGGATCCCGTCGAGTTCCAGGTGCTGCGGTCCCAGTTGGAGAGCCAGGGGCCTGCCAACCTCGCCGGTTTGACCCGACTCGCCGAATCAGCCGGTGGGCGGATCGTGCGCCCCGACGAACTCGCAGCCCTGGTCCAGGAGATCCCTAGCCAGAGCAAGACCGAACCGTTTCTCACCCACTTCCCGCTCTGGGACTCCTGGTTCTCGATGCTCCTGGTTCTTGGCTTCCTGACGCTCGAATGGATCCTGCGCAAGGTCTTCGACCTTCTCTAGGCAACACTGATATGACGACGACAAATCTACCTCAGATCCAGACCGGTCGGAGTGGCCACGTGGATCGTGCTGCTACCGAGGCTTCCTTCCGTGCCTCGTTGACGGGTCTGCGTGCGCATGTTCGCCAGGCGCTGTTCGTCGAGGGGATCGCCATCTTGAGCTGGGCTTTCCTGGCCTACTTCGCGTTCACATTGACTTTCGATCGGCTCTTCCGCCTCGAGCAGCCCGTACGGATCTTCCTGCTTGCGGGAGCGCTCGCCTGGGTTTTCGTGCGGTTCTATCGGCAGGTCTTGGTGCCGTTCAACACGACCCTGGACGATCGCGAGTTGGCACTCGCGATGGAGAGGAGCCATCCCGGACTCGGGCAACGCCTGATCTCTGCGATGGACTTCCTGGAGGCCATACGCGCCGGTCGCATCTACGGTGCCTCTCGTGAGCTGATGCTCTGCAGTGTGGACGAGTTGGCCGCTCTGCTGCCTACGCTCGATTTTGGAACTTCGCTCGTCAGGGATCGGGTCCGCCAGAACAATCGCGTGGCTGTGGTGTGCCTGTCGGCGATCGTCGTGATCGGGCTCGTGTATCCGGGCTTCTCGACCTGGGCCTGGCGTAACGTGCTTTTGTCCAGCACCGTCGACTGGCCTCGCTACGTACAGATCCAGGTCCTGGGCGAGAAGGACGGCGAGCTCGTTCTGCCGCGTGGCGATGACATCACTGTCGAAGTGGCTGTCTCGGTGAGTTCGGAGGTGCCCGAAGCGGAGCGCGAGGACTACATGCCGGACCGGGTCCAACTCAGCTACTGGTTCGAGCGTGGCGGTAGCGGCACCGAGACCATGGTGGAGAACACAGGAGAAGGGACCTTCTCCTACACCTTCCCCTCGCTCTTGCAGAGCGTCGAGTTCGAGGCACACGGTGGGGATGGTCTGTCGAGACTCATCAAGGTGAGGCTCGTGGATCGCCCCTTGTTGGAGAAGCACAAGTTGACGCTCCACTATCCGCCCTACATGGCACGCAAACCTCGCGTCATCGATCCAGAGGTCCTGGATCTGATCGTCCCCAAGGGTGCCGTGCTGGAGGTCGAAGCACGTTCCAACAAGCAACTGGTCGCAGCTTCGCTGGTCCTGGGTGAACAGCAGGAGGCGCCGGCCGAGATCGGAGAGAACCAGCAGAGCCTGCATGGCAAGCTGAGTCCCTTGTCGACAGGGCTCTTCCACGTGCGTCTCAAGGACGAGCATGGGCTCGGCGAAGGCAATGTGGAGAAGCTCCTCGTCAAGGTCGTGCCCGACAAGGCGCCCAAGCTGGGGATCCGCCTGCGCGGCATTGGCGCCAAGATCACGCCGCAGGCAATGATCCCCATGGATCTCAACGTGCGCGATGATTTTGGTCTGAGTGAGATCGGCATGTTCTGGGGCGCGGGGGCCTCCGCGAGCATCGGCGGAGGCAACGATGTGGGCAAGGATTTCCAGACGGGCCGCGCGTCGGGTCTGGACGACTTCGAGCCGGGCATCGAGGAGTTCCAGCGACGGATCCGCTTCGACCTGCTTCCCATGTTGGTGGATTCCCAGGATCTGGTATCGACCAAGAATCCTGTGCGGCCCGGCATGTTCCTGTCGCTGAGGCTCAAGGCCTGGGACAATAACCGGGCGGGAGGAGCCGAGAAGGGGCAGTGGGCGGTCTCGGAGAGCTACACCTTCAAGGTCGTCGAGCCCACGGAGCTCTTGGCGGAGCTGATTCGGCGTCAGCGGGAGCAGCGGCTCGAGTTCGAAAAGCACGTCGAGGACCACAAGCGGGATATGGGGGACTTCAGCAGCCTCGACGATCCTCGCGCGGGCGGCGAGCGCGGGCGCAAAATCAAGGGAAAGATCTCCTCGCTGGCCCGGCATGAGCGTTATCTAGCCCGTTCGGTCAAGACGATCGGAATCCGTTACGCTGATATCATCGACGAGATGAGGAACAACCGTCTCGAGAAGGTCGGCACGCTGAACAAGCTCAAGTCGCACATCGTGGACCCTCTCGAGGAGTTGAGCAGCAACTGGATGCCCGATCTGGCGCGTCGTGTGGCCCAATACGGGCGCAGCGGTTCGCAGGACGAGCGAGAGGCAGCCTCGAAGCTCTATGGCGAGGTCTACCGACGCATGATGCGTGTCTTGAATCAAATGAAGAAACTCGAGAGCTTCACTGAGATTCTCAGTCGCCTGAAGGAAGTCATCCGGATCGAGGATGACGCCAAGAAGGCCACCGAGAAGAAGCTCAAAGAATCCCTGGAGGATCTGTTCGGCGGTGATGAACCGGACAAGTCCGAAGAGAAGAAGAACTGAGGGCCACTTCCATGACTAGAATCCTGAAAGACAAGAAGTCACTGCGCGCCGCGTTCTCCGGTTTGTGCCTCGCGCTTTTCATGGCGAGCCCTGCCCTGGCTGCGTCTGCCTGGCAAGGTGGGGACGAAGCGGGACAGGCCCACAAGGTCGAGGCAAGTGCACCCGCTGCGACCACTGGCCAGGGCGAAAAGAAGGCGGCTCCGCAAGAGAAGCACAAGAATCCTGGCACGCTCCAGTCACGAGCCGTCAGCAAGTTCAGGGAGCTCGAGACTTCGATGAAGCGGCTGGCCAAGCTCCTGGGGTCGGGCCCGGAGAAGGGCAAGACCAGGCAGCTCAAGCTGGGATTGCGTCTGGTCCGCGAGATGCAGATCGAGAAGGACATGCAGGAGATCAAGGAGGCCCTCGATGCGGAGGAGTTCCAGCATGCCCTGGATCGCATGGCGAAGGTCCAGAAGCACCTGCGCAACCTCCTGGATCTCCTGCTCGAACGGGAAACGGATATCGAGAAGCTCCTGGAAAAGATCGACAAGTACGACACCTACCTCAAGCAAGTGGATCAGATCCTCGCGGAGCAGCGAAACGAGAAGGAAGCTTCGGCCCACGCTGAAGCCTTGAAGAAGCACCTCGAGGATCTGGCCAAGGCACGTGCCAAGACCCAGGAACTCATCCAGAAGCAGAAGGGCATCAAGAAGGATACCGAAGCCAAGGGGCCCGGCAGTCAGGAAGCCAAGGATCTGGAGGGTCGCCAGGAGGATCTCAAGGAGGACACGCAAGACCTGGGCGCGAAGCTTCAGGACCTCGAACAGGACGCCAAGGACCTGGATGCCATGGGCAAGGGCGAAGGCAAGAGTGAGGGCAAGGCTGAAGGCGAAGGGAAGGGAGAAGGCGAAGGCAAGGGTGAAGGCGAAGGCAAGGGTGAGGGAGGAGGCGAAGGAAAAGGCGAAGGCAAGGGGGAAGCGGCCCAGTCCGCGCAGCAAGCTGCCGAGAGCATGGAGAACGCCGGAAAGAAGCTAGGCGCAGAGCAGCCCGAATCCTCGCTCGACGACCAGGAGAAGGCCATCGAGGAGCTCG
>JAJRTL010000500.1 GCA_024278315.1 Planctomycetota bacterium | reverse complement strand
GCGGCATTGCGAGCTTCGACATCGCCGTCCGATTCCGAGAAGCTGGCCGAGGCCCCGACTGCATCCTCCTGGTCGGAGTCGGCATACTCGTCGAAAACGTCCATATCCCCGCCAGCACCGGGATTCAGGAAGAATACGCCGCCCAGGATGAGGGCCAGCACGAGGATGAGGAAACCGATTCGTTTCATGCGTCAGAGGAGGAGTGTCGCCTATCCTACGCGGATCGGGGAGGTCGGGTGAGGTGAGAAGGGATTCCTGCCCGGGCCGGACTCAACGCAGCGGCTATGCTGAGGTTCCCCGATTCCCTCCGCGCTCGAAGGACCCGCGATGATGCAAACCCCGATCTGGGCCGCCAGCGCCCTCCTGCTCGTCTTGCTGCCTTCCTTGCCCCTGACGTCGCGACAGGGTGGCCAGGAGGGCCCCCCGCGGACCACCAAGAGGGCGAAGAGCGCGGCGCCGGTGGCCACCGGCCTGGCCGGCCTCCTGGTGTACAGCAAGCACGAGGGCAAGCGCTGGATCCTGCTGGGCCATGACCGGCGCGGCTTCTGGGAGATCCTGGGGGGGCACACCGAGCTGCGCCAGAGCCTCGCCAAGGGGATCCGCAAGGAGACGCCGCTCGAGACGGCTGCGCGGGAGGGCTTCGAGGAGAGCCGTATGCTTCTCCCCTACCAGGAGACCCTCCGAAAGGCCCGGCTCCTGGGAGCCCACAAGGGCCTCACGATTTACACCTTGGAGGTGGACTACATCCCCCGCGAGCGCTTCCGGGAGGCTCCGATTCCCGTGGACTGGAAGTCCTACGACGAGATGGATGACTATGCCTGGGTGGAGCTCTCGGCGATGATGGCCGAGATCCAACGCCAGGAAAGGGCCTCGCAGGTGAGCCTCCTGGACATCGACGGCAAGCGAAAGATCCAAGGTCTGAGGCCAGCCCTCTTCCGCCCCCTCAAGAAGCTCACCAAGCTCTGGGGCCTCCTCCTTGGCACCACCCCCCCACCCACCAAGCACAAGTAACACCCGAGTACATGGGGTCAGACCCTATGTACTCGGAGAAATAGGGTCTGACCCCATGTACTCGGGTGGCGGGCTTTGGGTCTGCTGGTCGGCGGTGTAAAACCTCTCCTGCATTTTGCACCCCTACCTTTCTGCCAGGCAGCCCCGATGAGCGATCCGATCCTCCTGCGACATACCCGAAACTCGAGCCTCGTCGGCAAGGAGCAGACATTCGATCGGGACAAGATCGTCTTGGGACGCTCGGGGGCCTGCGATGTCTCCTTCGACCCCCAGGTCGACCTGGCGGTCTCTGGGCAGCACTGCGAGATCTACCGCGAAGGGGACATGGTATTCGTCAAGGATCTCGACTCCCGCAATGGGACCTGGGTCAATGGCGAGCGGATCGAGGTGCCGACGCCACTGGGGCCCAAGGACGCCCTCTCGCTTGGCCAGGAAGGGCCGGAGATCCGGGTCAACCCCGAGATCCGCGTCGGGGCGATGCCCACGATGACCATGCCTGCGAAGAAGCAGGGCGTCGGTCAGGAGACCCTGCAGCGGGTGGTGCGCAGCTCGGTGGATGAGGAGCGCAGGCGGATGAACCGGCGGTTCCTGTCGATCGGGGTGATCGGTGTGATAGTCATCGCGGCTGCCGTCTATCTCTACCAGGGCAACCGAGAGCAGATCGAGAATACGAAGAGAGGCACGGAAGAGGCACTGGCCAAGATCGACAATCTCGAAGAGTCCATGCAGAATAACATGGGCGAGGTCCTGTCGGCCCATGCCACTGAACTCGCAGGCCTCAAGGGCAAGATCAACGACAAGGAGAAGGAAGTCGCGAAACTCATGGTCGAGCTCCAGCTCCTGGACAAGAACCAGGCGCGGATCAGCAAGAACGAGGCCCTCACCAAGGAGAATCGCGAGGCTCTGCTCAAGACCATCGAGGAGCGTATCGTCGCCCTCAACACCAGGTTCGAGCAGGCAGAAGCGCAGGCCCGCGCCAAGGCACCTGAAGTTCGCTGGGCCGATCTGGTGGATCGCTACGAGCAGGGGATCTTCCTGATCGTGGCCACCAAGGATCTGGGCCAGGGGCGCAGCCAGACCGGGCAGGGCACGGCCTTTTGCGTCCGCGAGGACGGTCTCCTGGCCACCAATGCCCATGTCGCACAGATGCTGGATTGGGCCGAGCAGACCATCGCCATCCAGAATCGCACCGGCAAGGTGTTCAGCGTCAAGAAACACAAGGCCAACGCGGCGTTCACTGGAGCCGCCTCGCCTGACGTGGGCCTCATCCTCCTGGATGCCAAGAAGCAACCGATCCCGGTGCTTCCGCTCGCCAGCAGGGCCGAGCTCGACAAGCTGCGCATCGGCACGCATCTCGGCACCCTGGGTTTTCCCGGCGAACTGCAGGAGAAGTACCTCTCGGTCATCGACCGCAAGCGCAAGAGGATCCCCTCGGTCCTGGCGACGTTCAAGGATGGCTGGATCGGACGCATGACCGACTACAAGTCCTCGACAGCGCGCTTCGAGGATGCCCGCTACATCCAGCACAGCGCCAGTCTCACGGGTGGGACTTCGGGATCGCCGATGTTCACCAAGGATGGCAAGGTCGTCGCGATGAACAATGCGACGCAGGAGGTGATCCTGCAGACCTCCTCGCGAGGTGGCACGGTGGAAAAGGCACGTTTTGCGAGTGCAGCGCAGATCGCCTTTGCGATCAGGATCGATGAACTCACAACCTTCATGGGCAAGGCTGGATTCTAGCAACGGGATCATGGAGCGATGAACGACAGCGACTTCCACTACCTGGACAACGCCGCGACGACCCCGGTCGATCCCGAGATCGCCGAGAGCATGGGACGCGCGCTGCGCGAAGACTACGGCAATGCCTCTTCGCTCTATCCGATCGGCATGCATGCCTCGCGGATCCTCGAGGAATGTCGTGAGATCCTCTCGGGCATGCTCGGCGCGCGCAAGGTCGTGTTCACCGGCGGCGGAACGGAGGCCACCAACCTCGCGATGCGTGGGCAGTTCATCGGCGGGCGTAGCGGGGCAACGCTGGTGGGCGCGGCGGATCATCCGTCCGTGACCGAAACGGCGCGTTCGCTGGCACTGGACGGGCATGAGATGCGCGTCTATGCGGTCGACCGGCTCTGCCATCCGGACATGGGTGAGTTCGAATCCATGCTGGACGAAAATCTGCGCTTCGTCTCCATTCTTCATGGCAACAACGAGGTGGGTACGTTGCCCGCGCTTCCTGCGATGGTAGACATGGTGCGGGAGAAGGCGCCGCGCGCGCACCTCCACGTCGACGCGGTGCAGGCCTTCTGCAAGGTGCCCTTCGACCTGGATCGACTCGGCATCGACTCGGCCACGATCGCGGCCCACAAGATCCACGGCCCAAAGGGTGTCGGTGCGCTCGCGCTCGGCAACAAGAAGCAGCCTACGCCGCTCATCACCGGTGGCGGCCAGGAGATGGGCACGCGTTCGGGAACGGAGAACGTCTGCGGCATCCGCGCCATGGTCCAGGCAGCCGAGCTCTGGATCTCGACCATGAGCGATGTGCGGGAGCGACATGTGGCGTTTGGCAAGCGTGTGTTCGCGGCACTCGACGAGGCCGGCTGTGAATACCACCTGCTGGGCGATCCCGACAAGCGGCTCGTCAACGTATTGTCGCTGGCCTTCCCGGGCATCGCCGGCGAAGTGGGCATGAACCATCTGGCCGAGCGCGGCATCTACGTTTCGACCGGCTCGGCCTGCAGTCAACGTGGTGAGCGGAGCGCCAAGACGGGGAGTCGCATCCTGCAGGCCATGGACCTTCCTTCCGAGTGGATCAAAGGCACCTTGCGTATCTCGTTTGGTCGCTTGACCAGTGACGAGGATGTCGATGCCCTCTGCAAAGAACTGCCCGGGTTGGTCAAGATGCTGAGGGAGCTCGGTCTCTGATGGATCATGTCATCATTCGCCCCG
>JAJRTL010000499.1 GCA_024278315.1 Planctomycetota bacterium | reverse complement strand
GCATCTGCTTCCCTTGTCGATCACTGAGTTGGAAGCAGCTGACATGCCACTCAAGTCGTTCGAGGATGCCATGTTTCGTGGATTCCTTCCACGAGTCCACGCGCAGAAGCAACGACCGCACACCGCGTATGCCAGTTACTATCAGACCTACGTCGAACGAGATGTACGTCAACTGATCAAGCTCAAGGATGCCTCACAGTTCGAGAAGTTCGTCAAGCTCTTGGCAGGTCGTGTAGGGCAGTTGCTCAATTACAACTCGCTTGGGAATGACGTAGGGATCGATGCGAAAACCGTGAAGCACTGGCTGTCGATCCTCGAGGCTTCCTTCGTCATCTTCAAATTGCCTCCCTACTTCGAGAATTTCGGGAAGCGCGTCTTCAAGTCGCCCAAGTACTACTTCACTGATACTGGACTGCTCTGCTACCTCCTGGGTATCGAGAAGCGCGAGCAGATCTCGCGTGACCCTCTGGTTGGCAGCATGTTCGAGAATCTGGTTGTACTCGAGGCACTCAAGAGCCGCTACAATCAGGGCCTGACTCCCAACCTCTAGTTCTTCCGGGACAGCCACGGCAACGGGCTGGATCTACTCCACGATTCAGGCCGGGAGTTGACAGGTATCGAGATCAAATCGAGCTCGACGTATCACTCCACCTTCAAGAAGGGGCTCCTCAGGTTTCGTGAGAATGTCTCTCCGCTCGCGCGCAGCTACATCGTCTACAGCGGTGACCGGTTGACATTCAGCGACGGAATCGAGGCAGTCCCGTATCAGCAGACAGGGGCACTCGTCTAGCCAGCATGGATGGAGCCTCGACTCTTGGTCTCACTGTTCGGCACTGACTTCAGATCGCAGAGATTGGGCCACCTTCCTGCGAGAACGCAGGGGGCGATGCGGCCGCAGTGAGTTCGGGCATGTAGAACCACGCAGCGCTTCTGTGGAAGTGGCACGATCGTGGGTCTTGATCGTGGGACCCAGCTCGACGAAACTGGGTGCGGAGTGAGTCACTTGGCGCAGGGAGGCCCTTCCATCGATCGCACACCGACAGACGTGCCTGGGCAGAGGATTTCGGACGAGACGGCGAACATGCTTACGCATGGCTTGGGCCTGGTCCTGGGTTTGGCCGGGCTCCCTTTCCTCGTCGTCATTGCGGCCCGGTACGGTGACGCCTGGCATATCGTCAGCTGTAGCATCTACAGCGCTACGGTCATTTTCCTGTACGCCGCCTCCACTGCGTATCACTTCGTTCACGCACCACGGTGGAAGGGTCTGCTTCGCGTCGTCGATCACGCGTGCATCTATCTTCTGATTGCCGGAACCTATACACCCTTCACCTTGGTCCTCATGGGGAGTGGATGGGGTTGGTCGATCTTCGGTGTGGTCTGGGGCTTGGCGGCCGTCGGTATCGCGTTCAAGGTCCTGTGGACAGGGCGATTCGAGTTCTTCTCGACCGCCACTTACATCCTGATGGGATGGGTCGCGCTGATCGCCGCCTACCCCATCCTGAGCGAATTCCCCCTGGGCTGCGTCCTCTGGTTGCTGGCGGGCGGCTTGTGCTACACCGGTGGAGTCGTCTTCTACGCGCTGGATTACAAGCCCTACATGCATGCCGTGTGGCATCTCTTCGTCTTGGCCGGGAGCACCTGCCACTACATCGCCATCATGGCCTACGTCCTCCCCACCGAGGCCTGGGTCTGATCCGGGCTCCTGCCCTTACGCGCATCCTCGTTGAAGGCCATGGGGCCCACCATTGGCTATAGCCCGAACGATTCATGACCTCGATGCATCTGACGGGGATCTTTCGGTCCAGGGCCGCAAACCTGGCGGCTTGCTCGGCATTGCTTCGATTCGACGACCCTCCTGGCTCGCCTGCATCTCGCGCAGCCCCACGTACTCAAAATCTCCTCGTCAGACCGCAGATGCGCAACGGGATTCACCAGTTGCTCATCTGCTCGCAACGATCTGATGAGTCATCCGGGTTAGGCGTAGCAACGCATACGTTCCAGTTCACAGGGGTGAACTGTCCAAGAACGTCCTCCTCAGGACCATCTCTCTTCTCCGGACTCATCATAGGCTGGCCGTGTGACTGCTCATCGCTGCCACATGCCGGTGCCACCTCGCGGATGCCCTGGAAGCCCAGACGGCGAGGCTCCTTCCTGTATCCCCTTCCATTGGATCGGGTCCTGAAACGTGATTTCGAGAACGGGACTTGACCACACCTGTAGTCAATCTAAGACTACACTCGTCGTCAGAGCGTGGAGTGAACGATGAGCAACAAGAAGGGCACCCTCACGGGGACTCAACTGGAGATCATGGAGGTCGTCTGGGAGCGGGGGCGCACCGGGGCCAGCACGAGCGAGATCTGGCAGGAACTCGCGAAGAAGCGGCAGGTGGCTCGGACGACCGTGCTGACGATGGTGCAACGTCTGGAGAAGCGCGGTTGGTTGATCCGGATCGATGATGAGGGCGTCTTGCGTTTTCGGGCCACCTCCTCGCGAGACCGCACGACCGACGAGCTGACGGCCACGTTCATCGAGCAGGTCTTCGGTGGATCTCCCGAACGCCTGGTCCGCAACCTCCTGGGCTCCCGACGCATCAAGGCGGACGATCTGGCCCGCATACGACAGCTGCTGGCCGTGGAGAAGGAGGACCAATGAGCTTCTTGGACAACCTGATCCAGCACGACGGAGTGCTTCTCTACCTGCTCAACCTCGTCATCGTCGTGACCTTGCTCGCGGGATGGGGCCTGATCGCTGCCACCCTTCTACCGAGGAGGCAAACCGGCCTCCGTTCCACGGTGCTGGTCACGGTGCTTGCGCTGCTGGTGATGGCGCCATTGGTCCCAGGCCTCGCAAGAGCTGTCGGCTTCGCTGGCCTTGCCCTCCCCCGAAGCCTCGTGGCGGCTTCTCAGGACGCTCAGAGACCTTCAGCCATCGGCACCATGGCCATGGATGATCTCCCTCTTCAGAGCATGGACATCACGGTACTGTCCTCTCCCTCGCTGGACATCCACGGAACACCCGACATGTCGCCCCTCGAGATCCTGCTCGCCTCTATCCTCGGGCTCTGGGCCACCGGATTCGCAATCGGGCTCTTCTAGATGATCCGCGGCCGACGTGTCCTCGCCCAAGTCCTGCAAACCGCGATCCCCTCGACAACAGAGATGGACGGCGCCGTGCGCGATACAGCGGCAGTCATGGGTCTCCGCAAGAAGCCGCGAGTCCTGATCTCATCTCGCGTCTCGAGTCCCTTCTCCGTGGGATTGTTCCATCCCACGATCGTGTTTCCCGCCACATCGCTCGAGCCCCATACCTTGGTGGCGATCCTTCGTCATGAATGTGGACACTTCCTTCATCGTCACCACCTCGTGGGCCATGTACAGAACATCGTGGACCTGATCTGGTGGTGGCATCCGGTCGTGCGACAGTTCAACCATGAGCTCAGAAAGGACCAAGAAGAGATCTGCGACCGTCATGCCATTGCCGGGAGCATCTCGCCACATGACTACGCGCAGTGCCTGGCAAGACTCGCCACAAGGGCAAGCTCCACGAATGCCCCCCAGCAGGCCGCCTGCTTGATTCTGAAATCGGACTCCCTGGAAGGGAGAATCAGGAGGATCATCAACATGAAGAACACCGACATCCACAAGCCTTCGATCCATCACCGACTCCTGGGCTATGCCATCGCGGCAAGTACCGGAACCATCGCCATGGCATGCAACCTGGCGCCAGCACAAGCAGCACCTCCCTTGCCACCGCAAGAGAAACCGGCGTCTGCGGAAGAACCACTGGATGCGCCCAAGCCCATCCCCACAGCCACATCACGAAGCGCGGTCACGAAAAAACCCGAACGGAGACTCGAGACCTATGACTTCTACAAGCTGATGGTCCACCGCGCTCCCAAGGTCAAGCACGATCTCAAACGCGCGCTCGAGGCAGCCACGGCCGTCTATGCGGGGAAGAGGATTCCGCGACAGGCACTGACCAGGTCGATTCATCTCCAATTCGCAGCGTTCCTGAAGACGATCCTACGGCTGGGTAAGGACGTGGAAATCGTTCCAGGACAGAACGGACACCTGGTCGTGCTGGCTTCGCGGGAGAATCACGCGCTTCTCTCCGGGTTCCGAGCCTTCAGCATCCTGTCTCTCATCGACAAACCGACCCTCATCCCTCTGCGGATCGAAGTCCTCGAGTTGCCCCCCAAGGCCTTCGATCGGGATGCAATTCCACTACTCAAAGAACACGGTATCCCTGTAGGAGATGATGCAGTTTTCTCCACGATCTCCAGATCCAGCCAGCAGGACCTGTTTGCAAGCCTGTCGAAAAAGGCCGGCGTCAAAGCCCTGGATTCAGCCAACCTGGCCGCAAACAACCTGATCCCCTGCACCTACTCACAGCTCGAGCAAACGAGCTACGTCAAGGACTTCAAGGTGACAATCGCAAACGCGAAAGCCATTGCGGACCCCGTCGTGGACGTCGTGGAGCATGGCCGCCTCTTCGCTCTCACACCCGCACGACTGGACAGAAAGCGCCTCGCGGTCATCCTCGAAGTAGACCATGTCCATCTGAAGTCGCCGATACCGACATTCACGGCACCTCTCGGAGTAAGCGCAAAGCCGATGACGATCCAGCTGCCAGAGTTGACAACCACGCGACGCAGATCCGTCTTCCACCTTTCGGATTCGACAAGGGCCGGCCTCTTCATCAACTCCACCAAGAACAACAAGCGTCTCATCGTCGCCGTGCTCCGCAAAAAGTAGGAGATCGGCGCCAGCAAAACCAGGGTTGCCTCCAGATGCCCTGCGTACGCAGGAGGCGAAGCCCTGTGATATGCTCCCGCCCGACGGTCCTTGCCTGTTGGGTATCCGAGGGAGCAGCACACATGATGAGACAACTGACCCTGTGCATCCTCGCACTTGCATGGACGGGAGCCTGGGGTACAGGACAGAAAGGACCAAGGAGCCAGAAGCGTCAGCAGACGCGCTGCTCGGTGCGCATGTCTGACGGGAGTCCTTGGGTGAAGGCCGAGGTCCTCTTCGTGTCGAGGCCGATTGCGACGCATGCCGAGCTGGAAGGGGCGGACATCGTGCGGGCCATGGCCAACGAGCGTGGAGTGGCAAGGGCTCGGTTGTTGCCGGGGCGTACCTATTCTTGCTGGGCACAATCGCGAGTCGACGGCAGCCAGGCAGAGACCTTGGAGATCTATCGCACTTCCAAGGTATGGGAGGGGATTCGCGCTGGTGAAGTCGCGCGCATGAAATCGACCGAGGAGCAGGGCAAGCGCTTCCGTATCCGTGTCGAGGGACTGGGTGAGTGGAAGGAGAAGGCCCCGTTCACGTTGCGCGTGACATCGACCGGGCCCATGAACGTCTTCCATGAGGTCGTAGAGCTCGACGACAAGGGTGGGTTACTGATGCCAGTCATGCCTGGGCCCGTCTGTTTCCTTCAGGTCTTCGGCAAGGGCATGTATCCGATCCATCAGGAGCCGGTTCCGATCAGCACGGCCACCTGGAAACTGGCTCGGCAGTACAGGCTGCTCCTCCAGAAGACAAGAATCCTGGAAGGGCTCGACCCTGGTGCGGAGGGTCCGACCTACCTCATCCCTGTTCCCCCACCGTCTACGGCTCGCGTGTTCGTCAAGGACAGCACGGGCAAGGGTATCCCCGAGGCGCAGGTGTTCTCCGATCCCAACCAGGCGCGTTCTCCCTGGTACCCTGTGGCACGAACGGACCAGGCAGGTCACGCTTCTTTTCCGATCGCCGCCTACCGTCGCAAGGACGGGACGCGGTTCGGCCTCCACCTCGACATTCTCGCCAGAGCCGAGGGCTACGCAGATGGCTGGGGGATCCAAGAGGGCGTCAGCTTCGACAAGGAAGCGGGGATGACGGAGTTGACGCTCGAACTTGGAGAAGGGTACAGCTACCAAGGCAAGCTCTGGCTGACCAAGGATCTGGCCCTGACGCATCAGGAGTTGATCCTCTTCTCCTCGGTGAAGCGCGGGAAGAACGGCGGACAGATCGGGATCGGTCCCTACCGCTTCCGAACGAAGGCCGACGGTAGTTTTCGCCTGAGGGGCCGCACCGATGGCTACGGCTTCCGCTTGTGCACACAGCTGAGCCCCGAGCAGATCGGCAAGCTCTCCCTCTCCGGCAAGTATCCGATCGCTCCTCTCGTCTGGCTGACCAGCAACAAGGAAAAGGACGAAGCTGCAACCGACATACGCTTGGACCGCTACGCTGCCGTCGACATCCAGATTCAAGGCCGGGATGGCAGCCCAGTCTCCGACGCTGAACTCCATGTCGGCGAGATCAAGGACGGCGCCCAAGCCCCCCACTATCCCTTGAGATACCGACCCAACCGCTTCGGACGTCTGCGGATGCTGCTCCGACCCGGCTCCTCCTTGGCCCTCTACGTCTCCAGCAGTCAGGGGGCCGCCCTCCAACGAGTCGACGTCCCCAAGCTGGAACAAGGAGCCATCTGGAAGGAATCGATCACGCTCACAGAGAGCGTCGTCGTTCGCGGCCGAGTCCTCGACTCGAAGGGATCCTCGGTCAGGGATGCCTTCGTGCGTGCGAGCAGGATGACGCAAGGAGGACAACAGAGCGCCTTTCCTGTCCTGAACAATTGGCGGACGATGACGACGCTCTCCAACAGCACCGAGACTGGCGCGTACCTGGGTCGGGAGCGCTGGCCCAACCGCATCTGGCGTTCCCGGCAATGGAGATACCACGCGCACCCAGGCACGGCCGTGGCCTGCAACGCCATGGGTGAGTTCGAACTCTGGATGCCTCAGGCATACAAGAGCGTGTCTCTCAGCGCAGTCCGGCTCTCCAAAGGCCAATGGCTCAAATCACCCATCACGAAGCGGGTTATTGCGGAGGCGACCAACGAACCCCTGCAGCTCGTGATCCAGGACTGAACGATTCTTCCCTCGGACACCTGTCGAGATCCTCATGCGCATGGCGCTCGCCCAACCGACTCATGACCTTGATCCATCTGCAAGGATCGCACGTCGGGTCAGAGCTGACCGATCTGCCAGGTGAGCGCGTTGCTCATCGTGAGCCCGAGCGTATTGGCCTTCTTGTCGAAGACCAGGACACTGCTGTAGAGGCTGCGGCCCTTGAGACTCGAGAGCTTGGGGATCGGGAGAGAGAGCTGAAGCCCGCCCTGGTTGGCCGTGCCGAGGAAGAGGCTCAGATCGAAACTCTGTCGCAGATAGCAGCCCTTGGCGCCGAGCAAAGTCAGGTCGAGTGGAAGCGTGGTGAGGCCCCAACTCTTGGCGGAGACTCCGATGACGAGCAAGGCGGGGCTCTGAGACGGGAGATTCTCGACAGAGAGGTTGGCAGGCTCACCGATGGCGATGGAGCCGCGAGTCTTGTAGAGCGGTGTGCCCTGTGTGCCGAGACAACCCGGACCGAGCTCACGCGAACCTGAAGCGAGGTCGATCAAGTAGTAGCGACGGAAGAATTGCAGCCATGCCTTGCTGAGGATCACAGCGTAGGCCTTGCGACCCGAGCTGGTGTACCGCACGGCTCCATGATGTTCGATCTGGGTCGCATCGATGGCCCCTCCCTGTTGGGAACCATGCCTCCGCACGATGTAGCCACCATTGAAGTAGGCCTTGCCCCTGGGAGAGGGGTCGATCGGTCCGGGCACACTCCGGTACCGCTTGTAGAGGAGCCCCCCAAGACTGGTCCTCCCCCGCAGGACCTCGGGAAAGTCGACGCCCTTCTGCTGAGCGAGATTGCGGATCGTGGACTTGGATCTGTAGCTCTGCTGTCGCAGAGTCTTGTCACTCTTGGCCAGATCACTCGCGCTCAAGGCATAACCGAGTTCGAGCCAGGGAGTCGGATGACCATGGCCATGCATGTCGTAGAGATGCCCTCTGCCGTACTCGGCCACAACGGCCTTCTTGGCTTCATCGATGAACCCATGGAAGTCCCGCCATGCCTGCTCAGCCCCCTTGTCTCCTTGCGCCGCCTCCTTGATGGCACGATTGGCATCCAGCTTGACGCGATGCAGACGATTGATGATCACATGGGGATAGCGGCCGGTGAGCGAAAAGAGGGCCGCTGACACATCGCGAACCAATTCCTGCGTTTTGAGATCCTGACCCACGACACCCCAGGTCCGGTTCTTGAGAGCCTTGGGCTTGTCGTAACCACCATGCGGAGCACTCAAGACGATCGGTAGATTGCCCGCCTGGTACTCGATGTAGCCCCGCGTACCGAAGTATCTCTTGCCAGCTTGACGCTGAGCGCCAAGTCCCGCGATGAGCAGGCAGGGAAGCAAGAATGCCAAGAACGTTTTCTTCCTAAGTAACAGCATGCATCCCAGTATGCGCCAATTGGGGCAGAATACCCACACGAGACACCTGACGAACCTCGAACAGAGACGGAACCGAGACTGGATCCAGTGTCACCTTCAGCTGACCACCTTGCCAGTCCAGTGAAGGTTCCGTATACCATAGGCTCTCTTCGCTCCGCCTCTTCCCTCGCGTCTCCCCCTCTTCCCTCCTCATTTCGCAATTCTCACTCTCCCTTTCTAGATCGGAGTTTCTCTATGCGTTTCCCCTTGCTCTCTCTGCTGTCTCTCTCAATGCTTCCCGCGCTGGCTCTCTCCCAAGCCTCCTACAAGGAACTCGGCTCCGGGTGTGGAAATACCGGAAGGGTCATTCGTTTCGAAAACGTCAAGGGTGGCACACTGTCTCCTCAGAGCCTCACCAACGAGTACTGCTACCCGGTCAACGTCAAGTCGACCCAAGTCACCGTGGTCACTGGCGTCCGTTTCTTCACGAGTTCACGCGTGGGTGTGAAGACGGTCAACGTCCGTCTCTACAAGAAGTCGGCCCTGACATCGCCCACACCCGATTTGAAGGCGCTGGATACCACCCTCATCACGATCGGCCCGAAGGCCAAGTTTTGGCAAGCTAGCTTCAACAAGATCCACATCATGAAGGGGCAGTTCTGGGTCGGCCTCGATTGCGTCGAACCGGGTGGCTCCACCGCCGCGATCAATGCCAGCAACCTGACAGCTGGCACGAACGTCACTCCCGTGTTCTGGCGGAGACCCCCAGGGGGCACATCCGCGTGGTCAACAACAGGAATCATCAAGATCCCGTCCTACCACATCCTGACCGCTGGCACGGCGATGCCCAAACTCTCTGCCGCCAAGGCGCCCACCCTGGGCACGGTCTTCCAGGTCGATTTGAGCCAGGCGATCCCCAACCGTCCTGCGGTTGCCATCTTCGGCTTCAGCAACAAGACTCTCGGCCCAATCAAACTCCCTCTGGACATGACGAGCCCTGCGCCGGGTTGCTGGCTATTCCAGTCCATGGAACTGCTCTTCCTTGGCTCCATGGGCACGGGTGGCACGGCCAAGGCAATCCTACCGATCCCCAAGGACAAGACCCTGACGGGAGTCACCTTCTACAATCAGTGGTTGATCCTGAACCCCGGCCTCAACAAGCTCGGGTTGCTCTTCAGCAACGGAGGCAAAGGCGTCATCGGATAGCCGCTCAGTTTCTCTCGTCGAAGAAGCCCTGCATGGCCTGGTCATGCGGGGCTTCTTCGTATGCAGTCAGCCGAGAGAGACGTCCTCCTGGCCCGAACGATTCATGAGCTCGAGTCCACCTACTGGATCTTCTCGAACTTCGCCTCGAAGTCCCTGCTGGGCTTTGCCGAGCCGTGCATGGCATCGGTGGTGCTGCTCTGGATCGCACCGGAATCATCGAGCTGCATGACATCGCGAAGCACATAGGGCTTGCCCATCATCGTTCCGGAATGGATGAACACGATGCAGTTCTTCTTCTCGTCGTAGAAACCGTCGATGACGCCCGACTCACCCATGTTGCTGACGAAACCAAAGGTGTAGCAGTTGCGCTTCTTGTCCCACGCGAGCGCCCCCATCGACTCGTATCCGATCTCGGATCCGGGTAGAGGGTCGCCCTTGATCTTGAAGATCATGAGCGTTCCTCCTGAGACGAGCATGACACTCTCCTTGCCGCTGATGGGCATCGCCGCCATTCCCGGCATCGGAATCATCTTGCCGGTGACCTTGTAGTTGCCCTGCATACCCTTGAAACGGTCGAGTTCCGGAACCTTGCGCGACATGGGGAAACTCGCTTCTACCGGGGTCAGCTGGAACTTCTTGGCCCGCTTGAAGGAGCCCTCCAGAAACAGCTCGGGCTTCCCTCCATTGGTGACGCGATGGACCTTGAAGGAGAACCCATCCTTGCTGATCTCGGTGATACTCGTTTCGACGACGCGGTTGCCATCCTCCGTCGAGCTCGTCACCGTGATCATCTTGTTCTCGCCAACGAAGTCGACGTCCTGCTTCTTGACCTCCCCCATGTTGCTACCCCAGATCCCGATGAAGCGCTTGGCTTCGCGATCCCAACCGGTGGCTCCATGGAATTCCAAGGGCGGCATGCCCTCCATGAGGATCTTGGTGTGCTCCATGAGCCAGTGCTTGCCGAAGCCCCACTAGTAGGTGGACTTGGCCGTCCAAGGCGTCATGGGCGATCCGGGCATCGCCAGGACCTTCCCCGTGCCCTCATAATGCCCCACCAAGGCCTGCAGCTTGACGAGCTCCTTGGCCGGTTGTGGCGCGCCCATGTCCTGGGCAAGGAGGGAAGGAGTGAGAACGAGAAGAGAGATGAGAAGAGAGCGGCTCAGCATTGGGAACTCCGTTTTGGGGGACGATGGGGCTGGGATACGACCTACCTACGAGGGGAAGGACCCCCGTCAGCGGAGGGCATCCTAGGGGAATTCACCCGATCAGGACCAGCCCCCCATTCCCAGATCCGGCATCTGGGCTATGGTCTCCATATGCGGCACTTCCCTGGCTACCTCTGGATAGGGCTTCTAGGCGCGGGCCTCGCGGCCCAGGCAGTTCCCGTGCAGAAGCTCCAGGCGATGCAGACGCGGGCGAAAGTGCCACGGGCGGAGCGCCAAACCGAGTATCTCCTGCGCCTGAAGGCGCTTCCCAAGAACGACACCCGGGCAAGCCTCGCCCTGGCCACATGGTGCCGCAAGAAACGCCTGTTTCCCGAGATGCGTGCCAGCCTGGCACCGGTCCTCGACAGGGATCCCGACCAGGCCGAGGCCCGGGCGCTGCTGGGCCACCTGAAAGTCGGGCAGAAGTGGATGCCCAAGGCCAAGGCCTTCAAGGCCATGGGATACACCTTTCACAGGGGGACCTGGCGCAGCCCTGCAGAAATGAAGGCCCTGAAGGAGGCGCTGGTACGCAAGCGCCACCTGGCCCGCGTCAGCAGCACTCTCAGCAAGCTCGCCAGGATCCTGGTCGGCCCCGACGACAAGCGTAGCGAGAAAGCGCGGGACGACTTTCTGGTGCTCGTGCGCCAGGAGAAGCTCCACAGGCTGGGCTACGAGGCCGAGAAGGCCTGGTACCGTGCCCGGAAGTTCTGGAAGACACACCGCAGGGCGGTGACCTATGACCGCATCCGTGGCACGATCGCCATGCGCGCCCAGATGACCAAGCTGCTCGGTTTCCAGAACTACACGACGAGTCTGGGCACCGGATCCCCCGTGACGATCCAGCTGCCGAGGACCCGCTCGATCGGCATCGGCACGAGCGTGCCCTTCGGTCGCTAGCCCGAACGATTCATGACCTCGATGCGTCTGACGGCGCCTTTCGGTCCAGGACCAAGGGCTCTCCGGCCCTGAAATCCTGGGAGAGCGGGGCGCCTGAGCCGTACGGCTTGCACGCCTTCGGGGCGTCGCTATCTTGCTTCTCCCCGATGAGTCAGCGCAACGCCCTCCAATCCAGCCTCCGCATGAACCAGGTCCCCGACTTCCGCTCGAGCAAGCACAACCCCTTCGATGTCACGAAGCGGGAGCGGATCCTCGTCCTGGGATCGGTATTCGGTGGGCTGCTCTTCCTCCTGGTCCTGGGTCTGGTCTTCGACTCCGAGCGCACACTG
>JAJRTL010000498.1 GCA_024278315.1 Planctomycetota bacterium | reverse complement strand
GCCAGCCAGCCCAGCAGCAGCACGAGCGGGATGGCTTGTGGGATGCGGCGCGGAGGAAGGAGAAGCCCTAGCTGCCACAGCGAAACGCTGAGAAGCAAGGCCAGTCCGGGCGCTGCCGCATAGTAGCTGCGCAGACCGATCGCAGGTGGACTGACGGGCACGACCGCGCAGTGGCCGGCCAGGAGGAAACCCACGGCGAGCAGGGTCGTCGCCACACTCCGATCCCCACGCTGGCGTGCCACGTAGGCCAGGACAATGGGCGCCACGAGCAGCAACACCCCCAGGACCGGCATGCCGGGCCGGTGGATGCGAAAGTTGAGGGGCAAGGGCATGTGGCCCAGCGATACCAGAAGCCGATCGAAGATCTGCCCAAGGTCGGGACTTGTCACGGCGAGGCCGACGCCCCCCGCCCCGCTAAGCCCGCGCCAGGTCACGAGTGCCGCCAGGACCACGAAGGGAGCCAGCGCCAGCGCCTTCCGGGTCGTAATCAGCGAGCGAAGTTGACCCTCGTACCAAGCCATGAGGACCATCATGGGCAGGACATCGAGGCCGTCTTCCTTGAAGCACATGCCGAGCGCTACGGCGACGAGGGCGGCCAAGAGGGAGGGCCAGGCTGGTCGGCGCAGCCAGGAGAGCCAGGCGTGCAGCGCCAGCATCACGAAGAACATCGACTGCACTCCCAGGTGCGCCCCGATCCAGAGCACGGCCTGGCTGGGCCCGAAGAGGCACACGAAGACCGCGCCTGCCATGAGCCCCCGCCAACGACAGTGCAGCAGCCGCGTGACCAGAGCCAGGAAGAGCAGCGAGCTCAGAATATGGAAGAGCTGCCCCACGACATGGTAGGGCAAGGCCCATGCACCGAACCAGGCGTAGAGAATCCGGAAGCTCCACTCCTGCCCGGGCCGGAAGTAGCCGTTGGGAAAGGTCATCCCCGCCCCATTGGCCAGATGTCGATGGTCGTCGATGTCGTGGAAGTCGTTGTCCAGCGCAGCGCCGTAGCTCAGCAGGTGCAGGACCAGCACCACTCCCACCGCTATCAGGATCCAGGTGGTGCGCGACCGAGATTGCAAGAAGGACGACATCGGACGCTAGCCTAACGTCATCCCGGGCCGAGAGGAAAGCTCTCCGTGAGAGCCAGAGGGGATCGGATGCCGCCCAGGCGGCCCATGCCCAAGCAGCATCGCTGGAAGAAAGTCGACATCGGTGAGACGATGGGACGGGGTTCTGTGAATCCAGGTCACTATGAGCAAGAACTTGGAACAACGATTTCAGCGCTTCTGTCGGACGGGGGATACCCGGGCGCTGGCTGATGTCTTCGATGCCACCGCAGCTGTCCTCGGACGTGTCGCTGGGCATCTCTCCCCGAATCAGGCGGCGGCAGAAGATCTGTTGCAGGAGACCTTCGTGGCGGCCATCGAGTCGGCGGGGCGATTCGATCCCGAGCGCCCTCTCATGCCCTGGCTCCTGGGACTCATGTCCCACCAGGCACGGCGTGCACGCAGGCAGGACCTGCGCAGACCGGACACCAGTCGTTTGGAGGCGGGCGCGGTGATGCGCCCCGAGAACGAAGCCATGGAGGGCGAGTTCCAGCAGGCCGTGGGCCAGGCGATCTCGTCCCTGCCCGAGCCCTATCGTGAAGTGCTGGCCCTCCATCTTCAGGAGGAGGAGCCGGCTGTGCAGGTCGCGCGGAGACTCGGGCGCTCGGACAGCACGATCCGCACGCAGATCCAGCGAGGCTTGGACCTGCTGCGCAAGGGCCTGCCCGCTGGCTTTGCTCCGGCGATCCTGCCGCTGGCGAGTCTGGACCGTATCCGCGAGTCCGTCCTGGAGGAGGCTCTGGCAGAGGCGATGCCGGCGGCTGCGGCCGGGCCGGGAGGATCGGCAGCGGTCTCGGTGCGTTCCTTGGCGGGAGTCAAGGTGGGTTTTGCCGTGCTGGCCGCAGCGGTTGTGGCGATCGGAGGCTGGCAACTCGTGGTCGCTGGCGGAAGTCATGCAAGCGAAGCTGTCCTGGACCCTGTCGTTCTCACGCAGGAGGAGGAGGAGGCCACAGGTCCTACAGGCCTGGAGAAGAAGCCGGCCGCCGTCGATCCCGATCCGGACCGCAAGCTATGGGCCGCATCTCCCGACGAAGGCCTCTCGAACAAGATCGGCGACCTCGAGTTCTTTCCCGTGCAAGTGCCGGACGGCCCTCTGCTGTTCTCGATCGGCTCCAGCGAAGAGACTGGCAGCCGGGAAAGGGTGCACTACCTGCAGGGACCTGCAAGCAGAAGCGATGCGCAGATCTTTCTTCGATGCCAGCACAACGTGCGGATCGTGAGCCGGCTCGATCGAGGTCGCATCCTCATCAAGAACCACGGGGACCCTTACGGCCTGATGGTGCTCGACCTCCCGACCGCCCAGGTCACACAGCTTCAGCACATGACCAACAACGAGATCCTCGCGGTACAAGACGACAAGGTCCTGTTTCTCGTAAAAGTGGTGGGATCCGGCTTCGGATTCCGCACCGAGGACCTTCCTGCGCCCGAGGGCAGCACCTTCCTCTGGTCCTGGGACCGATCGGGCAAGAGCCCCGCGCGGCGCATCTTCGATCGACCGGTGAAAGCTCACTGGGTCATGCATGATGGATCGATCGTGGTCCTGCAGGCGACGGGGGACTCCAGGCTGTGGCGCATCGATCCCCATGGCATCGCACACAAAGAGCTCTTGAAGATCGGGCTGGGAGCGCATCCGCATCGCGTGCAGTTGTCTCCTGGCGGGACTCGGCTGGCTATCGGCACAAGCTCGATGGATGCCAAGCCGATTTCACCCTCGATGAGTACGGGGACCAGGCCATCACGAGAACGCACCGACCCGGGGGACAGCCTGTTGATCTACGAGGTGGCCACCGGCAAACAGATCCGCAGGATCGCCAACATCTCCTGCGATGTATCCATGGCCTCGAGCTTCATGCCCAGAGTCGAGTTCGTCTGGCTCGACGACCGGCGAATCCGATACTCAGAGTCCTTCCGGGCTTCGAGGAATGTCAAGACCTCCGACCAGGACAAGACCGGCTCTGGACAGGGCCGGTGGGAAAGCCCCGCCTTCCGCTTCGTCGATGTGGACGTGGAGAGCGGCAAGCGCCTGGCAGCCGTGCCCTACTCCAAAGGCGGACTCTACCACGAGGTCCCACCGCTGGGGAAGATCCTCCAACCAGATGAGCAGGCACGCCGGGAGCGGGGATGGTTCGATGAAGTCGGCACCAAGACCTATTACCGCGGAGCCGGGCAGGCCTTGATCGATACCGCCAAACAATGGGACTGGCCTCGATTCTCTCCCGACGGTCGTTTCTTCGTCGTCACGCGATCGAAGCCCGTGTGGAAGGGCCTGATCTACGATGGCAAGACACGGACGCAGCAGGACGTGGGCGGCTGGCGAAGCGAGTTCCGCTGGTTGCCGACCGCCGATCGCTAGGTTCGCGCTCAGCGCGAGCCACGGCGAATCGCTTCGAGCTCCTTCTCCAACTCCTCCGCGATCTCGCGATGCCCATCGAGGTGATCCTCTCCTTCTTCGGGGTCGGCCTCCATGTCGGAAAGGCGGTAGGGTCGGGCGAAGGGCTTGCCTTTGGGTCGCTCGCGGCCACCAGATCCGTTGCCCGCAATGAGCTTGTAGCGCCCCTTGCGGATGGCGAACATCCCGGCGATGGAGTGATGGATGAGAGCCGGGCGCTCGGGCTGCTCCTTGCCGAGCAGGGTCGGAAGAAAGCTCACGCTGTCTTGCGCCATACCCGTCCGGATCGGTTGGCCCAGCAGCTCGGCGAAGGTCGCCATGAGATCCGTCAAGCAGACGATGCGCGGCTCGGCCTGCCCGGCGGGGATGTGTCCCGGCCAACGAACGATGAGCGGCACGCGATGGCCCGCCTCCCAGATATCGGCCTTGGTTCCACGGTAGATGCCGTTGGGCCGATGATGCTCGACGCGATAGCCGGCGGACCTGGAGCTCTCCGCGTGGTCGGGCTTCTTGCCGGCAGGCAGGCGATACATGTAGGAGCCGTTGTCAGAGCTGAAGGCGATGATCGTGTTCTTGGAGATGCCAGCCTTGTCGACCGCGGTCATGATCCGCCCGACGCAGTCATCCACCTGCAGGATGAAGTCGCCATAGTCACCCAGCTTCGACTTGCCCCGAAAGCGCTTGTGCGGCAGCAGTGGTTTGTGTGGCGCGGTCAAGGGGAAGTAGAGGAAGAAGCGTTTCTTCTTGGCCGCATTCGTCTGGATGAACCGGACACTCTCCTCGGTGAGCCGGTCGAGAACATCCTCCATGACCAGGTCCTTGGACCGGGGTCCCTTGCGCAGGAAGGCCGGAAAGCGTCGCTGCTTCTGGACCAGCATGGTCGGATCCGTGACGCGTCCATTCACGAGATAGACGTAGGGCGGAAAATCCAGCGAGGCGGGGATGATGAAGCTCTCGTCGAAGCCGAGCTGGTTGGGCCCATGGCTGAGCGCCTGGTCGTAGTCGATCTTCTTGCCGTCGCGCACCCACCCCAGACCGAGATGCCACTTGCCGACGATGGCCGT
>JAJRTL010000497.1 GCA_024278315.1 Planctomycetota bacterium | reverse complement strand
CGTCCCCTTTCTTTCTGTCTAGCGGCCTGCGTGTTTGAGGCGCGAGAGCTGGCTCCAGTCCGTGGTCGTCAGGCTTTTGTCCAAGCCGATCTCGTAGGAAGGGTTGTTGGTCAAGACCATGTTGCCCAGGCTGTCCCGGAAAACGCGATCGTATCCGCTGTCGATGGAGATCGTGCCGCCACCGGGCAACTTGTAGTCCTTCACATCCAGGATCGAGTTGATCGTGGACTTCTGGATGCGATCCCGGGAGGCTTGTTGCTTCTTCCACGAGGCATACTGCGAATCGGAGATGGTCGCGTTGTTCTTCGCAATCAGCCTTGCACGCTCGCTAAACTGCTTGATGTCGAACATGTTCTGTTTGTGTTGGATTTTTGAAAGCTCCATCCGAAGCTTCTGAAGCGAGAGGTTCCAGCGTGGGGTTTCTTTGAGCGTGCCTGCGATCATGGCCAGTTGTGGGAGGCGGGAGCTGAGCTGGCCACGAGGAGCACGGAGGCAAACCGTCCCGAGGATCTGCCAGTTGCTGAAATCAGCATTGTAGAGCTGAGACCGGTGTGAGCCGCTGGCGTTGAGCACCACATATTCGAAGACCTCGTCCCAGGACCTACCGTTTTCGTCATAGGTCACCGTCGTTTGTTCTGCACGGACGTGGATCCGAACGGTCCTCGGCAAGTTCTGCATCATCGGTTTCGCGAGAGACAGCAGGATCTTCTCGACTTCCGGGTAGTTCTTGGTCTTCACGACGCGCACATTCGTGGATTTTGGCCTCACCTTTGGCAGGATGTATTGGACTGCGGTTTCTCCCGCTTGCCTTGGCGGCCAGGCCACCTGGGTCAGTCGGCTGCGGTCGAATCGGGCCTGTTGCAGGTGGGCGACGATCATCCTTTGATCGGTAGCCTGCGCGAATGATTGGTTGGGAGCCCAGGTGATGGAGGACTCATTGGGACCTGTGAACTCCCCGACAAAGTGCACGAATGTCAGCGGCGTGTTGGTCCAGATGACACCGGCTTTCCCCGTCCAGTCTGTTGGCATCATCAAGGTGTGGGATTCGATTCCGCCGAAGCCAGCATCCTTGTATGTGTATCTCTTGAGCCTGAGTGTGCTCTTCATCGCCGACGTGGATCGAGCCTTGGGTTGGCGTCGTACCGCGACTGCTGGCTTGCCATTCAACCGGTACTTCTTGCTACCACTGGTGAGCGTCAGTTGATCGCCCACGAGCTTGGCCGTGAACGGGAAGTCCGTCCCGCCAGGTGTGCGAAACGTGCCGCTGACGCTGCTTCCCTTCGCGGTCGCCTCGACTGGATACGCCTTCCCCTGGAACGACAGCTGGCCGCGATAGGTGTTGGCAGCGATGCTCGCCAAGGTCAGGCTGATGTCGGTTCCCTCGAACTTCCGAGCGAAGGGGTCTCGTGCTTCTGCGGTGTCGGGTGGAGTGTCCAGTGGGTTACGAGGCTCCGTGTCGAGTGGATTCTGCTTCGGGCCTCCCTTTCCCCTGGTCTTGACAGGTTTCGCTGTCTTTGCGCGGACGCGGCGCCAGTTCACGGTTCCATCCTCGTCCTGCGTCATCAACGTGTCTCCACGCAAGCGATAGGCCACACGATCCCCTCCTTTGCCGCCAACTTCGATCAGACCCGAAGACACGAAGCGCAGCGCCAGGCGTTCACCGCCGAGGACGATGAAGTCCTTGCCTACGGTTGCCGATTGCCCCTTGTTGGTTTCGCTTGTTCCCACCCATTCTCCAAGTAGCTGCTTGTCGACCTTGCCTTGTGCGGAGGCACTCGGGCCAAGAAGGAGGAGGGCTGCGAGAACGAGGGCACCAGAGAGGTCGCAGGCTGAGATGTGGGCGAAGAGGAGACGGGAACGGATGAAATGCATCATGACGTTTGCGGGATGGGCGATGGGGTCAAGGAGAGGGGAAGGAGGAGTGTCGGTCCGGCATGAGCCATCCGCATCGCCAGAAGCCTGTGCAGGCGCTGCTTCCAGGTTCCGAGAAGGAGATCATGCGAATGTCTGCCGCGGAGGACAAGCCCCAGCAGGCGAATCAGGGATCCTGGGCTGAGGAGCCATGGGACTGTTTGGGCACAGTGCCTCCGGAATCAGCTGTAGCCAGCAAGGAAGGCTACCTATGCTGATCTGCGATGCACGACGTCCTTCCCCTGGGAGTTGCAAGATGAAAACGCGGCTGGCTCTCTTGCTGCCCCTGCTGGTCTCGACGCAAGGTGTCTCGCCGCAGGCGGGCAGCATCGGGATGGATGCGTCAGGTCTGGTTCCTGTGGCTTCGCCAAATGGCAAACTGCAGGTCGCCTTCCGATTGAAGGAGGGTGTTCCTGTGTTCACGATCATGTGGAACGGGCACAGGCTCACCGACGCCTACGCATCAGGATTTGCCGTGCGTGGCGAACGCACGGCGAGCTGGTCTTTTCTGGGATCGACGAGCGGTGAAGTCGATGAGTCATGGAAGCCTGTCTGGGGCAAGCGTTCGAAGACCGTCAACCACTATCGTGAGCTCATCGTCTCCCTGCAAAGTGAGTCCGCCTCTTACCGGACGATGGAGATCACTTGTCGCGTCCACGATGATGGCGTGGCGCTGCGCTATGCGCTCGGTACAGGGTCGTTCGGCAAGAAGGGGCTGGCTCTGGAGTTGACCGCCGACTTGACGCGGTTCGATTTCGTGAAGGATGCGACGGCCTGGTCCTACCGTCCAGAGAGGCGCCCGCAGGGGCCCGAGAAGCTATCGGCCATGAGTGGAACTCGGCGGTATCCGATGACGCTCCATGTTGTGGACGACTGCTATGCCACGGTCCTGGAGGCGGCACTCGACGACTTCAGCGAGATGGGCTTGGCGAGCCAGAAGGGGGAGCGATCACTTTCCCTGAAGATCCACCCCACCAGGCGTAAGACGCCCTTCGTTTCACCGTGGCGTGTCCTCCAGGTCGGGGCGACACCGGGTCATCTCGTCGATTCTGATCTGCTCGAAACACTCAATCCCCGGTGCGCCATCGAGGATGCTTCCTGGGTCCGACCGGGAGTGGCCTTCTGGGACTGGCGTGCCTGGGGATCTGTCGCAGAAGACTTCACCTACGGCCTGGACCTTCCCTCGTGGAAACGATTCGTCGATCTGG
>JAJRTL010000496.1 GCA_024278315.1 Planctomycetota bacterium | reverse complement strand
TTGAAGCGCTCGTAGTCAGGATCCCCTGGGTAGGTCGGCGTGGCCGGCTGCATCAAGGCCACCCGGAGCGGTTTGCCAACGGGTCGCAGGGGCGAGGGCCACAGGCTGGTTCCGATCCAGACCAGAAGCGAGGCCAGGATCGGCAAGCTGCGTACCAGGATCTTGCCCCGCGTGAAGAGGAGCGCCCAGAGTCCGGCCCCCAGGAGTGCAATGAGCAGGGTCTGCCCGGTGATGCCCAGCACGGCCACGGGTCGAAGCAGCCAGGGTTGTCCATAGAGCCCGAGCACGGCCAGCGATTGAGGGTATCCCACCTGAGGCATCTCCGCCCGGGCCCACTCGATCACCACCCAGCTACAGGCCAGGAACCAGGGCTGGAAGCGGAGCCCCATGCGTGCCTCTGACCGACGCCACGTCCAGGCGAGCAAGACCCAGTAGAGCCCTCCGATTCCCGGCGCCAGCAGGAGAGGCATCCAGAAGAAGAGGTATCGCAGCGACCAGGAGACCCAGAAGAGAAAGAAAGCCCCCGCCAGATAGAGGGCCAGGAGGCCTCGAGGCCCGCGAACCTCGCGGGCGGCTTCGAAGAGGAGCGCCAGGCCCAGTGGCATGAGAATCCACGCGCCCGGAAATAGCCCAGGCGGGCTGGAGATGGCGAGCAGCAGCGAACCCAAGAGGGCCATGCCAACCTGATGCTTCATGGATGGTTCTTCCGCGTAGGCGGACTGGCTACCAGCGGAGGATCGGCAAGGGCGACCATCTCAGGGAAGGGGCACCCAGTCCACGATCTCTCCGTCGCGAGGGCCTGTGTTCTCGTCGGCAAGAAAAAAGGCATCGGCATCGGCGAGCGAGAACAGGTCCGCGGAGGTCCGCTGGGAGAGGTTCAGGAGGGTCACCCCTTCCGGTGCGAGTCGTAGACGGGCGGGCAGCGCCTGGAGTCTTCGGTTGGGTCTCACCTTGCTGTACCAGAGCGTGGCCTTGTTCCTCTCACGCCAGTCCGAGAGGCTTCCACCCTGGAAGCCCTGGATCCACGCGGCTCCCAGCAGAGCAAAGAGCGTGAAGGAACTGGCTGGATTCCCGGGGAGTCCCAGGAGATAGGAGGTCCGTCCGCCCTGGGCGCGCCTGCCGAAGAGAGTGGGCTTACCGGGCTTGATGCGGATGGTCTCGACCAACGTCTCGCCACCCAGCTCGTCGAAGGCCCCGCGGATCAGGTCCTTGGTCCCCATGGAGACCCCCCCGATCGTGCACACCAGATCGAATCCATCCAGCGCCGTGCGCAAGGTCTTGAGCGACTGGCCCTCCTCATCCCGCAGGAGTGGCAGCAGTGTGGCCTCAGCCCCCGCGGCGATGACCTGTGCGTAGAGGGCATGGGCGTTGCTGTTGCGCACCTGTCCGGGAGCGGGTGTGGCACCGACTTCGACGATCTCATCTCCGGTCGGCAGGATCGCCACGCGGGGACGCTTGCCGACGGGGACCTCGGCGAAGCCTTGGGAGGCCAGGACGCCGATGGTCGCCGGGCGGATCCTCTGGCCAGCCTGGAGCAGGCGCTCACCCTTCTTCCTGACTCCTCCTGCAGGGCGGATGTTGTCCCCCACCCGCACGTCCTCCTGGAAGGACACCGTTCCATCGGGACGGGGTTCGTAACCGCTGGTCTTCTCGACGGGCACGACGCTGTCCGCGCCGTCGGGGATGAGTCCTCCGGTCATCACGCGCGTGCATTGTCCGGCGCCCAGCTGGCCCTCGAAGGGCACTCCGGCCAGGCTCTCACCGACCAGTAGCAGGGAGCCTGTCGCTGGCGCAGCTCCCGATGGCAAATCCCCGGCGCGGACGGCAAATCCATCCATGGCCGAATTATCCCTGGCGGGGAAGTCCTCCTCGGCCAGGATGTCCTCCGCGAGGATCCGCCCCAGGCAGGCATCCAGGTCGATCCGCTCCGGATCGCGAGGCGCATCCTCCAGGGTCCTGAGCACCCGGTCCAGGGCCTCGTCAAGGCTGATCATCTCTCTGCCAGGCTGTTCCATCGCGCATTACTTTTCCCCTGAGGGGAATCCTCTCACCAACGAAGCGTATGGTGGGTCGGGGATCTTCCCCAATCCTCTTGTTCCACGCAAACTTAGCCCGTCCGAGCTACGTAGCAAGACAGCTCCTTCGGGCACTCTCCGGTCCCCTACGTCCCCGATCCAATATCTGATGACCTTCTCTTCTGCTTCCACCAGGGTCTGCTCGATCCTGATGCCCAGCCTGCTCTTCCTCCTCCCGCAGGCCTGCTCCCACGACGGCCCCGAGAAACCCGACGGCTCCGGCACGTCTATAGACCGGTCCGACGGGGCCTCCTCCGCACAAGCGGCCTCGCGCGCAGCCGAGGACGAAGCCAAGCTCGTGGGGATCGTGCGATTGGTTCCCAGCAAGGTCCAGGATCGGCTGCCCTGTACGACCCATGTCGAGGTTCAACATGCCGTGGACATCCTGGCCGAGGTACCTGGTCAGGTCATCGCGGTGCCCATCCAGGAGGGTCAGGTCGTCGAGAGAGGCACGATTCTTTGCGAGCTGAACAGCAAGGAGGCAGGTCTGTCACTCGAGACCGCCAAGAACGAAGAGAAGATCGCAGAGACGCTCATCGACGAGATGGATCTTGGCGCAGAAGAGTCGCTCAAGAAGATCGAGCAGGCCAGGCTGAATCTCGCGGACGCGAAGAAGCAACTGGATCGCGCCACGAAGGGCGTCGCGGAGCGACTCACGAGCACGAGTGAGCTGGAGAACGCGCAGCTGACCTTGGACAAGGCCAAGCACGAGCTGACCCTCGCTGAGTTCGCAGCCCGCAGGGCGGCACTCGAGCTGGTCAAGGCACGCAATCAGCGGGATCAGAAGGTCCTGGCTCGCAGGATCGAGGAGCGCAAGCTCGAGAAATACACCATCCGAGCCCCCTTCCGCGGCATCGTTCCCGAGCTCAAGGTGAGGGGAGGCGAGTGGGTCACCAGCAGCAAGGTCCTCTTCCAGCTCTACGACTCCGAGAGACTGCAGGTCAACATCACCCGCCCCCAGCGGCAGTTCGGCTTGCTCAAGATCGGACAGCTGGTGGAGATCCAGGTCGACGCCTATCCGGACCAGGTCTTCCAAGCCAGGATCCATCACCTCTCCCCGGTCGTGAACATGGAGACCGGTAGTTTCCTGGTACGTGCCCTGATACAGGATCCCGACAAGAAGCTCCGCCCCGGCATGTTTTGCCGCGCCGACATCATCACGAGGGAGAGTCACCAAGCTCTGATGATCCCCAAGATCGCGATCCTCTATCAGGGTGACCTCCCACACGCCTTCGTCGTGCGAGAAGGCAAGGCGCATCAGATCGAGATCCAGCCCGGGATCGAACTCAAGGACTCGCTCGAAGCCCTCAACAAGACCAGCGACGCGGCCGTGGACGACATGAACTATCGTCCAGGCGACATCGTGGTGATCAAGGGCAAGGAGAAGCTGGAAGAGGGGGATCTCGTGGTGTTCAGGGAAGACCGCGAGGAGACCTCCAACCCGGCGGTGGAGGCCGCGGCCAGTTCCGAGACCGAAGGGCCCTCCATGGACAGCGAACCCAAGAAGGATTCCGGTGGTGACTGAGACCACGGTTGCGGGACCTTCAGAACCGACACCAGAACCAAACCGTAGACCCAGGATGGAATCCTCGCTCCTGGCTTTGGCGATCCGTCGGCCCATTGGCGTGACGATGATTCTCCTCGCCTGCCTGCTCTTCGGCTTCGTGGGCTATTCGCAGCTTCCGGTGACGCTTCTACCGGACCTGAGCTACCCGACCGTGACCGTGAGGACAGAGTTTCCCGGATCGAGCCCCGAGGACGTCGAGGATCGAATCGGAGAACCTATTCGGGAAGCCGTTTCCGTCCTACCGGGTGTCCAACGTGTGACCTCGATCTCCAAGGCAGGTCAATCCGACGTCATCGTCGAGTTCGCCTGGGGTACCGAGATGATCTACGCCGTCGGCGACGTGCGTGAAAAGATCGACCGCGTCTTCCTTCCCGGCGAGGCCAAGAAGCCTCTCATCCTCCGCTATGACCCCAGCCTGGACCCGGTCATGGTCCTGGGGCTCTCTGGCCCTCTTTCGACCATGGATCTCCGACAGATCGCCGAAGACGAGATCGAGCGGGAGCTGGCGGAAATCGATGGAATCGCCGCGGTCAAGGTCAAGGGTGGCGATGAGCGCGAGATCCTCATCGCGGTGGACCCCACGCGTCTGACCGCCTTCGACCTGGACATCCAGGAGATCGCGCAGAAGCTCGGCGCCGAGAATCTCAACGCATCGGCGGGCATCCTGGAGGAAGGACAGACCGAATACCTGGTGCGAGCCCTGAACGAGTTCCGTGACCTCGAGGACATCGAGAATCTGATCGTCGCACGCAAGGATGGCGTCAACATCTACTTGAAGGAGCTCGCCGAGGTCCGTGTCGACATCAAGGAGAAGGAGGTCATCACCCGGATCGATGGGAAGCCCGCAGTCCTCCTCGAGATCTTCAAGGAGGCGGATGCCAACCTCGTGGAGCTCTCCGGTCGGATCCAGGGAAAGGTTCTCGGCACGCCCGAGCAACGCGCTTACGCAAAGAAGCTCTCGTCCACGCCCCCCAAAGCTCCCATGAGTAGAGGGAAGATCGAGAAGGGTGCCCCGGAGAAGCCAAAGGTGGCCTCGAGGAAAGCTCCGAAGAAGGCCAAGGGTTCGTCCGATGCGGGGATGGGGCAGCATGGCAAGGGCGGAGAGAAGTGGCGCCGGATGCGCAAGGAGCAACAGCATCGGCGTATCATGACGAACTATATCAATTTCCGGTTGCCGCCCGGTGTCCAGGCGCGCGTCCTGACGAATCCAGCGGAGTACATCGAAGGTTCCATCAACGAGGTCAAGAGTGCAGGTCTCCTGGGAGGCCTTCTTGCGGTCCTGGTCATCTACTTGTTCTTGCGACGTGGCAAGCCGACCTTCCTGATCTCCTTGGCCATACCGACCTCGGTGCTCATCACCTTTGCTCCTCTCTACGCCGCCGGTGTCAGCCTGAATGTGATGTCGCTCGGAGGATTGGCTCTCGGAATCGGGATGCTCGTCGATACCTCGATCGTCGTTCTGGAGTCGATCCAGAGATGTCGAGATCAGGGTATGGGACTCCAGGAGGCAGCACTGACCGGCGTCTCTGATGTGAGCTCCGCAGTCCTCGCGTCGACGCTCACCACGATCGCTGTCTTCCTGCCCATCGTCTTCGTGACCGGCATCGCCGGACAGCTCTTCCGGGACCAGGCCCTCGCCGTGGTCTTCTCTCTTCTCGCCTCGCTGGTCATCTCTCTCTTCTTCATTCCCATGCTTGCCGCTCGCGGTGAGCATGGTGCTCCTCCCCCACCTGCACCCGAGACGGGGTGGGCTCCCTGGAGAGCCGCCAAGGGCTGTGCCAGCTGGATATGGGGAACCCTGTTGAGTCTGCCCCTGATCTTCGTCTACGTCTTGAAGCGCGCATCGAAGCTTGTCTTCGCCCCCTTGGTCATGGCCTTCTCCTGGACCTACGACCCCCTGGCACGTCACTATCCGGACATCCTCAGAAAGGCCCTGGCGCATCGGCCCGTCATTCTCCTCGCCACTCTCGCGCTGGCCGTCTTGGCCTGGTTCCGGCTGGGCAGCCTCGGCAGCGAAGTCATGCCCGAGGTGCACGAAGGCGCCTTCCAGACCATGCTCTTCTTCCCCAGGGATCTGGATGTGGAAAGCACCGATCGCATCGCTCGGCCGCTGGAGAAGCGGATCCGCTCCCTGCCAGGTGTAGCGTCCAGTTTCCTGGTCTCAGGAGTGGCCAAGGATGAGCTCAAGAGTTCGGAGGAAGGTCCACACTCAGCTCGGATCCACCTCGTTCTCACCAAGGGCGTGAACCTGATCCGCTTGGAGAGCCAGGTCCGCGAGGAGATACGACAGATCCTGGCCCAGGAGCCCAGCCTCCAGGGTTCTCGCTTCGAGACCCCCACCTTGGTGAACATGCGCAATCCTGTGTCGGTGGAGATCTACAGCCACGATCTCCGTCGACTGGCAGAAGCCAAGACCAAGGTCATGCGCGCCTTGGCCTCCATGCCCTCCCTGAGAGATGTCCGCTCGACGCTCAATCGAGGCAACGTCGAAGTCGTTCTCCGTTTCGATCGCGAGAAACTCTCCCAGTATTCCCTCGACATCGGCACGGCATCGCGCCGTCTGTCAGCCATGGTCCAGGGTGAGGTGCCGACGCGATTCAGCGAAGGAGATCGCAAGATCGACCTTCGCGTCCGACTCGCGACCGACCAACTGGGCAGTCTCAAGGAACTGTCGCAGCTCAATCTCGCAGGACGGGATCAGGCCCCGGTCTATCTCTCCTCGGTAGCTGACTTCAAGTATCTGGAAGGCCCCTCCGAGATCCGTCGCATCGGCAATCGGCGGGCTGCCGAGGTCCAGGCGACACCCCGCGGCATGGATCTAGGCAACATCCAACGCAACATCGAGGACCGGGTTGCAGCGCTGGAGTTCGGGCCGGGCGTGACCTGGAAGATGGGTGGACAGAGTGAGGAGATGACCAGTACGAGGGACAGCATGACCGGTGCACTTCTCTTGGCCATCTTCCTCGTCTACGTGGTCATGTCGGTCCAGTTCGAGAGCCTCATCCAGCCCTTCATCATCCTCTTCACGGTGCCCCTGGCGCTGATCGGGGTCATCTTCACACTGGATCTCATGGGGATCCCCATCTCGGTGGTCGTCTTTATCGGAGTGATCCTCCTGGCGGGCATCGTCGTCAACAACGCCATCGTCCTGATCGATCGGATCAACAAGGATCGGGAGCGTGGCATCCCTCTCATGGAAGCCGTGGTCTCGGGCAGCAGCACACGCCTGCGCCCCGTGATCATGACGACGGTGACGACAGTCTTGGGTCTGCTCCCGCTCACTGGCTTCCTTCCGGACATGCCCTGGATCGGCATCTCCGGTGAAGGTCTGGAACTGCGTGCTCCGATGGCAATCGCTGTCATTTCGGGCCTGATCTTCTCCACCCTGCTGACCCTGGTGATCATCCCGGTCGTCTACAGCCTGGTGGCCACGCGGGAGCCGCGATCATGAGTGGTGGAATCCTCGAGACCTTCGTTCGCAGGCCGATCGCCATCCTCATGATCTGCATGACCCTCCTGGTCATGGGAGGCTTGAGTCTCCTCCAGATCCCCTTGGAGCAGTTTCCCAGCGGCATCTCGCGCTATCGGATCAACGTCATCATCCCCCTGCGGAACATGACACCCCAGGAAGCCGAGGATCAGATCTACGCGCCCCTCGAGGGACAGCTCCTGACCGTCGCAGGGATCAAGAACATCCAGGGAAGGATTCAGCGCAACCGGGTGAGGGTGCGCATCGAGGCCTCCAAGAAGGTCCCCCTGCGTCAGACCATGGCCGAGGTAAGGGATCGACTCCAACGAGCACGGCTCTCCTGGCCGAGCACTGTGGACCGTTGGTGGACCTGGTCCGAGAGTTCCGACTCCATGCCCCTGTTCTTCTTCGGACTTGGTGTACCGGATCAGAGCCAGCATTGGCAAGACCTGGTGGAGTTCGAGATCAAGCCCAAGCTGGAGGCCATCGAGGGCGTGGGCGAGGTCAGCTTCTGGGGACAGGTCGGCGAGAACGTCAGGATCTTCTTCGATCGAGACAAGATCCGGCAGTTCAGGATCAACTACCGTCAGGTGCTGCAGCAACTCCGGTCGGACAACAGCGCCTTGTCCGTGGGCGTCATCCACGAGGGAGGCAGTCGCTACCTGGTGCGCGCCGACTATCGCTATGAGGATCTGGACCAGATCCGGGCCCTGCCGATCGGCCAGGCCGCCAACGGTAGAGGGCTGACCATCGGGGATATCGCGACCGTGCGGAAGGTGCGGTCCCTCAGGAACAGCGTCTCTCGCATCAACGGCAAGTTTTCGCTTGGCGGCATGATTCGCCGCACTGCGGGCTCCAATGCGATCGCCACGAGTCAGAGGGTGCGCAGCTTCTTCGAGACGCTGGGCGAGAACTCGAGGTTCGCTGGTCTGGAGCCCTACTACTACTTCGATCAGGGCAAGTTCATCGAAGACAGCTTGAAGACCCTCCTGGGTTCCGCCTGGATGGGAGCGGTCCTGGCCTTCCTCGTGCTCTTCTTCTTCCTGCGTCGCATCGGGATGACGCTCGTCGTCGTCTTCTCCCTTCCGCTCTCCTTGCTCTTCGCGCTGACGGTCCACTTCTTCCAGAGTGGGACGCTCAACCTCTTCTCGATGCTGGGGTTGACGCTCAGCATTGGCATGCTGGTGGACAATTCGGTCGTAGTCCTGGAGAACATCTACCGGCTGCGCGAGAAGGGCCATTCCTGGTATCGCTCCTGCGTCGACGGGGTCAGGGAAGTGAGTCTGCCTGTATTCCTGGCGACGATGACGACCCTGGCCATCTGGATCCCTCTGCTCATCTTCGTGGATGACCCCACGGCCAAGGCCTTCACCTGGAACCTCGCCATGCCGCTCTGCGTGGCCCTGATCGGTTCGCTCTTCGTGGCTCTGGTGATCCTTCCCTCAGCGATCGCCTGGCTCAATCGGGGCAGTCGCGGTGAGAGGCATACGGTCGACATGCGCAAGGGACTGGTCCATGCGATCACGAGCTTCCAGGTCGCCTTGGTCCGCAAGCTCATCCGCTTGCCACTCCTCTCCTTCGCGGGCCTGATGATGCTTTGCATTGGTGCCCTTTGGGTCTGCGTAGCCAACACGCGGCGTGTTCCGCAGGAGCGTCGAGGCCCCAACGTCTCCATCAACTTCAAGACGCCCAAGGGGACCACGCTCTCCGAGGCCAGCCGTATGTCGGCCCGCTACGAGAAGTTCGTCGGCCCTCTCCGAAAGGAATACCACTTCACCGATGTCCGGTCGCGATTCTCCCGGGACGACATCAGCATCCGGCTCTCCATGGAGCCGAATGCCACCTTGGAGGACAAGGATCGCCTCGTTGCCTTCCTGAGAGAGAACCCGCTGCGGTTCCCGGGAGTCGAAGTCAAGGTCCGCGCAGCAGGCGTCGAGAACAACGAGGAACCGACGGAGGGCAAGCGCGGTTTCTTCCTGATTCTCCGTGGTCGGGATAGCGAGGGGCTCCGCATGTGGGGCCAGGATCTTGCTGCTACGCTGGTGACAGAGGGCCTGGCCGAGGACATTGATTGGGGCAGTGCCAGCAATCAGGACGAGCTCAGGCTTCAGATCGATCGCAACCGAATGCAGGAGCTGGGCGTCGACCCAGGCATCCTCTTCGGCATGTTGAACAGTGGGTTGAGCGGCAGCCAGGTCTCGCGATACATCACCAAGGAGGGGCAGGAGATCCCCTTGGTCGCCGAGTTCGACGATGTTGCCGATCTGGAACTGAAGGATCTCAAGGATATGCAGATCTGGTCCATGCAGACCGGGTTCCAACCCCTTGGTGATCTCGCGGACTTCGAGTTCACCAAGGGTTACCAGGAGATCCGCAGGGAGAACGGTGTCCTGACGACCTATCTCGCAGGACGGCGGCCCGAAGGCATCGAGATGACCGAGTTCATGAGCCGGACGAAGTCCTTGGTGGCCGACATGGACCTGCCGCGCACCTTCAAACTCGAGTTTGGTGGCAACTGGCGTGACAACGATCGGACCCTGCAGGAGGTCGGCAAGTTCGCGGGCCCGGGGCTCCTCCTGATCTTCCTGGTCATGGGGCTTCTCTTCGAGTCCGTGCTGCTTCCTCTCGCGATCCTGCCCACCATCCTGGTCGCCGTGCCTGCGGGCTGGGCTACGGTGCTCTTGACAGGGACGCCCTTCGAGGCCGTCATGGCCATCCTGGGTTTCTTCATCCTCGCCGGCGTCATCGTCAACAATGGCATCGTCTTCCTGGATCATGTGGAGCGACTGAGGCGAGACGAGAA
>JAJRTL010000063.1 GCA_024278315.1 Planctomycetota bacterium | reverse complement strand
CGGGCCCACACGATCTCCGCCTCCGGCCCACCTTCTTCCTGGACGGCCTGGTGAGCCAACTCCAAGGCCTCGTCTGCGCGACCCGATAACCACGCGATGGTGGCCTCCAGTCGGATGCGCACCTCCTGGGACCCGGTCTCCGGGGACAGGGACAGGAGCCCTTCACTGGCCTCGCGAACCCGACCCAGGTCGAGCAGTGCGCGCAGCCGCAACCAGGGCTGGTCGTGGAGGAGAGGCAGTGCCCGGGCCGCTTCCCCGGCCTGCAACCACCCTTCGGCCAGCGCCATTCGGGTCTCTGGCTCAGCCTGCCCCTCCTGCAACAGATGACGAAACCCCCGCTCTGCAGCGAGGACACGACCACTGGCCGCCAACTCCCTGAGCTCCTCCGGGCAGGAGACGTGAAGGCCCGGCGGGTCCTTGCTCACACGACCCGAAAGCGCATCGGGATAACTCCAGCTCCCGCCGCGAGGCAGGATGCTGCCTTCCTCGACTCGAGCCAACAACCAATGTCCGACCTGCGCTGTCCCAGTCTCGCCGTCATCCTGGATTCGCTCAGCCAACTGGGCGGCTTCTGCTGGGGGCAGCTCCAAGGCCTGCGCCAGGTGTTCGCACAGATCTTCGAGCCCCATGGGAGACTCCGCCCCGAAGAGCGCCGGATCCGGCTCGAGCAGGGAGGGGCTCGGGCGTCCTGTACCCTGACCTAGGTGGGCCAGAGCTTCTTCGGCGTCGTAGAATCTGCGCTGCGGATGCCGTGCGACGAGCCCGCGAAGGAGGCCGTGAAGACCATCAGACAAGGACTTCTCAAAACGAAGAGCCTCTAGAAGATCAGGGAGGTCCCAACCCCCAGGGCATCCACCAGGCATGCGCCGAAGGATGCCTGGATCCAAGGCAACAAGCAGCACGAGCCCCAGTGAGTAGAGATCGCTTCGGCGATCCACGATTCGACCACTCCACTGCTCGGGAGCCGCAAAGAACGGCGTGCCACTCCGGGAGCGTGCTCCCTTGCGCTCTCCAAGACCGAAGTCGAGGAGGTGGTAGCGTCCCTCGCCATCTCGAAGCAGATTGGCAGGCTTGAGATCCAGATGCAGAAGGCCTCTCAAGTGCACGTAGCCCAGGATCTCCAGGATCTGGATCCCCATGTCCAGGACGGCTGCATCCTCGAGCGGAAGGCAGTACGTGAGAGAGCGCCCTGGCAACCACTGTCGGAGAAGGTAGGGCTCACCACTCTCCAGAGTTCCCTGTCGCAGGAGCTTCGGGATCCTCGGGTGTGAGAGAGAGAGCAGGAGATCCCTCTCGGCCGACCCTTCACCCGGATGCAGGATCTTCAGGAGTTGCACGACCCCGTCGGGCGATTCGATGCGACACGCACGCCCCTCACCTCCCTCCCAGGTCTCCAGCAACGAGTGCTCGGAAAAGGGAGCCGGGAGAAGGTCGCGACCTGAGCTCATCGACTCGCTGTCTCCTGTTCTGCAAATGCGAAGAACGTACGTTTCACGGATGGGGTCTCCTGTTCGGAATCGGGATCCAAAAGGCTACCCGGGACCAGAATCGGGACAGGTCGATGATCAGATTTGTCTCAATCCCTGCCTGAAACCACCGATACTACGGCCCCGTCATAGTTTCATGGGGAATTGTCTCAGGGATGTCTGCTTCTGGAAAGGAACCATTGACGGCAGGGGGATTGCTGTCGATAGGATTCTCCCGGGGGAGTAGCGCGGTTCTGTACATCCCCCGGCTGACCTCCGGCGGATTACCGATCCGACGGAGGAGAGCCTGGACGAAGAACCACCACTCCACCAACTCTCTCCGTGACCTGGATTCTCCTCTACCTGCTTGTCACCTTCTTGGGCCTCAGCTTTCTGGGGCTCTGGCGTCGCAAACGCGAGACAATCGCGCTTCGCGAGACGCTCGCGGAACGTGAAGAGGCCAGGAAGAAGGGAACCCACAAAGCTCAGCTGCAATATCCGCACGTCGACCTGAGTCTCTGCATAGGTTGTGGTGCCTGCATCCGTGCCTGCCCCGAGGAAGGAGTGTTGGGTCTGGTCTATGGCCAGGCGGCTGTCGTGCACGGATCGCGATGTGTCGGCCATGGCCTCTGCGCCACGGAATGCCCCACCGGTGGCATCCAAGTGGCCTTGACCGATCTGGAGACACGGGAGGACATCCCCATCCTGCATGAGAACTGGGAAGTACAGGGATCTCCCGGCCTCTACCTCGCAGGCGAAGTCACGGGCTATGCGCTCATCAAGACCGCGATCACGCACGGGAGCGCTGTGGCCGAGCACGCAGTGGCCGAGCTGGGAGCCAGTCGACCCAAGACGAATCATCCGAAGCGAGAAACCATGGCAGCGGCTCATGCCGGAGTTGCCAGCCAGGCCCATGCAGCCACAGGCACCTTGGTCGCGAGCAGCCCACCGCGTACCGGCCACGAGATCGAAGATCTGCTCATCGTCGGAGCAGGACCTGCGGGTCTTTCTTGTGCCTTGAGGGCCAAAGAACTCGGCGTCGATGCGTTGATCCTCGAACAGTCCACTCTGGGTGGCACGGTCTCCAAATATCCCCGACGCAAGTTGGTCATGACACAGCCAGTCGAACTGCCTGTACATGGCAAGCTCAAGCGGACGAGCTACTTGAAGGAAGAGCTCATGGAGATCTGGGAGAACATCGCCAAGGAGCAGGCGCTGCGCATCCAGACGGGCGAAGCCTTCACGGGTATGGAGGTCGGTCCGGACGGAAGCTACGAGGTCAAGACGCGGACGGGGACGTACCGGGCCAAGAAGGTCGTCCTTTGTCTGGGGCGTCGCGGCACGCCGCGCAAGCTCGGAGTTGACGGAGAGGATGCACCCAAGGTCGTCTACGACCTCGTGGATGCAGCCTCCTACGAACACCGCAACATCCTCGTCGTGGGCGGTGGCGACAGCGCCATCGAAGCAGCGGTCGCACTCGCAGAGCAGGAAGGCAATCAAGTCACACTGAGCTACCGCAAGCAGGCCTTCTTCCGGATCAAACCCAAGAACGACAAACGACTCAAGCAGAGCATCGAGAACGGAAACCTGGATCTGATCTTCATGAGCCAGGTCAAGGGCATCGAGGAGAAGCTGGTCACACTCCTGATCAAGACCGAGGAAGGAGAGACGGAGAGCCGGACCCTGCCGAACGACGACGTCTTCGTGTTCGCCGGAGGTATCCCACCCTTCGACCTCCTCAAGAGCTCGGGAGTTTCCTTCGATCCCAAACTGCGGACGGGGATCCAGGATCTTGGCGAGAAAGGCACAGGCATCCTGCGTGCCCTGGGAGTCGGATTCTTGATCTCGGTAATCGCATTGTTCTGGTTCCAGATCTTCCAGGCATACTACGAGCTCCCGGTCCCGCTGCGTCCGGATCACAGTTTTCATGAACAACTCAAGCCCACGAGCATCCTGGGTTTGATCTTCGGTGTGGCTGCCACCGCCTTGATCTGTCTCAATCTCCTCTACCTGTTGCGTCGATCCCGCATCGGAGAGTGGGTCGCAGGCACGCTGCAGTACTGGCTGAGTCTGCACATGGTGACGGGTCTCGTAGCCCTCATCCTCCTGATGCTGCACTCCGGCATGGAGATCCGCAACAACCCAGGAGGACACGCCTTCGTCGGCGTCATCATCCTCGTGATCACGGGTGGGATCGGTCGCTACATCTACTCCTACATCCCCAAGGCAGCGAACGGGCAAGAGACCGCAGCCGAGGATGCCAAAGACCAGATGCAGGTCCTCCTTGGCGAATGGGATCAGGCCAGTCGCCCATGGGGTCAACAGATCCAGACCGAACTCGAAGCGCTCATCCAGGAAGGGCTCTGGGACAAGCCGGCTCACAAGCGCGCTCTGGCCCTCGTGACCAGCCGATTCGATCTCCACCGAAGCCTCAAACGCCTTGCCGCCCAAGGCCAGGAGCAGGGGCTGGCGGATACACAGATCCAGCAGATCCTCGGGCTGGCCAAACGACTCCACAAGACAGCCCTCATGTCCTCCAACCTGGAGGCCATCCGCGGGCTGCTCTCGTCCTGGCGCTTCCTCCACCGGTGGATTGCTCTGGGGATGGTCCTGCTCGCCATCATCCACATCGTGACGGCCCTGCGATACGCGCACTTCGGATGACCCAGCCATGAAGAGCACAGCACCCATCCTCGCCCTGATCGTCTTGATCACCGTCGGTTTCTCTGTGATGTCGAGCATCGCCGACACCTCGCCGGGTCCACTCTCTGCGGTTCACGCAGGCGTGCCCGAACTGAAAGGTCAAGCGGGTTGCGAAGCGTGCCACGGCACGGAAAGCCGGTCGATGGACCAGGCTTGCGGTGACTGCCACGAACCTCTCACAGAGCAACTGGCACAGGGAACGGGCTTCCATGGCCACCTGGAGAAGGACAAGCAGAAGGACTGCGGTTTCTGCCATATGGAACATCTGGATGCGGCCACCGAGATCATCGGCAACCGTGCCTTCCGCAAGAGTGGCTGGAAAGAGCGCAAGCTCTACCAGCACGAGAAGCTCAAGTTCGGTCTCGAGGGTCGGCACGCAGAACTTGGCTGCAAAGAATGCCACGAATCAGCAGACGTCACGGTGATGTCCGAAGGGCAGCATCGCTTCCTGGGACTCAGCCAGGATTGTCAGACCTGCCACGAAGACCCGCACAAGGACAAAGCCCCCGACTGTGCAGGCTGCCACGGACAGACGAGGCCCTTTTCAGAGGTGGCACTCTTCGAGCATGACAGTCGTTTTCCGCTCATCGGCGGCCATGCGAAGCGATCTTGTCAGGATTGCCATGCTGACGGCGACTACCGTGGATATCTAGCCTCACCCAGGGCATCAGCCAAGCTAGGTCGGGACGGGAAGGGACCATCGTCCAAACCCGTTCGGGACTGCATGGACTGTCATGACTCTCCGCACACGAAGGAGTTTACCAACGCCGTCGCCCGACAGGCTGCAAAGCCCGAGAAGCAGAGCTGCTCTCTCTGTCACGAGGTCACGGATCCATCGCTGACGGAGCCAGCACTCGAGAAGACACTGGCCTTTCATGGCTTGACAGGATTCGAACTGGTGAAGCCGCATGACGAACAAGCCTGCGCTGCTTGCCACCAAGAACCTTCTGCAGAGTGGAAACTCGATCTACGTACCCAGTACGCACCACGTTTCCCTGGGCGCAAAGCCAATGAGTGTGCGGTCTGCCATGGCGATCCGCACGAAGGACAGTTCGCAGCAGAAGGCGAGACCAATCCAGATTGCCTGTCCTGTCACAAACCCCTGCGCTTCCTTCCCCATGGCTTTGACCTCGCACGTCATGAGAACTCGGGATTCCCGCTACACGGAGCGCATGAGAAGCTCGCCTGTGAGAAATGCCACGAGACCAGACCGGGCACGGTGGATCCTGAACGCTACGCCAAGGTACGACAGTTCGCGGGCACGGCCAAGGAGTGCAAGGAATGCCATGAGAGTCCCCACGGCTCTCAGTTCGAGGGAGGGGCCTTCCAGGCCGACTCCTGTCTCGACTGTCACGGCGACGAGCGGTTCTTTCCGTCGCGATTCACCAACGAGATGCACGCCAAGACGGCCTTCCCCTTGTTGGGTGCCCACAGGGCCCTCTCGTGCAGGTCCTGCCACAAGGTAGCGAAGGGTGTGGATCCAGAATCGACCAAGATCGCCGACCGCGTGTTCCACGGCACAGAGAAGGAATGCCAGTCTTGCCACATCGATGTGCATGACGGCGCCTTCACCAAGGAGAGTCTCCCGAAGTCAGTGGATGGCAAGGAATCGTGCGAACGATGTCACGGCAATGACAGCTTAGATGAGCTTCCAGGCAAAGCATTCCGACATGGGTTCTGGACGGGATATGCCCTTCTGGGCGCACACGGGAAGGCGAGCTGTGAGAGCTGTCACATCCCCGGCAAACCGACCCATGGGGGCACGAGGACCATGGGAATCGCCAAGAAAAACTGTACGGATTGCCATGACAATCCCCACATGGGCCAGTTCCGAGTCCAGGGAAAGACCGACTGCCTCCGCTGCCATCAGACCGATGTCGAGTGGAAGGCCAAGAAGTTCTCGCATGAAACCGATTCACGCTTCAAGCTTGGCAAGGACCATTCGGGCCTTGCTTGCTCGAAGTGCCACAAGGACTACCAGCTTCCGGGGGGAGGCAAGGTTGTTCGATACAAACCTCTGGGGACGCAGTGCAAAGACTGCCACCTCTGGAGAGAACGCAGGTAAGGGGAATGTCTCTCATCCAAACAGCCAGGAGAGTTGCAGGTCGAGTCGCGCTCGGAGCCAGGTGGGCCATGCTGCTGGCATTGCTGGCAGCGAGCCCACTGCTGTCTGCGCAGGAGACCCAGCGCCTCGAACTCAAGGTGCATTCAGTCTCCGGCAACTACGTCTACTTCGAGAAAGGACGAACTGCGGGCCTGCGCCCTGGAGATCTGATCACTCTCAAGCCACCCGGGGCCGGGCCTGTCCGGGCGGTCATCAAGGAAGTTTCCAAGAACCACTCACGCGCCCTGCTCCTGGACAAAGAGGTCGTGTTGGCCCTTGGAGTCCCGGGAGTCGTGGACCTTCCTGTCACCCGCTTCGGTGGGACCTCGAAACAGGGCAAGCGCACGACGAAGAAGCCGACGACAGGTCAGGGGCGCAACATCCCTGACCATCCGCCTTGGGAGCGGGAACTCGATGGCAGCCAGGACGGCCTCCCCCTCCTGGCCCCCATCCGCGGGCGCACACCATCGGAGAGAGCCGTCAAGGTCCATGGTCGTGCCTGGTTCAACACGAACTACAGCATCAGCAAGATCGGTCGTACCAACAAGTTCCTGCTCACGGATCTGGGCACCGATGCCACGGTGGAGAATCTCTTCGGATCTGGAGGAGAGATCCGGTTTCGTGGCGATCTCTTCTCGAGGAGGAGCTACCTGGAATTCGCCAGCGACACAAGTAACAACGAGTTTCGCTTGGACCGCCTCTCCTACAGCCAGGGATTCTCCGATGACTCGGATCTACGTTGGCAGGTCGGGCGCTTCCTCCCTGAGTTCGTCCCTGAATTCGGCGTGCTGGATGGCGGAAGCATCGACTACCAGATGGGTCCCGGTTCCTCACGCCTCGCCATTTCCATCGGAGGCCGGCCGGATCCCATCACGATCGAGGCCCAGCCGGACGACTACCAGGTTTCCCTCTACTACGACTACGATCCGACCCCCGACCGCTCCTTCGAGATCGGTGCGGGCTACATGAAAAGCTGGTTCGATGGCAATCCCAATCGGGATCTGTTCATCTTCAAGGGCTTCCATCGTCCGAGCGATGTTCTCTCCTTCCACACAAGTCTCTGGGTCGACTACTACACTGGTAGCGACCAGATCAAGAAGACGGGCTTCGAAGTCACGCAGTTCCAGATCAACGGAAACTGGAGCATCAATCTGGACAACGGCCTGTCCCTCTACATCGACTACTTCCGATTCCCTGAGTTGGGCCGCCCCGAGTTCCTACCCGTCGAGCCTCGCTCGCTTCTCGACGACTACACCTTCCGCACCTCGCTCAGTTCCTGGCATCGAGTCAGTGATACCGTGCGCCTGGATTTCCGGCTCGTGCCCTGGCAGGACCATGAGAAGCATGGGCTCAATGGCGAAGCTCGCATCAGCCTCTCGGATCTGCTCTTCGACCAAGGTGCGATTGCCCTGGATATCTTCCGGACGGAAGACAGCTCGAACGATGGTATCGGAGCACGTATCTCGCTCAGTGGCTACACGATCAAGACCAACTGGCGTGTTGCCTACGAGGTATCCCGCTACAGCTACGATCCCCAACCCAT
>JAJRTL010000495.1 GCA_024278315.1 Planctomycetota bacterium | reverse complement strand
TTCCGAGACTCGCTTCGGTGACCTGCGCGTGCCAGCCAAGAGCAACGCTCCACTGATCATGAGCCCTCGCAAGTTGCCGGTCGTGCTCTTTTCCCACGGACTGCGCACGGCCCGCTTCTACTACACGAGCCAGGCTCTCGAGCTGGCCAGCCATGGCTACGTCGTCGTGTGCCCGGATCACAGTTATGATGTCGAAGGGGTCGCTTTCCCCGAGGGCAAGCTCGTGCGCGGCATCTTCGAGAACGAGGAGCGCAAGAAAGCCGTGGAGGCGACCTGGCGAACGCAGGATGGGCGCATCCGACTCTGGGCCCAGGACCTCTCATTCTTGCTGGATCGCATGCTCCGCAAGCGCATCCCCATGCAAGAGTCCAAGAGCTTTCCTTTCAAGGGGCGGATCGACAACAAGAAGATCGCTTCCATGGGCCACTGCTTCGGCGGTTGGGCTGCGATCGAGGTCGGCATGCGCGACAACCGCATCCGCAGCGTTGTCGCGCAGAACGCCTGGCCCCCATCCAGTGCAGTCCGCAAGAAGGGCCTGAACAAACCCATCCTCATGCTCTATGCAGAGACCGACACGGCCGAGGAGGGGCTCATCGCCAAGGGAGTGACCAAGGAACAGATCCAAAAGCTCAAACAGGCCTATCTGGCCGAACAGAGGAGGGGATTGAAGGCCATCACCAAGAACGGTCTTCAGGTCCGCATTCACGGAGCCAGGCACATGAGCTTCTCCGACGAGTTCCTGATCCGTGATTGGATGGAGTTGCCCGATGCGGCCTCACCGCCACCCCCCGACGATCATCTGCGTTTGGCGCTGCGATATTCTCTGGCCTTCCTGGACAGGGAGCTGCGTCGTCTGCGCCCGCCACTTCTCAAGAAGGAACCAAGCAAGCACCGGGGCGTAGAATTCGATCCGATACGATAACAAGAACGTGGAAGGCGCGTTCAGAGACGCTGACACAGGCAAGGACTCCTCAGGGAGTCCACATCCCAAGGCTTCTCGAAGTAGCCCGATGGATTCGGGATGTCCATGGAGGAAATACTCCCGATACACCCCTGGTATGGGCAATCCGAGCCAAGCTGCCACGAGATGGGTCTCCGCGACCATGCAGTCGCCAGCGAGTGCCTGACCGAATCGAGACACTGCTGTGGCGGGCTGGGGCCCTTGCCACCGCGCCGCCAATGCTTAGACTGCCTACCTCCTGGTGACCGATCAGCCCTTCCCGGGGTCTCGTGGTCACCATTCCTTTCCTTCCCTTATCGTCTCTGCCAAACAACTGGGACTCATGATGATCAAACTCTCCCTCTTCGCCACGGTCGCATTGACCGCCTCCATTGGAATCTCGCAAAGCAACACGCTACCCAAGGGGTACGACACAACCCCCGGAACGGCCAACTTCTGGGCAGGATTCGACATCGCGTCGTCAACGACAACCACTTTCAAGTACTACGTTGCACGTAGCCTCTTCATGTATGACGCGTCGACCTTCCCTTGGGACCCGAAGAAGCCCAAAGTGATCGACAAGATCAGCTTCCGCCGCTCTGAGGCCTACCCCACGACAGGAGCCTCCACGGCACACAAGTCCAAGTGGGTCGTAATCCTCTCGACGAGCAACCAACCCGTCCATCGTCCCAACACCAAGTTCGATGCCAACCATGGCAGCAACAAGAAGACGGTATTCGGAGCCAAGGGAGCTCAAACGGTGGCCTTCCTGGCCACTGCCCAGCCAGCCAAAGGCAAGACGGCAGCTTTCGATGTGACGGTGGACATCACGAACTTCTTGGTGCCAGCCAACAGCAAGACGCTCGTCGTCGAGATTCGCAGCTACAGCTCCGATGTCAAGGTCGGGAAGTGGCGCGTCGATTGCGTGATCAATTCAGGAACGGGCTACAACGGTGGTACTTACTCCCGGTTCTACAACACACACTGCATCGATCCGAAGGCCTTCTACAGCTCCCGAGCCAACTATCTCGACGGCAATCTCGGCCACATCTGGCGGACAGGTCGTAAGCAAGGATTGCCTGTCATCGGTATCGCCGGAACTCGCTTGAAGGCGGGGATCAAGGTTCCAGGCACGACCTGTGAATGGCACATCAGCCCCGTTTTCTATGCTGTCGGTGTTACATCCAACGGACCCAAGCATGCGACCAATCCTGGTCAAGGCGGCGTCTACCTGGATTGGGGGCACATTCCGCCGTTCGCTTCCCTCGTTGGCGTCAAGGTCGCCCATCAAACCGTCATCATCGACCCCGCAGCCAACAAGCTTGGCCTGGGAATCACACGCGCGGGAGAGAGTTCGATCGGTACAGGATACGACGGCAAGCTCGTGAAGGTCAGCGCCGTGTATTCGTATGGCGCCGCCAACTCTCTGGCCAATACGAACCTGGATCCTGACAAGGAGACGTACAGCCGATACTTCTACCGCAGGGTTCCGATCATGTTGATCAAGTAGCATTGATCTCCAGCCGCGCCTCCGAGTTCTTTCGAGAAGGGTGCGAAGTAGCGAGGCTTCCCGTCAATTCGGGGAGCCTCGCTCCATATTCAGGCATCGTTCCCAGGTCTGCTCCGTTACAAGCTGGCGGTGCGGGCCTAGCCCGAACTATTCATGACCTCGATGCGTCTGACGGCGTCTTTCGGCCCAGGACCGCGAACCTATCGGTTCGCTCGGCATTGCTTCGATTCGACGACCCTCTTGGGTCGCCTCATATCTCGCGCAGCCGTCCTGAACTCGAAATGCGTTCGTCAGACCGCAAATGCGAGCTCGGCTGCGCCGATCTCGCCTTCGCTCACAACGATCTCATGAATCATCCGGGCTAGAGGATCGTGCTCCCCCGGACGAACTGGAGGAACCTAGATGTATGCACCGATGAAGCTGTTCCTGCTTGCGAGCATCGGTCTGATGATTGGCCAGGGAATCTCCGCGCTCCACGCACAGGCGGACGTGAGGGCGATACCCGGCCCCCTGACCGGGCAGTTCGGTCGTGCCGACCTCTTCGTGGATCCCTTCGATCTCCCAGCCAAGACCCAGACCTGGATTCGCGGCGATGCGATCCAAAGAGGACTCAAGGTCGCCGAGCTCTCCGCACGCCGGTCC
>JAJRTL010000062.1 GCA_024278315.1 Planctomycetota bacterium | reverse complement strand
GATGCGTCTGACGGCGTCTTTCGGTCCAGGACCGCGAACCTATCGGTTCGCTCGGCATGGCTTCGATTCGACGACCCTCTTGGGTCGCCTTCATTTCGCGCAGCCCCCCCTGAACTCGAAATGCGCTCGTCAGACCGCAAATGCGAGATCGGCTGCGCCGGTCTCGCATTTGCTCACAACGATCTCATGAATCGTCCGGGCTAGCAACCTGACGCTGGCGACCGGGGCAACCCCAAGATCCTTAGCAACCTGGGACGGTTCTCGACCTTGCGGGAGCAACCTGTGCGGTAGCAACCTGGGACGGTCCCAGGGGGATCGCAAGCAACCAGGGATGGTCCCTGGGGCAGGGTGGTTCCTGGGGCAAATCCTTGCCACGGACCGGCTTCCGGCTTTGTGGCGCGGGGGCTCTGCTGCATGATGTCCGGCCCTCACCCAGGGGTCGTCCCGAGTGGGTGAGAGGACCGAAGGCAGCCTTGGAGTGGCAGGAAATGAAACTCGCACAGCGCATGGAGCGGTTGGGGACAGAAACCGCATTCGAGATCCTGGCCAGAGCGCGGCAGCTCGAGGCCGAGGGTCGCAGCGTCGTCCATCTGGAGATCGGGGAGCCCGATTTCGACACGCCCGCCAACATCGTCCACGCCGGCGCGCAGGCCATGCAGAGCGGATGGACGCACTATGGCCCGTCACCGGGCCTGCCCCAGCTGCGCGAGGCCATCGCGGCCGAGATCAGTCGAACGCGCCACATCCCCTGCTCGCCGGACAACGTCGTCGTCGTTCCTGGTGGCAAGCCCATCATGTTCTTCCTGATGCTCGCCCTGCTGGAGGAGGGCACGGAAGCCGTGTACCCCAATCCGGGCTTTCCGATCTACGAGAGCATGATCCAATACTGCGGCGCCAAAGCCGTGCCGGCGCCGCTCCGCGAGGAGAACGAGTTCAACCTCGACATCGACGAGCTGGATCAGCTCCTCAATGAGCGGACGCGCCTGTTGATCCTCAACTCGCCGGGCAATCCCTGCGGCAACGTGCTCTCCAAGACCGAGATCGACAAGATCGCCGAGATCCTTCGGGGCTATCCCGACTGCTGGATCATGAGCGATGAGATCTACTCGCGGATCCTCTACGGTGAGGAGCACCACTCCATCGCCGCGCACGAGGATCTTCGGGAGCGCATCGTCATCCTCGATGGCTTCAGCAAGACCTTCGCGATGACCGGTTGGCGCTTGGGATATGGAGTGATGAGTCCTGACATGGTGATGCAGATCGCTCGCTTGCAGACCAACGCTACGTCCTGCACGGCCGCCTTCACGCAGATGGCGGGGGTGGAAGCCCTCACCGGTCCACAAGAGGACGTCGAGAAGATGGTCGCCGAGTTCCACCGCAGGCGGGACGTGATCGTCGAAGGACTCAATGCGATCCCCGGCGTTTCCTGCAGGACGCCCAAGGGCGCCTTCTATGTCTTCCCCAACTTCAAGGAGCTGGGTCCCAAGTCCAAGGAGCTGGAGCAGATCTTCCTGGAGGAGTCTGGCGTGGCCTGCTTGACCGGCACGAGCTTCGGAGAGCATGGCGAAGGCTATGTTCGTTTCAGCTACGCCAACTCGGTGGAGAACATTCAAGAGGCCTTGAAGCGGATTGCCGAGCGCGTGAGCGCCGGATTCTGAACGGAGACGTATGACGATGATCGACTTTCGCTCCGATACGGTCACGCGTCCCGATGCGGCGATGCGCGAAGCCATGGCCACGGCGGTAGTCGGTGACGATGTCCTGGGTGATGATCCGACCGTGAAGGAGCTCGAGGCCGAGTTTGCGGAGACTCTCGGCAAGGAGCAGGCGCTCTTCGTCCCGTCGGGGACCATGGGCAACGTCATCGCCGTCTTGGTCCACGCGAGGCCAGGCGACGAGCTCGTGATGGAGGAGCGCACGCACACCTTCCAGTACGAAGGTGGTGCTGCCTGCCGCTTCGGCGGCGTGTCGATCCGGACTTTCCCGAGGGCATCGGGCACGCCCGAGGTCAGTGATGTCGAGCGCTGCCTTCGGAACCCCGACGACATTCACCAGCCGAGGTCGAGCCTCTTCGTGCTCGAGAACACGCACAACATGGCCGGAGGTCGGGTCGTCCCCCTGGCTCGCGTCGAAGAGCTCGCCGACTTCGTGCACGATAGGGGCCTGCGCATGCACATGGATGGGGCACGCCTCTTCAATGCTGCGGTGGCCTCTGGGCAGAGCCCAGCCAAGATCGCCGCGTCCGCTGATTCGGTGCAGTGTTGCCTGAGCAAGGGGCTGGGGGCACCGGTCGGGTCGATGATCGCGGGCAGTGCCGCGTTCATCTTGGAGGCGCGTCGTGTGCGCAAGGCTCTAGGCGGGGGGATGCGCCAGGTCGGAGTGCTCGCTGCCGCAGGCCTTCTCGCTCTCCGCGAGGGGCCGACGCGTCTCGCAGAGGACCATGCCCGAGCACGTAGTCTGGCCAGCGCGCTCGCGGAGATCCCGGGCTTCTCTGTGGATCTCGAAGCCGTCGATACCAACATCATCATGGTCGATCTACAGGGTTGGGACAGCAAGGCCTTGGTCTCTGCTGCAGCGCAACGTGGTGTGTTCTTCTTCGCAATCACGCCGACACGTCTACGCTTCGTGCTGCATCGCGATGTGTCGCATGCGCAGGTCGAGCAAGCCCAGACGATTCTCCAGGATCTCTATGGGAAAGGGCCTGATGAGCTTGGAGTGCCGCCGGGCTATGACCCTGATGCAGAGGCCTGGCATGCCTGATCGCAAGCGCAACGACATCCGATTTCAGGGGTGAGACCCCACATCGCCAATGAGCCAAGAGCGGAACCAAAGAGCATGAGTATCTTCAAGGCATACGACATTCGCGGGACCTATCCCGATCAGATCGATGAGAGCATGGCCCGACGAGTCGGAATGGCCGTCGTGGACTTCCTGGGTGCCAAGCGGCTTGTCGTGGGGCGTGACATGCGCTCCATGTCTCCTTCCGTGACCGATGCGCTCTGCGAGGGGATCATGCATCGGGGCTGCGAAGTCGTGGACATCGGACTGGCCTCGACGCCGCGTGTCTACCAGGCCATTGGCACCGTGCCCTGCGACGGCGGCATCGTCGTGACCGCGAGCCACAACCCCAAGCAGTACATCGGCTTCAAGATGTGTGCGGCTGGCCCGGTTCCGCTCTAGGGCGATCACGGGATTCCCGAGATCCAGGCCATGGCCGAGGGTGACGAGCCGGCTGCAGCCGAGACCTTGGGGCGGCGTGAGTTCCACGAGGATGTGGAGTCCTTCGTCAAGGAGGTCATCGACCTGGTCGGTGGTCCTTCAGCGATTCCGAAGCAGAAGATCGTCGTGGACTATGCCAACGGAATGGGGGGGCATGAGGCCCCTGCGATCTTTGCCGCCTTTCCGGAGCTCGAGGTCGTCGCGCTCTACGAGGAGCTGGATGGAGCCTTCCCCAACCACGAGGCCAACCCGCTCAAGGAGAGCAACCTCGATGACCTGCGTGCCAAGATCGCGGAAACCGGTGCTACGCTCGGGCTCGCTTTCGATGGGGACGCGGACCGATGTGCGTTCGTCGATGAGAATGGCCGCACTGTGGGAGCCGACCTCATTACTGCCATTCTTGCGCGACATTTCCTGACAGCGCACCCTGGGCGGGGGATCATCTATGATCTGCGTTCGTCTCGCATCGTGCCGGAGACGGTCGAGGCTCTCGGCGGGATTCCCGTCAAGGAGCGTGTGGGGCACTCCTTCATGAAGAAGACCATGAGGGAGAAGGATTGCATCGGTGGGGGAGAGCTGAGCGGGCACTTCTACTTCCGTGAGTTCCACGACAGCGATTGTGGTGTCTTGGCGGGCTGCGTGGTCCTGGCGCAGCTGGGGAAGGAAGGCCTCAGCCTGGCTACGGCTGCGGATGAGCTCAGGGTCTACTACCAGAGCGGTGAGCTGAACTTCCATATCGAGGACAAGGCCTTGATGATGGAGAAGGTCGTGGAGAGCCTCCCGGGGGGGAAGGTCGATCGATTGGATGGAGTCATGGTCGAGTTCAAAGACTGGTGGGTCAACGTGCGGCCATCCAACACCGAGCCCTATCTTCGCCTGGTCATGGAAGCCGAGACGCCGGAGCTACTCGCAGAGAAGAAGAAACTGCTCGTGGGACTCCTGGGGACGCCGGTTTGAAGCTGCGGGGGGATGGGCTCTGGCGGCGGCTCTCTTGAGACGCAAGGGAGGGATCCTGGCGAGTCTAACCCGGACGATTCATGAGATTGTTGTGAGGAAATGCGAGATCGGCGCAGCCGAGCTCGTTTTTGCGCTCTGACGAGCGCATTTCGAGTTCAGGGGGGGCTGCGCGAGATATGAGGCGACCCAAGAGGGTCGTCGAATCGAAGCCATGCCGAGCGAACCGATAGGTTCGCGGTCCTGGACCAAAAGACGCCGTCAGACGCATCGAGGTCATGAATCGTTCGGGCTAAGGGGACCTCCAGGTCGGGTATGGTGATCCCCTCGCGGGGGGTCTAGAATCGTCGGGCCTGACCTTCGGATTCCTCCTCTAGTACACCGCAAGAAAAAGACCCGTGGCCTTTCTACCAAACGGTATCGTCAGCCTGCTCTCCGACCTGGGTCTCAGGGATCCTTCGGTCGGCATCATCAAGGGCAATATCCACTCGCGTTTTCGAGAAGCCACTGTGGTGGACCTGTGCCACTGGGTGCCCGTCCAGGATGTGACCTGGGCAGCCTACGCCTTGTGGGGGAGCTACAAGCACTTCCCTCCAGGAAGTGTCCACTGCGTGATCGTGGACCCCCGTGGAGGGAACACTGGCAAGATCCTCTGTGCCGAAACCGCTGGGCATATCTTCGTGGCTTCAGACAACGGTGTGCTCACGAACATTCTCAACGGGGGGGCCCGCGTCTTCTCCGTGGATCTCGAGCGCGTTCCTGTCGCTCCGGTGAGGCACAGCTGGCATACACGTGACATCATCGCGCCGGTGGCCGCCTTGCTCGCGAGCGGCAAGCTTGATATCGAGGATGTGGGGCCTGCAGAAGAATCCCCCCGTCTTCTCGACTTCAAGCTGACCGAAAGAAGCGACACTTCGGCTCAGGGTGGCATCGTGGGTGAGGACCGGTTCGGCAACTTGTTCACGAGCCTGGTCGAGGCAGATCTACCCGATGCAGGCAGTCCTCACGCCTATGTCGCTGACGTGGCTGGTAACACCGTACAGCTCGTGAATTCCTATCGGGATGTCGAGCCGGGAGCGCTGCTCGCTCTCTTCAACAGCTTCGGGCTCTTGGAGATCGCTGTTCGTAATGGGCAGGCCTCGCAGGAACTCCAGTGGGAGCGCAGCGATCCCGTCACGGTGAGACTCAGTGAAGTCTAGGCTGCAGTCCAACCATGTCGTCGATGGCCATCCGTTGGGCAGGGTCCGATGGGCAGGGTCCGATGGGCAGGGTCCGATGAGTAAGGTCCGATGAGCGGTCGCGGAAGGATGCATCTGATTGGAGTCCCGATGGATCTGGGGGCTGATCGACGTGGTGTGGATATGGGGCCGAGTGCGATCCGGTGTGCTGGGATCCTTGAGCGGGCGAGCAAGCTCGGGTACGACTGCCTCGATCTCGGCGACATACCCGTGCAGCTTCCCGAGAGCCGGGATGTGGCGGGATCACGCGCCAAGTATCTCGAGGAGATCGCCGAAGCTTGCGATCTGTTGAGAGCCAAGGTTGCCGATTCACTTGAGCAGGGAGGAGTTCCGGTCGTCGTGGGTGGTGATCACAGCATCGCGATGGGGACGGTTGCGGGCGTTTCCGAATACCACCGGGCCAAAGGGGAGAAGATCGGCCTGCTCTGGGTCGATGCCCACGCAGACATGAACACGCCTGATAGTTCACCTTCCGGCAACATCCATGGTATGCCACTGGCGGTGTGTCTAGGGCTCGGACCCTCGGAGCTCACCGGTCTAGGTGGTTTCAGTCCCAAGGTCGACCGTGCAAACACGGTGCTCATCGGCATCCGCAACTTGGATGAGCACGAGAAAAAGATCGTTCGGGATAGTGGGATCCATGCCTACACGATGCGCGACATCGATGAATATGGCATGGCGACGGTCATCCGTGAGGCGATAGGTCATCTGACCCGAGACACTGTGGGATTTCACGTCAGTTTCGATGTCGATGGTCTGGATCCGTTGGTGGCCCCTGGCGTCGGCACCCCCGTGCGAGGCGGCCTGCACTACAGGGAGGCCCATCTGCTCATGGAGCTCGTGTCCGATACCAATAAGATCCTCTCGTTGGAGGTCACGGAGGTCAATCCCATCCTCGACCATCAGAACGCCACCGCCGAAGTGGCCGTAGGGATGCTCCTGTCAGGTCTAGGCAAGTCCATCCTCTGAGGTGGGGCGGGATTGCGGTGGCGGCGCTTCAGGTCACCGGTTCTGGACGATCATCTTCAGCTGCACTTCGTTGACATCGGGATCCATGAGGATACCCCGCGCAAGGGGTAGAGCTCCGGGGATGGAGAGTCGGATCCAGCAGTAGGCGCCTTTCTCGACCCAGAGATCCAGTTCGCCAGATTCCGCGCGTAGGCGAAGGAACCCACGGCGGCTCGCACGTCCCATGAGAGCGCCGAGGTCCCCTGATTCCCGATGGATGCCGCGGACAAGCTCGGCGTCCTTGCCGGTCCAGATGGCGATGTGGACCTTGGTTCCCGGTAGGGCCCAGTCGTCACGATCCACGATCTGGAGCTTCAATCGTTGGCGGTGGACCGTGATCTTCGATCCCGGCCGTCGCGTATCCAGGAGGGTGGCGAATCCCTGCATGCTTCCGATCGGATCCCCAATGGCATACTGACCCGATTCCAGGCCTCCGAGCCGGAATCTGCCCATCGAATCCGTCCAGAAACGGCCCTCCTCGAGTCTGTCGGCGTGATCTCGAGGTTTTCGGCCCACGGGTTCGGGCGTGATTCGTGCGAGGAGAAAGGCAAGGGATACCGGAGTGCCATCCTCGTACTGGATACTGCCGCCAATCTCCTCTCCACTTCCCACATGGAGATCCTGTGTCTGGATCAGCTTCTGTCTTCGTACCAGGATGATCTGGCGCTTGGAACTGCCTGTGCCGGGTTTGAATGCCTCCAGGATGTACTCACCTGGATTCCTGACGAAGACATCGAAACGCCCGAACGAGTCCGTCTTCGTCTTGGGGGTCCGATCGAAGAATTCCTTCCGTTGCTCCGGACCCGACAAATAGATCTGTGCATCTCTCACGGGTCTTCGATGTCGGTCCAGGACGCGACCGCTGATCTTGCATCCGCCCCCCAATGCGACAGCCATCTCTGGAGAGAAACGAGAGGAGGACAGGGGAGGCATCTCCAGTAATCGGTCCAGGCTGGAGTAGTCCTTCGCCTGGAATCGGACCTTGAGCCGAGAACCATCTCGGAAGGCAGCACTGAAGCCCTTGATGGGGTCCAAGGAGAGAGACCAGTGGCCTCTGGAGTCGGTGGTGGTATTCGCGATCGGTCGGTGAAGGCCGAACTTGTCGACTCCCACCTGGACGAAGACATCGGGAAATGGCCTCCCCTCCTCGTTTCTGACCCATCCCCCGATGCGCCAGGGCTCCTGACCATTCTGGATCCGAGGGCCTGAGGCTGGGTTTGCGAAGACCTGGGCGAGCTCCCTCTCCTCCAGGGCTCCCTCCCGGGAGGAGAATTGTTTCCCGCCTGAGTCCATACGAACTACGGGGCCATCGTTCTCCTTGCTCGCGTACATGAGCAGGAGGTACGAGAGGATCGCAGTCGTTGGCACGACTGCCAGCAGGCCTTTTGAGGAACGCCAGAACATCATCCGGCTCATCGGAATTCCAGGCCACTCACCTAGAGCCACCAGCCACAACGCTTCGCCCATCCCCCCTCAACCCGGGACCGTTCTCGCCCCCCTTCCCTCAACCCGGGACTGTTCGGACGGGGACTGTTCGGACGCACCGGTCCCCCAACCTGGGATCGGGGGTGGGCCTCCGAGGGTCCAACCTGGGACAGTTCCGGGGGGGGGCTCGACCGGTCCTTGCCACGTGGTAGATGGAACTTCTGATTGAATCCCCGCTTACGAGCAAACCAGCTAGGTCCGGTGTAATCGGATGTTCGCACTGAGGAATCAACCCGTGAGGAATCAACCCGGGAGGGGAGGGGGTGCGGGAGCGGAGGGGGTGCGGGGGAAGCAACCCGGGAGCGGGGAGCAACCCGGGAGCGGGGAGCAACCCGGGAGCGGGGAGGTGCGCGGGAGCGGGGAGGTGGGGGAGCGGAGAGGTGGGGTTAGCGTTGCTTCTGTTGGAGGAAGATCTTGGAGGCGGCTTCGAAGCGCTTTCGGTCGGTGGCCGTGTTGGAGGGGCTGCGGAGGACGAAGTCGCGGAGGAAGACACCGTCGACCTGGTGAAGAGCCTGGCGGATGGCGTAGGTCATGACTTCCGGGGTCATGACGTGCTTTCCGGGGGCGAGCCCTTGGCAGGGGTAGCCAGCGATGACGGGAATGCTCTTGGGGGTGAGGGCTCGGGAGCCCTGGAGAAAAGTGCTCAGGTTGCGGAGCTCCTTGGCTTGGACCCAGGTGCAGACGATGCCGTCCAGCTCCTGCTCCATCTGCTTCCAGAACTGTGGAGTCGGATCGAAGACTCCAGCCACAAGTCGCACGTGGACGGGATTCAGGACGCGACGCATGGCCCCCAGGGTGTGAGCGTTCAGGAAGCGCCGATTCCGTCCGAAGTCGAGATCGGGAATGTAGACCGCCACGAGGTTCTCATGCTTGGCTCCCAGCCTGGCCAGCGTCTTGGCCCAGGCCTGGTAGTCGCCGAGATGGGGTTTCATGTTCGCGCCCAGAGTCGGCGGCAGGATCCGCACCCAGACTGAGATCCCCTTCGCTTGGGCCGCAGGCAGGAACTCGCGGAGTTCGGGGAGGCGATTGCGGTCTGCCTCGAGGTGGAAGACGTAGCTGTCCACGCGCGCAGCCTGGATACCCCTGATCGTTCGATCGATGTCGATTCGATCGACCAGGCGCACCGGACTCGGGGCCAGCAGAAAAGGGCGCGCAAAGCAGATCGTCCGTCCTAGAGCCCGGAGGCCTGGCGGGCTGCTGGCCTCTTCCTGGGTGGGCAACAGGCCTGCGACCAGAAGAGCGGTGAAGGGGAGCGAGAGGAGCGGCAGGCTGAGATTCATGGCTGCGTACGCAGAGGGGCCGATAGGAATGTCGTCGGGGCATATCCTATCGGCTCGAGCGCAAACTGCTCAGTGCTTCAGCGTCCGCCTGTTGGCGATGGGGCCAAGGGAGAGGTCGGCCGGAGTTGCCATTTCATGGCTTCCTCGAAGGCGACTGGGAGCTCGGAGATCCCCAATCGCTTACGGATCTGCTCGTCGACCCGGTATCCAGGCCCCAGCGCAGCGCGCGTCGCCAGCCGGAACAGCGTCGCGCGCATTGCCGGAGTCAGGTTCTTGGCGACAATCGTCTTTTCCAGAATCGGCCCCAGCAGTGAATGTCCCCAGTCCCCGAGCACGATCAGCTTCTCCCATGGCCACTTTCCTGGATCCTCGGAGTCGAACTCCTCCAACTTGACCTGGACCAACTCGGGAGACAGATGCAGGAGACAGCGGCTCAGGATGCGCACCGTGTAGCTGTCCCGTGCTGAACGCAGAAGCATGAGGATGCGGGGCGCGGCCACCCGGTCCGAGAGCTGGGTCAAGGCCAGGGCTGCGCTGATCTCGGCGATGCCGGGGTTCGTTCCCGTTGGTAGGCTGATCTGCTCGCGGAGGCGGAGCACAGGACGTGGAAGCTCGGTCGAGGGACCTGCCCTGTCCATCGGCAAGCCAGGTGTATCCAGTCGAATCTGTAGCCATGGATAGGCCAGGTTCCAGCCTGCTCTCGCTTGGGGCGGCAGCCCCTGCTGCCAGGCCTTCTCGAAGCGGGAGACGTCCTTTTCTTCTCCGAACCGACCCAGCACGAGGAAGGCGGCTGATCGCAGAGGATCGCTGGCGGATTTGGATGTCGACAGCGTCCGGGCGCGTTTCAGGCCGGACTTCTTGTCGTACAGTGGGAGGGCAAGCAATGCTGCGGCGCGGTTCTCCTCGCTACTGTCCCTCTCGACCCTGCGCTCGAGAGAGCGCGCGATCCGACTCAGCAGCTTCTTGTCGAAGCGGTCGCGCGGATTGTCCCGCAAACCCCAGAGGATCTCGAAACGCCGGCGCGCTTCGTTTCGCGTTCCTGTGAGCCCCGGACGCAGAAATCCCCACTCTTCCTGTGAGCTGAATCTCCGGGCGAGGCCACCGTAGGCCAGTGGCTTGATGTAACGATCCGAAGCTCCGCCCGCGATGACCTGCATCTTCCGACCCTTGGGCAGGGTGATGCTGCCGCCTGCCTGCCGGAGATAATTCTTGAACAAGGCACCACTGCTATCGAGGGACATCCCGAAGAAACAGGCCGCCAACTCGGCAGCGAACTCCTGCGTGTTGCCGTTCAGGAGAAGCTGCGCGTGTTGCGCCAGAAGGCTCCCTCGATCTTCCGAGTTCTCGTCGCTGGTCCGCGTCTCGAACGCAAGCGCCAAGGCCGCATAGGTCCGGCGCTCACTGCTCTCTTTGCGATCGCGCAGGATGGTGGACAGGTAGACGTATCCGGCCGGATCGCCGGAGATCCCCAGTGCTACGAGCGCCCGATGGGACAGACTTCGGTCCTCGCTTTCGCTCAACTCGAACAGCGTCTTGCGGTCTCCTTCCTGCCCACTGAAAGCGAGCAGGGTCAGAGCTTCTCGACGCTCCAGATCGGTTCCACTGGCGACAGCCTTGCGAGCCGCCACGTAGAGGCTCTCTGGGACCCTCATGCGAGCATCCGGAGAAAACCCCCGAGTCGAATCCTCGATCACCATGCGTGTCGGATCGGGGAGAGGGGATGCCTTCCGGTGGCGTTGAGCGAGAAGGCCTGCTGGCGCAAGCGTGACAATGGAGGTGCACATGAGAGCGATACTGCACATTGCCGTAGGGCTCCAGGCTCTGTTGATTCCTTGCCGCACGATCCTCATGATGTTTCCTAGCCCTTGTCTTGTCGCGGGTTACGGAGAGTATATCGGTGTGGGGGCCCTTCTGTCTGAGCCCAACTCCGTCTCCCGGCACAGGAATACAGCAAGTCGCTTGCCAGAGCGGATATGCTCTGCCCGAATACCATGAAGATCGCACACTTGGACTGTTTCGCCGGGGCCGCTGGAGACATGCTCCTGGCCGCTTGTATCGACGCCGGCTTGGATTTCAGACCCCTCGCGCTGGCCCTCGAAGGCCTGGGGCTGCCGGGCTGGAGTCTCGAGGTCGAGGCCGTGACTCGCGGAGGCATCGGGGGCACCAAGGTCGATTTCCGCCTCGAGGGTGAGGAGAAGGGCCATCGCCATCTGCCCGAGATCCAGCGCATGATCGAGGGGGCCCGGTTTCCGGTGCTGCTGCGTGATCGCATGCTGCAGGCCTTCGATCTCCTGGCCGAGGCCGAGGCCAAGGCCCATCGGATCGAGAAGGACAAGGTGCACTTCCACGAGGTGGGTGCCAGGGACGCCATTCTCGACATCTGTGGGGTCATCCTTGCCTTCGATCAACTGGCAATCCAACGCGTGACCTGCTCGGACCTGGTCGTGGGTACGGGTAATGTGCGATGCGCACACGGCACGCTGCCCGTGCCGGCACCAGGCACGCTCTACTTGCTCGAGGGTCTGCCCCTTCGCAAAACGCAACTACCGGGAGAATGTCTGACGCCGACGGGTGCGGCTCTCTTGCGCGTCCTCGTCGACGAGTTCGAACCCGCCGAGATCCGCTTCCGTCCGACGTCCATCGGCTACGGCGCGGGAACGCGTGATGGTGGTGAGGTGCCCAACCTGATTCGTCTCACGGTAGGCGAGAGCCTCGAGAGCCAGCAGAGCGAGACGGTCGTGGAACTGGCATTCCAGCTCGACAACGCCAGCGGCGAGCTCATCGGGTATGCCATCGGACGTGCCATGGAAGCTGGCGCGCTCGACACCTGGGTCCTCCCGGCCTTGACCAAGAAGAACCGCCCGGCCCATGTCTTTCATGTCCTTTGTGATGAAGTGCGGCGACCCGCGCTCGAGGATCTCCTCCTCAGCGAATTGCCGACGCTCGGCTTGCGCCGGAGTCGTGTGGAGCGGCGACGGCTGGAGCGGCGCGTCGAAACGCGGAAGACAGTGTGGGGGCCGGTCAGGTTCAAGGTGAGGGTGCTGCCGGGAGGTGCGGAGCTGGCTTCACCCGAAATGGACGAGGTCGAGCGCCTGGCTCGTGAGCAAGGTCTCTCCGCTCCGCAGGTGTTGGCCCGACTGGCGGCGGGTACCTAGATGCAGCGGTTGCAGCGCGCCCTCGCCACGTTCGGCAAGGCCGAGTTCCTCTTCGTCTGGTACGGCATGACGCTGGCTGTCCTCCTCGCCCTGCACGGACAGACCGTTCCGGGCCGTGCGGCATGGATTCTCTTCCATCTCGCATACGTGCCAGCCGCCTGGCTGTTGAGCCGCCTGCATGTGACCTGGCTGAAGATCTTGATCCTCATGATTTGGGCCATCACCTGCTTTTCGACGATGGGGGTCTACCTTCCAGACCTGGTACCCGAGCCCATGCAGTGGCAGGTCCTTGCGCTCAACGAGTCCCTCGGGGGCGCCTACATCCAACACGCCCTGGCCGACCCTCCGGCCTGGCTGGTCGAAGTCTGCATCCTCAGCTATTCGACCTTCTACTTCTTGCCGCCGGCGCTCATGTTGGCCCTGGCCTACGAAAAGAAATGGCGCGCCATCCAGCATGTCCTCGTCCTCGTGGGCGGTGGCTTCCTCCTCTCCTACCTGGGCTACCTCTGCTGGCCCACGCTGCCGCCCTACCGCTTCCTCGTCTACGACCAGGCCCTGGCGGGCGGCCCGTTCTTCCCGACGCTCCACGACTGGCTCTATTCGGGCGAAGCCCTGCGTCAGGATTGCATGCCATCGGGGCACACCATGATGACGCTGCTGACCCTGCTGGGGGCGTGGATGCACAGCCGGAGACAGCTCCTCTGGCTTGCGCCGATCGGGTCCTTCCTGATCCTAGGCACCCTCGTGCTGCGCTATCACTGGTTCGTCGACCTGCTGGCCGCGATCCCCTTCGTTTTGTTGGCACTCTACCTCTTCGATGACCCCGAGGCACGACGCCAGACCCTGCTCAGCTGACCGGGCTCAGCCTGACCGGGCTCAGCCTGACCGGGCTCAGCCTGACCGGGCTCAGCCTGGCCGGGCTCAGCCTGACCGGGCTCAGCCGAGCAGGCGCGACAAGACTTTCTGAACGGTCTTGCCATCGGAGTTGGCGCGGTAGCGCGACATCCACTCACGCATGAAGAGCCCCTTCTGCTTGGCTTCCGTGATCCCGAGTTCGGCGATGATCGCGGCTGCCTTCTCCTCGATCTCCGCCTCGCCCATCAGATTGGGGAGATACTCCTCGATCATGGCGAGCTCCGCCCGTTCGTTGTCGGCGATGTCGGCGCGCCCGGCCTCCTCCGCCTGCTCGATGGATTCGCGACGCTGCTTCTCGGCTCCCCGCAGGATGGCGATCTCCTGCTCTTCGCTCAGTCCATCGTCCTTGCCCTCCGCTCCGTTCTTGAGGTCATTGATGAGGAGGCGGATGAGGGTCAGGCGATCTTTCATGCCCGACCTCATGGCATCCTTCATGTCACTGACAAGCCGTGTCTGGAGTGGTCCCATCGTCTCAATCCTTCTGCGGGTCCTGCGGGTCTGCTTCCGGCTCCACAGGCTTGGGTGTGCTGTCGGGGCTCGTCGAGGCGCTGGCTTCTTCTTCCTTCTCGTCGACAGCTTCCTGTTCATTGGGAACACGGGCCACGCTCACGAGTTCGTCTCCCGCCTTCAAGTTGATGACGCGGACGCCCTGCGTGGCGCGACCGATCTGCGAGATGCCGCGGATCGGAGAGCGCACGATCATTGAGCCCGAAGTGATCAGCATCACCTCGTCATTGATCCGCACCGCCTTCACGCTCACGACGGGGCCGTTGCGCGTCGAGGTCTTGATCGAGATCAGCCCCTGGCCACCGCGACCCTGCTTGCGGTACTCGGTCAGCGCCGTGCGCTTGCCGTAGCCCTGGCTGCAGAGCGTGAGGACGTCCTGGTCTTCTTGGGCGACGATCAGGTCCACGACCGTGTCGCCAGGCTTGAGCTTGATGCCGCGCACGCCCCGTGCCGTCCTGCCCATGGGGCGGACATCGGTCTCGTCGAAGCGGATCGCCATGCCACCCGCCGTTGCGAGAATCACGCTCTGATGATCGTGAAGCAGGGAGACGCCGATCAGGCTGTCGTCCTCGTCCAGAGTCATGGCGCGGATACCGCGGCGCTTGGGCCGTGAGTAGGCGGCGAGCACCGTCTTCTTGACGTAGCCCTTGGCCGTCGCAACCAGCAGGTAGCGGTCATCGAAGTTGTCGACGCGCAGGATCTCGGTGATGCGTTCATCATCCTCATGCATCTCGAGGATGCCCTTGAGGGATCGACCGCGAGCCGTGCGGCTCATCTCCGGGATTTCATAGACCTTGCGCCAGTAGACCCTGCCCATGTTGGAGAAGAACAAGAAGTAGTCGTGCGTCGAGGCCACGAAGATCTTTTCGAGGAAGTCCCCTTCGCGGATATCGCCGGCTTGCACGCCTCGGCCACCGCGTCCCTGGCTCCGATAGGCGTCCAGAGCCACGCGCTTGATGAAGCCGTGGTGGCTGCAGGTCACGGCCATCAGCTCCTCCTCGATCAGGTCGGCGAAGTCGACCGTGCCGGAGAGTTCTTCGTGGCTGATCTCGGTGCGGCGATCGTCGCCGTAGCGTGCGATCATCTCATCGAGTTGTTCCCGCATGATGTTGTAGACGCGTTCGGTGTTGGCGAGGATGTCCTCGTAGTCCTTGATCTCCTCCAGCAGCTCCTGGTATTCCTGCTCCAGCTTCTCGATCTCGAGACCCGTAAGCTTGGCGAGGCGCATGTCCAGGATGGCGCGCGCCTGGATGTCCGAGAGGTTGAACCGGTCCTTGAGTCGCTCGCGGGCTTCCTCTGCGGACTTGCTGGTCTTGATCAGCTCCACGACCTCGTCGATGTTGGCCAGCGCGATGCGCAGACCTTCGATGATATGGAGTCGTGCCTGGGCCTTCTCGAGCAGGTAGCGCGTCCGTCGGCGGATGACATCCACGCGATGGTCGCGGTAGCACTCCATCATCTCCTTGATCGTGAGCGTCTTGGGCTCGCCACCGACAAGGGCGATGTTGATGATGGAGAAGGTGTTCTGGACAGGTGTGTATCGGAAGATCTGGTTGACCGTCACGATCTCGTCTTCTACGGCCTTCTTGAGCTCGATGACGAGTCGCATGCCTGACCGTGCGTTGGTCTCGTCATTGACGTCGCTGACCGTGTCGATCTTGCCAGCCTTCACCGCGTTGACGAGCGCCTCGATGATCGATGTGATCGTGACCTGGAAGGGGATCTCGTAGAAGACGATATACTTGCGTCCCTTCTTCTCCTCGATCTTGTACTTGCCGCGGACGGTCAGGAGCCCTCGGCCATAGCGGTAGGCCTGATGGATGCCCTTGCGGCCCATGATGATCCCGCCGCCCGGAAAGTCCGGGCCCGGGATATGCGTCATGAGCTGCTCAACCGTGATCTCTGGGTTCTTGAGCAGGGCCTTGATGCCGGCTCCGATCTCGTTGAGGTTGTGGGGGGGGAGGCTGCAAGCCATGCCGACCGCGATCCCGTTGCTGCCGTTGCAGAGCAGATTGGGGAAGCGTCCGGGCAGCACCGTGGGCTCCTTGGTGCTGTTGTCGTAGTTGTCGACGAAGTCGACCGTGTTCTTGTCGATGTCGTCCAGCATGTGCACGGCTGCCTGCGACATGCGGGCCTCCGTGTAACGCATGGCAGCGGGATTGTCCGGACGATTGGTGCCGAAGTTGCCCTGCTTGTCCACCAGGACATAGCGCGAGTTGAAGGCCTGCCCCATGCGCACCAGCGTCGGATAGATCACCGATTCGCCGTGCGGATGATAGTCACCCGAGGTGTCACCGCAGATCTTGGCACACTTCCTGTGCTTGCTGCGGGGGCCCAGGTTGAGCTTGTGCATGGCGTAGAGGATGCGGCGCTGCGAAGGCTTGAGGCCATCCCTGACGTCGGGCAGTGCGCGCGAATGGATCACGCTCAGCGCATAGGTCAGGTAGGACTCCTTCATCTCCTGTTCGAGGAGACGCACTTCGGAGCGATCGGTGGGATCCTGGATCTCGTCGGTCATCTAGGGACCTTCCCGGGGTCGTAATTCTGTGGGTGCGAGGGGCCGATCCGGCTCCCTGCAGGGACTGGATTTGAAGGCGAAGAGTATCGCCCTTCCTGCCCTTTCAAGCAATGATTCCTTTGCTCGATTGCCCGTTGTAAGCGCATGCGATACAAGAGTTTGCGATGCCATCGTGGGCGGTGGAGTGTCCTTCTCGATGGGCACTGGGCCAAGGTCGTTCCCACCCATCTGGTGCTCCTGGAAATCTCTCTACTGACACAGCTCATGGCCTGGGGTATCAAGGCGGGTCATGAGTTCGCTATCCCTCTGCCTCCGGGCCCTCCTCCTCTCCATGCTGGCCCTTCTGGCTGCCTGCAATCCCGATCCGTACCCAGGCGAGAAGGGCAAGATCCTGCACGCGAGCCTGCGTCTGCTTCCCAAGAGCTTCGATCCGCCCAAGATCGAAGACGAGGGCTCGGGCAAGGTCGCAGCACATGTCTACGACGGGCTCCTCATCTACCACCCCTTTGCGCGTCCCTACCGACTGATGCCGGCCCTGGCCTAGAGCATGCCCCAGGTGAGCGAGGACAAGAAGACCTATACCTTCCGCATCAAGAAGGGGGTTCGCTTCATCGATGATCCCTGCTTTCCGGACGGCAAGGGTCGAGAGGTCACGGCCCAGGACTTCCTCTTCTGCTTCAAGCGTTTCGGGCACCCGCAGACCAAGGCCAAGGGCTGGTGGCTCTTCGACGGATGGATCCAGGGCTTCGATACCTGGCGCAAGGGGCTACGCGAGGATCTGGCCTCACGATTCGAGAGCACGGGGAAGCAGGAGAAGGACGTTCTCTGGGGATTGGATCGTCCTCTCGAGGGCATCGAAGTCTTGGATCGTTACACACTCCGCTTCCATCTCACGAAGCCCTACCCTCAGTTCCTCTGGGTCCTGGCCATGCCCTACACGTCCGTCTATCCCGAGGAGGCGGTGCGACACTACGGTGACGAGATCGGGGGGCATCCCGTGGGGACCGGCCCCTTCATGGTCACGGAGTTCAATCCTGTCTACAGGGTCGTCTACAAGCAGAACCCCAACTATCGCGAGGAGCGTGTTCCCGATCCCCGCAATCATCCGCAGGAGCGGTGGCCTGGGTGGGAAGAGGACGAGAAGGCCGGTTATCTGGTCGATGCTGGCAAACGCATCCCTCTCCTGGACGGGATCGAAACCCGCTTCATCGTCGAGGATCAGCCTCGCTGGTTGTACTTCAAGTCGGGCTACACCGACTTCCTGAGCCCGCCCAAGGACAACACGGATGAGGCGATCCCGGGGGGCAAGCTCTCCGATGAGATGAGGGAACGGGGGACGCGTCTCTTCAAGTGGCCGGAGCTCGGAACGGTCTACACCTGTTTGAACACAGAGGACGAGATCCTCTCCAACGTGGACCTCAGGCGTGCCATTGCCATGGCCTTCGATCACCAGTGGACGGTGGACAATCTCTACTCCGGAAGCGCTGTTGTAGCTACCAGCCTGATTCCACCCGGCGTGGCCGGTTTCGACGCAGAGGACCTGCCCTATCATCGCAAGGACGGGCATGCCGATCTGGATCGAGCCAGGAAGCTGTTGGTGAAGGCCGGCTATCCGGGAGGCAAAGACCCCAAGACCGGTAGGTCCCTTCGTCTCGTGTTCGAGAATTCGGGAAGCTCCAAGAGCTCCCGGGACTTCGGCAACCGCTTTGTGGACGAAATGAGACGCATCGGCATCGACGTGGATGTCATCGTCAACACCTTCCCCCAGATGATCGACAAGATGCGGAAGAAGAACTTCCAGGTCGCAGGCCTGGCATGGGGTTTCGACTACCCCGACGCGCAGAACATCCTGCAACTGCTCTATGGCCCCAACGAATCTCCCGGCATCAATGCGGCCAACTTCAAGGATCCCGAGTTCGATCGTCTCTACGAGAAGATCTCCACGATGGAAGATTCCCCCGAGAGGACGGTGATCTACGAGAGAATGGCGCACATCGTTGCGGATCAGGTGCCTTGGATCACCCGTGCGCACCGTATCAAGCTCAATCTCCAGCAGGCCTGGCTTCGGGGGTTCAAGTTCACGCAGACGAGCTACCAGTACTGGCGCTACTCCAACATCGATGTCGAGCAGCGCAAGACCCTCGTCAAGGAGTGGAACCGGCCCAACCGTCTCCCGATGCTCCTGGTCGTCGGAGCATTCGTCGTCATGATCCTCACGACGGTTCTGAAGGCCCGCCTCTGATGTTCATCTTCCTGATCCGAAAGGTCCTCTACAGCATTCCGGTCATCCTCGGAGTGGCGGCCATCACCTTGTGGCTCTTCACCGTGGCATCGGGTGACCCTACGGCGCTCAAGCTGGGCAAGAAGCCGACGCCCGCCGAGGTCCAGGCCGCGAGGCAGGAACTCGATCTCGACAAGCCCTTCTATGTTCGCTACGGGATCTTCCTGGGCGAGGTGGTCACCGGGGACTTTGGCAACAGTTGGACGGACAACACGCCCGTGCGCACGATCTTCAAGCGCGGGATCGGGCCCACGCTGATGTTGTCCGTGCCCGCGTTCCTGCTGGGGGCCCTCATCGCTGTCTCCCTGGCCCTCATGGTGGCCTTCTATCGAGGGTCCTTCCTCGACAAGACCATGACCATGTTTGCCATCGCTGGAATCTCGGTCTCCTCGCTCGTGTACATCCTTTTGGGGCAGTGGCTCTTCGCCGACCAGTGGAAGCTCTTCCCGATCTGGGGATGCGAGTACGGGATGGGAGGGATGGTCTCCCTCGTCTTGCCGATCCTGATCTGGGTCGTGCTGTCGGTGGGCACCGACCTGCGCTACTTCCGCACCGTGGCCCTCGAAGAGATCAGTCGGGACTACATACGCACGGCCAG
>JAJRTL010000494.1 GCA_024278315.1 Planctomycetota bacterium | reverse complement strand
GTGGAACAGCGTCTCGACCTCGCGGTGCGTCAGAAGGGCCGGCTTGTCCCCGACAGGTGGCGTGAAGTTGCAGACCATGTTGGCTACGGGGATCTGTTGCCGGTGGGCTGTCGACATGCGCCCCTGGCTGTCATCCATCCAAGCCCCGCCGCGTTTCTTGGGGCGGGCATACAGATCGAAGTAGAACTGGGCCTGTACCTGGCCTTCTTTGTCCAGGATCTCGAAGAACCGCGCATCTTCATGCCAGAGGTCCACGTCCTTCACCTCACGAAAGCTCACTCCGTAGAGCTTGCCGACGACCTGGAACATGCCTTCTATGACCTGATCCACGGGGAACCAAGGCTTCAGGTCCTCCTGGCTGATCTCGTATCGGGCCTGTCGTAGGAGTTCGCTGTAGTAGCCGATGTCCCAGGCCTCGAGCTTTTCGACTCCGTGCTCCTCCTTGGCAAATCGGGTCAGGTCAGCCAGCTCCTTCTCGCCTTGTGGTTTCGATCTCCTTGCCAGATCCTTCAGGAAGTCCATGACCTCCGCGGTAGACCGGGCCATCTTCTTGGCCAGGGAGCGTTCTGCATGATTGGCAAAGCCCAGAAGCCCGGCCTGCTCGTGCTTGAGGGCCAGGATCTTCTCCATCGTCTCGCCGTTGTCGAACTCACCGGCGTTTGGACCCTTGTCGGAAGCACGGGTCGTGAAGGCTTCGTGGACCTCTCGGCGTAGATCGCGATCGGAGGCGTAGGTCATCACGGGCTGGAAGGAGGGGGCGTCGAGGGTCAGGACCCAGCCCTCCTTGTCCCTCTGCTTGGCCATCTGTTGGGCCAGGTCTTTCGCCGATTGGGGCAGGCCGTCCAACACGTCTTCGTCGGTGATGTGCTTGTGCCAGGCATTGGTGGCGTCGAGGAGCTTCTCCTGGAAGCTGCTCGATAGCTTCGAGAGCTCTTGGCTGATCTCCTTGAAACGGGTCTTCTTCTCTGCGGGCAGGTCGATGCCGGACAGGCGGAAGTCCCGGAGAGCATTGTCGATCAGCTTCTTCTGGGCAGCATCCAGATCGGGCTCGTTTTCGGACACGCTGCTGAAAGCACGGAAGAGGTCCTCGTTCTGCCCCATCTCCGTGGAGTATTCCGAGAGCTTGGGCAGGCAGGCGTTGTAGGCGTCCCTGAGTTCGTCGCTGTTGACCACCGCGTTCATGTGCGAAACCGGGGACCACATGCGGTGGAGCCGGTCGTTCATCTCCTCCAAGGGTTCGACGAAGTTGACCCAGCCGGGCTTCTCGACCTCGTCGAGGAGTTTCTGGACGCCTGCGCGACATGCGGCCAGGACATGGTCCAAGGCAGGCTCGACGTGTTCGGGGAGGATCTGGGAGTAGGGGGGGAGTCCTTCGGACGCCAGAAGTGGATTGTTCATGATAGATGGAAAACAGGCAGTCAAATGAGCGATTGGAGCGCTTCGGGAAAAGCCTTCTTCTCCTCTTCGAAGACGCGGGCTGCCAGACTCTCGACCGTATCGTCGGGGAGCACGGGACACTTGCGTTGGAGGAGGATGGGGCCGGCATCGTATTCGTTGTTGGCCAGATGGACCGTACAGCCCGACTCGGTCTCGCCAGCGGCCAGGACCGCTCGGTGGACGTGGTTGCCGTACATGCCCTTGCCACCGTATTTGGGGAGGAGGGCTGGATGGATGTTGATGACCCGATCTTCGTAGTCGGATGGAATCGGCAGAAAGCAGAGGTAACCCAGCAAGGCGACGAAGTCGCAGTTGGCCTTGCGGATGGCCAACCAGTTGGCCTCCGAGAAGGCCTCGGGGTCCGCGAAGTCCTTGCGTGCGATCACGCGGCTTGGAAACCGGAAATGCTCGGCAATGGTGAGGCCTCGGACTTCGGGTCGGCTCGAGACCACGAGCACGATCTGGGCAGGCAGGTCCATCTTCAGGATCTGCTCGGCCAGATTCTCGAGGCTGCGGCCCGATCCCGAGATGAGACAGGCGATCCGTGCGGGAGCATCGGCGGTGAACTTCATGCCCCGAGTCTATGCAGCGCGGGCGTCCGGGGCGAGAGCCTCATCCCAGAACCATGGCCCGACAAAGGCGAAGAGGGGGGGCTTCAGCTGGCGAAATCCAGGGCCAGCTTCTCCAGCAGGCCGGTCAGCAGGCTGCCCATGCGGGGTGCAGCCAAGTCACTGGCTTCGACCATGGCCTCCAGGTCTGTCGGGCGGCCTCTCGCCAGATCGATACTCTGCGTGATGCCCAGGATGGCGAGGTTGCGGAAGCCCGCATGGACGGCCGCGAGGACCTCGGGCACCGTGCTCATCCCCACGAAGTCGCTCCCCGCGGATCGAAGGAACCGATACTCGGCGCGGGTCGGAAGGCTCGGCCCCTGGATCGCGGAGAACACACCCGCATGCAAGGGGAAGCCCGCTTCTTCGGCGAGTTTCTTGGTCATGCCACGAAGTTGCGCGCAGTAGGGCTCGGACATATCGGGAAAACGCGGGCCGGTGAGGTCGTCGTTCTGGCCCAGCAGGGGGTTCATCCGCGTGAAGTCCATGTGGTCTTCGATGAGGGCCAGGTCCCCGGGGTGCAGCGAGGGATCCAGCGACGCAGCGGCCGCCGTGAGGATCAGGATCTCGGCACCCATGGCACGGAAGACCCTTACGGGGAAAGCCAGATTGTGTCCGGAAGTGCCCAGGTAGGGCGCCATGGGAGCATCGGCGATCAAGACCTCCATCCCCGAGTATGTGCCCAGTACGAAGGTCGAGCTCTCGATCTCGGTGGGAAACTCGGGTAGCTCCTCCACGAGGACGACGGTCTTTTCTTCGAGGCGGTTGCTGAGCTCGGCGTGACCCGTGCCCAGGAACATCGCCACCTTGGGTCTCCGCCCGCCCCGTCGATCCAGAAGCGTGCGTGCTGCAGTCTGGATGCGATCATGGATGGCCTTCATCTCGTGTCGCTGCATCAGTGCCCCCCCTTGCCGTTCGAGCGCTTGGCAGGTTTGCCAGCGGCCTCCTTCGGGTTGCTTCTGCCCGATTGGGTGGGAATCCCGAGCGCAATGCCGATGGCGCTCGTGGCGTGGGCTGTTTCGAGCCGTCGGATCGCATCCCTGGCCAGGAGGTCCGCCTGGCCGTTCCAGGCCTTCAGGAGCTGCCCCAACAGCAGGACGGCTTCTCCCTCACGGGCGAAGGCTGGAAGAGTGAATGCCGTCCTCTCGAGCAGCGACATGCGCCCCCGATCCAAGGGTAGCTGCTCCGGTGCACCGCCGTTGGCAGAGCCATGGACGAGGATCTGCCCCTGGGGGACCAGGTCCAGGAAGTTCAGGATCAGGACTAGGGCCTGCCTTCCGTTCTCCACGGTCGCCGGCAGCTTCTGGCCCGGAGCGAGAAGCTGTTCCAGGAGTACGGCCTCCTGCCAGGGATCGACTTCCCGCTTCTTCCTGCGCCGCCCCTTGCCGGTCGAGAGGATGAGGGTCTTGCCGTCGAAGGATTCGAAGCGCGTGGCTTGTCCTTGCAGCTCGAAGCTCCGTGGGTTGCCTTTGGGCCCGCCAGAGGAGAGCAGGGCCTCGAGTGCCCCCTCTGCGTCTTCCGAGATCTCCGCGAGATCGAGGATCCCGCGCCAGAGCTGCTCCATTCCCTTGGGAGCGGGGAGGGATCGGAGTGTTTTCGTGGCCTCGGCGAAGCGGTGGGCAGCCAGCAGTTCGAGAGCCGCGCCCTTGCCGAGCAGCAGCTCGCGTCGTCGGTCGAGCTGCCTCTGGATCTCCGCCCGCTTCTCGTTGGCACGAGCAACGACGATCTTGCGGATTTCGTCTGCCCCCCGGGCCCTCTGGGGTTGGATCAGTGCGATGGCACCGGGCAGCGTCCACTCCAGATCCTTTCCCCGAGGACGCAAGGCTGCATCGAAGCTCTCGCGCAAGGCCACCGGATCCGCATCCTTCTTGCTGAGTGATTGCCCGAGATCGTCGAGGGCTTTCTGGATCCGCTGGTCCAGGAGCTTTGTCAGCTCGGAGATCCTTGCATCCAGAGCCTGGCTCACTGCGGCCGGACGTGGTGTCTTGCCTGCGGCTGTCTCGGCCAGTCGCCAGGCGGCTTCGAGTCGACCGGCTGCCTGATCGTCCGTACCTGCTTCCTGGACATCCAGCACGAGTCGATCGATCCGCTGCTTCGCCTCGCGCGCGGCCCTCGCCAGTCGGACCTGCTCTTGCCGGAGTTGTTTGGCCTGACGCAGCGCCTGCTCCGAAGCCTTGGTACCTGGATGCTCCTTGGCCACCCTTTCGAAGGCCTTGGCCCTGTCTTCGAGGGGGCCCGTCTTGGGCACGCGCAGGAGCGCGACCTCGGCCTTGCTCTCGCGCAGCTTCTGTTGCTGCACAGCCCTGTTGGGGTCGTTCTCGGTGATGACCCGGATCTCCTTCTCGGGCCCCATGTTGATCATCACGATGACGACAACCGCCAGCACGAGGACGAGGCCTCCCAGCGCGAAGGCCAGCGCCCGATGGCTCTTCTGCTGGCCATCGGCGAGGACCTGGAGATCTGCCGCGAGTTCGCTCGCGTGGGCGTAGCGTTCGTCGGGATCCTTGGCCAGCAACCGGACGAGGATGGCTTCCAAGGCTTC
>JAJRTL010000493.1 GCA_024278315.1 Planctomycetota bacterium | reverse complement strand
GGCTTCGAGCCCAAGAGCCATGTGGAGCTGGGCGAGAGCCTGGACCTCTTCGACTTCCCGCGTGCCGTCAAGCTGGCGGGATCACGCAACTACTTCCTCAAGAACGAGGCCGTGCTGCTCGAGGAAGCCGTGCTGCGCTACTCGCTGGACCACATGGTCCAGAAGGGCTTCACCCCCATGGTCGTGCCGGTCCTGGTCCGGGATCTGGCCATGCAGGGGACGGGCTACTTCCCCGGTGGTGAGGAGCAGACCTACAGCTGTGAGAAGGACGAGTTGTATCTCGTGGGAACTTCCGAGGTGCCGCTGACCTCGTTCCATGCCGACGAAATCCTGGAGCTCAAGGATCTGCCCAAACGCTATGTGGCGCGCAGCTACTGCTTCCGCCGCGAGGCAGGGACCTACGGCAAGGACACCAAGGGGCTCTACCGCGTGCACCAGTTCCAGAAGGTGGAGCAGGTCATCGTGGATGTGGCCGACGAGGACAAGAGTCGTGAGCACCACGCGGCCATCCTCCAGAACAGCGAAGAGGTCCTCCAGGCTTTGGACATTCCCTACCGTGTCGTCAACGTCTGCGGTGGCGATCTTGGCCAGGGGCAGGTCCAGAAGTTCGACATCGAGTCCTGGATGCCCTCACGCCATGACTATGGCGAGACGCACTCCGCCTCGCGCTTCTACGACTTCCAGACGAGGCGCTTGGGGCTGCGGTACCGCGATGCGGATGGCAAAACACGCTTCTGCCACACGCTGAACAACACGGTGATTGCGAGCCCACGCATCCTGATTGCGCTGCTGGAGAACCACCAGCAAGCCGACGGCAGCGTCAGTATCCCCAGCTGCTTGCAGCCCTACCTCGGCGGCATGACGCAGATCGGTTGAGCGTAGACTCGTCTGCGTGCGTCCTGCTGGGCTTGCAGCTCGGCGCGGAAGGCGCGGGCGCGGGGGCCTTCCTGGTGGAAGCTTTCGAGGGGGGGCAGGTAGAGCTCGAAGACGCGGTCCAGTGCCTCCAGCATGGCCTTCTCGGGGAGGTCGCGCATGCAGGCGGCCTGTCGTGGGTTCTGGCATCCGCTGCGGGCCCAGGTCGGGTAGTCGCGCGTGACGCATTCGAGGCAGTCCAGGGAGTCGTTGCGGACCGGCAGGACCAGGCGACCCTCGTGGATGAAGCGCTCGGGCCGGGCTAGCGAGAAGGTGGCGATGGCGGGCGTGCCTGCGGCCTGGGCGTAGTGAAGGAGGCCCGAGTTGTTGCCAAGGAAGAGATCGCACTGGGCGATGGCAGCCGCGGTCTCGCGGATGGGGAGCTGACCTGCCAGGTCGAAGCCGTGGGCGAGTCCTCCGGGCTGCGCGCCCACGATCAGCACCGTGGCGCCTCGCTGGCGCAGATGCGCTGAGATCGCCGACCAGCGGTGTTTGGGCCAGTGTCTGTGCCAGTCGATCTCGTCGGGGCAGAGTGCCACCAGCGGGCGGGGCAGGGCTTCGAGTCGCAATGCGGGGCCCAGACGCAGGGCCAGGTGCTCCTTCTCCTGGCCCAGGTCGAGGCGCGGTCTGCGATCCCAGGGCTCCACGCTGCCGTAGGAGAGCATGTGGTCGACGAGGCTCGGCAGCGCCTCCAGGCGGGCGAACTCCTCCAGCCCTGTCTCGGTGAAGTAGCGGAGCTTCACGACTTCGTCGGCTCGGAAGTCCGGAGCGGCCTCGCCATCCAGGCTGGGGCTGAACGCTGCATTGCCCGCGCGGCCTGCGTACCGGATCTCCGCTTCGGGCCCGTGCTTCTCCCGGAGTCCCCGCACCAGGGGTTCGGAGCAGAGGAGGTCGCCCAGTCCCCACTGCAGATGCCAGAGATGGCGCAGTTCGGGGGTCTTTGGCTGGATCCGGTAGTCGACGAGGATACGTTTCCCGTTCATACGGCTGGGGGGTTGTCGCTCGGTCCTGGAAGCAGAGGGAGCAGCTTGCCTCTCTCCACACTATCGACCCCTTGCCAGCGACTCTGTAGCATGCTTGCCTCTTGAAACTGGCCACGGCCCATACCAGCGAAGCACATGAGCGATTCACCGATCCAGATCACCCTCCCCGATGGCAGCCAGCGCGAGTATCCGCGCGGGGTGACGGGACGTGAGATCGCCCTGTCCATCGGCAAGAAACTGGCCAAGGCGGCGCTCGGCATCCAGGTGGATGGCCTGGTCCAGGACCTCTCTCGTCCCATCGAGGCGGATGCCAGCGTGGCCATCGTGACCCGGGAGGCGCCCGAGGCTCTCGAGTTGCTGCGTCACTCGGCAGCCCACATCATGGCTGATGCCGTCAAGCGCATCTATCCCGAGGCCAGGCTCTGGAAGGGGCCTGCTATCCAGGACGAGCGCTACGGCTTCTACTACGACATCGACCTGGGCGAGAAGAAGCTCGGTAAGGAGGACCTGCCCGCGATCGAGATGCTCATGCGCAAGATCGTCAAGGCCGACCTTCCCTTCGAGCGGAAGGTCGTGAGTCGGGCAGAGGCCTTGAAAACCGCCGAGAGATTGGAGGAGCAGTTCAAGACCCGCACCATCCATCGCATCCCCGAGGGTGAGGACATTTCGTTCTACGATCACGGCGACTTCACGGATCTCTGCACAGGCCCACACATTCCGAGCACCGGCAAGCTGGGTGAGGGCTTTGGTGTGCTGTCCATCGCGGGTGCCTACATCGACGACGATGCCAGCCAGCGCATGCTGACCCGCATCTACGGCAATGCCTTTCCCGACAAGGCTACCTGGGAAGCGCACAAGAAGGCTCTCGAAGAAGCGCTCAAGCGTGACCATCGAAGGCTCGGCAAGGACCTGGATCTCTACTCCTCGATGGGGGAGTTTGGCGGTGGGCTGATCCTCTGGCATCCCAAGGGTGGTTTCGTCCGCCACAAGATGGAGGAGTTCTGGCGCAACGAGCATCTGGCAGGCGGCTACGACCTGGTCTATAGCCCGCACATCGCCAAGGCCGATCTCTGGGCGACCTCGGGTCACCTCGACTTCTACAAGGAATCGATGTATGCGCCGATGGAAGTGGACGGTCAGCCCTACCTGCTGAAGCCCATGAACTGCCCCTTCCACGTGATGATGTACAAGAGCACCCGTCGTAGCTATCGGGAGTTCCCGATGCGCTGGGCCGAGCTCGGCACCGTCTATCGCTACGAAGGTGCGGGCATGCTGCATGGCTTGCTCCGCGTACGCGGTTTCACCCAGGACGATGCGCATCTGTTCGTTCGTCCCGATCAACTCGAAGAGGAGATCAAGCGCGTCCTCGACTTCGTGCTCTCCATCCTGCGCGCCTTCGGCTTCGAGGACTTCCACCTTGAGCTTTCGACCCAGCCCGAGAAGAGCGTAGGCGGTGACGAGATCTGGGAAACCGCGACGGCGGCCCTCAAGGTGGCCTTGGATGACAGTGGCATCGACTACGGCGTGGACGAGGGTGGTGGAGCCTTCTACGGACCCAAGATCGACGTCAAGATCAAGGACTGCCTGGGGCGCTTCTGGCAATGCAGCACGATCCAGGCCGATTTCAATCTTCCTGATCGCTTCGACATGACCTACACGGGCGAGGACGGCAAGAAGCACCGGCCCATCATGATCCACCGCGCCCTGCTGGGTTCTCTCGAGCGGTTCTTCGGCATCTTGATCGAGCACTACGCAGGTGTGTTCCCGCTCTGGCTGGCGCCGAAGCAGGTCGCCGTGCTCTCGGTCGGGGAGAGGCACGAGGCCTTCACCGAGAAGGCCCAGGCCGAACTCACGGCGCTGGGGATCCGCTCCGAGATGGACCTGGGATCCGACAAGGTCGGGGCCAAGGTCCGCAAGCATCTCTGGCAGGAGAAAATCCAGTTCGTGGCCGTGGTTGGCGACAAAGAGGTCGAGGCTGGAAAGCTGGCCCTGCGCCACCGCGTGGATGGCGATCTGGGCCTGTTCAGCCCCGGCGAGATGGCCGCAGAGATCCAGAAGAGAGTCGAGGCACGCACCTGAGTGGGCTGCTTGCTGAGTCCGGAGGGCGACTCGATGACCACTTGGGGAGCGGATTCGCTCCTCGAGAGGGGAATTGGCCCGGTTGGGTCCAGAAAGGGCCGAAATTCCCACTGGCTTGGGGCCGAGGGCTTTGCTCTTCTGACCCGAAGGCCGATAGAATCCTCGGTTCGCATGAATGATGCGTGCCTGGCTGGGGAGCCCGCAATCAGCGGCTCCCGTCAATCCAAATGCGTCGGTGGTCACAGATGGCCCTGGCTCCAGATGTTGTTTCCCTGTTTCAGTTCTATGACGAGAAGTCGGTCTGGCGACCGGTCCGTCAGTAAGGAGGTCTTTGCGCTACTCACCACAAGCACCCCAACGTGACCAATACAGAGTCAACCACCGGATCCGTATCCGGCAGGTCATGGTCATCGACGAAGAAAACGTACAGCTCGGCGTCATGGAGACGGTCGATGCGATGAGAATGGCCCAGGAAAGGGGCCTCGATCTGGTGGAGGTGGCTGCCAACCAGCGCCCGCCCGTCTGTCGGATCATGGACTACGGCAAGTTCAAGTACGAGAACAAGAAGAAGGCCTCGGCTTCCAAGAAGAAGCAGCACACGGTCACGCTCAAGGAAGTTCGTGTGCGGCCCAAGATCGCAGGCGGTGACCTCCAGGTGAAGGTCAATCGCGCCCGGGACTTCCTCGCCAAGGGGGACAAGGTCCAGGTGACCTGCCTCTTCCGCGGACGTGAGATGGCGCACCAGGATGTGGGTCGTCAGGTCATGATGCGCTTTCTCGAAATGGTCTCCGACATTGCCAAGGTCGAGCGGGAACCACGCCTCGAGGGCCGACGCATGAACATGATCCTGGCGCTCAGCAAGAAGAGGCCCAAGGCCTCCGACAAGGGAGCCGGGACGGCAGCTGCCAACAAGGCGGCCAAGAAGGCGGCTGCCAAGGCGGCCGAGAAGGCTGCCAAGGCCGCCGCAGGAGAGGCTGCGGAAGCGAGCACTGCTCCGGAAGCGAGCGTTGCTCCGGAAGTGAGCACGGCTCCGGAAGCGGGCGTTGCCCCAGAAGCGAGCACGGCTCCGGAAGCTCCTGCTCCAGAAACTACTCCAGAGGCTACTCCGGAGAAGACCCCCGAGTAGATCGGAGAGAGGTCGTTGGATCAGGGGGGTCGTTGGATCAGGGGGTCTGTGCTCCCTGATCTACCTGCGCCGTCAGCCGAGTTGTGTGCCACCGGGCTGAGCCTTCCTCTGGATGAATCTCCTCAGGGTCGAGTGCCCCAGGGGACCACGAGCCCCAATTCCATGGCTGCAAGGGGCTTGGCTCCTTCTTCTCGGCTTGCTTGCTTGCCTTCAGCGGCTTGCTGGCTACACTTTCCGCCCCCCTTTCCAGGGGACTGTCACCGGGCATTTGGCTGCCCGCTACGCCCTGGAGAGGAAATGTCCGCGACGCGAGTCGCTACAGGAGAGTGAAACATGCCAAAAGCCAAGACAAAGAAATCGGTTGCCGCCCGAATGAAGGTCACCAAGAGTGGCAAGGTCAAGCGTTGGCACGCCAAGACCAGTCACATGATGGTGCGCCGGGACCGCAAGATGAAGCGCAAGCTTCGCAAGCCGGGTCTCGTTCACGGTGCGATTGCTCGCACGATGAAGCGTCTGCTGGGAAAGGGGTGATCAGAAATGCGCGTAACCAATAGAGTTGCCAGTCGAAATCGTCGTCGTCGTATCCTCAATCGTGCCAAGGGCCAGGTAGGCGGTCGTCGCCGTCTGATCCGGACGGCCACCGAGGTCGTGATTCGCGGGGATTCGTTTGCCTACGTCGGTCGCAAGCAGAAGAAGCGCCAGTTCCGCAGGTTGTGGATCACGCGTGTCTCGGCGGCTGCCAAGAACCACGGCATGAACTACTCACAGTTCATGAACGGGATCAAGAAGTCGGGGATCGAGCTCAACCGCAAGCAGCTGAGCGAGATGGCCATCCATGATCCCGAGGGCTTCACGGCTCTCACCGAGAAGGTCAAGGCCGCGCTCTCCAGCTGAGCCCGCTCTCCAAGTGAGCCCTGTCTCCAGCCAGTTGAGCCCTGTCTCGAGTTGAGCCATTGCTAGGGTGCCCTCTGAGGCACCCAGGAGCGCTGCCGATGAATCCAGAACTGGAATCACTCCGTACGCAGATCACGGAAGAAATCCACTCGGCACCCGACCTCCAGACCCTCAAGGAGGTCGAACGTCGAGCCCTGGGCAAGAAGGGAGCCCTCACGGCCCTCTTGCGCCAGTTGGGCAAGGTGCCGGCGGAGGAGCGTCCTGCCTTCGGCAAGGCTGTCAACGACCTCAAGGTCGAACTCACGGCTCTGCTGATTGCCAGGCAGGAGGAGTTCCGCAAGTCCGAACTCGAGGCGCGTCTGACCAGAGGGGACTTCGATCCGACCGAGCCGGGCATGCCCTATGACGGTGGCCGCCTGCATCCCCTGACCCAGGTCACCGAGGATCTGGTGCGCGTTTTCCTCGGGATGGGCTTCGCGGCGCTGGACGGACCCAACGTCGAGTTCGAATACTACAACTTCGATGCCCTCAACATCCCCGGGGACCATCCGGCTCGCGAGAGCCAGGACACCTTCTGGTTGGATGACGGCAACCTGCTCCGGACGCACACCTCGCCCGTGCAGATCCGCGCCATGGAGAAGTTCGAGCCACCCTTCCGCGCCATCGTGCCGGGACGCTGCTTCCGCAACGAGGCCGTGGACGCCAGCCATGAGCACACCTTCTACCAGATGGAAGGCTTGGTCGTGGACCGTGACATCTCGGTGGCACACCTCATCTACACGATGAAGACCTGTTTGCGCGAGATCATGAAGCGGGATCTGGAGGTGCGGCTGCGGCCTGGCTTCTTCCCCTTCGTCGAGCCTGGGTTCGAACTGGACGTGACCTGCCCCTTCTGCGAAGGCAAGGGTTGCTCTGTCTGCAAGCAGACCGGTTGGATCGAGCTCCTGCCCTGCGGAATGGTTCATCCCAGCGTGCTCCGGCACGGGGGTCTGGACCCGGAGGAGTGGACGGGCTTCGCTTTCGGCTTGGGGCTGCAGAGACTGGCGATGGTCTCCTTTGGCATCAATGACATCCGGGACTTCACGGGCGGCGACGTGCGCTTCTTGTCCCAGTTCTACCACCGCTGATATACGCCATGCTTCTCTCACTCAAATGGCTCGGACGTTATGTGGATCTCTCGGACAAGAGTCCCCAGGAGATCGCCAATGACCTCACGATGCACACAGCGGAGATCGAGGAGATCCTGCCCTTCGGTGAGCAGCTCTCGGAGATCGTCGTCGGCGAAGTGCTCGAATGCGGAAAGCACCCCGATGCCGACAAACTCTCCAAGACGCTCGTGGACTTCGGAGGCGATGAACCGCTGCCGGTCATCTGTGGCGCTCCCAACGTGGCGCAAGGTCAGAAGATCGCCTACATCGGCGTCAAGAAGCGTCTGCCCGACGGGACCAAGATCAAGAAGAGCAAGATCCGCGGTGAGCTCTCCTATGGCATGATCTGCTCCGAGCGCGAGCTGGGACTCAGCGACGAGCACGAGGGCATCCTCGTCTTGGACTCCGCTGCCGTGCCCGGGCGTCCGCTGACCGACTATCTACCGATCCAGGACACCCTGCTCGAGATCGACAACAAGTCCATCACGCACCGTCCGGATCTCTGGGGCCACTATGGTTTCGCGCGTGAACTGGCCGCGCTGTACGGCAAGGAGCTCGCGGACCCGCTGGAGGGAATGAACCCGAACTTCCCGGTGGCTGGCGAGACGCTCGATGTCGACATGAAGCGCGCCAAGCGTGGTTGCCATCGCTACTGCGGACTCGTCCTGCGCGACATCGAAGTGAGGCAGTCTCCTGAGTGGATGCGATATCTGCTGCTGGCTGTGGGCCAACGGCCGCTCAACAACATCGTGGACCTGACCAATTTCCTCCTCCTGGACCTGGGGCAACCCATGCACGCCTTCGACATGGGGCGTCTCAAGGGCAAGGGCGGTGCCGAGCATCCCGAGATCTCCGTGCGCTTCGCCAGCTTGGGCGAGACGATGAAGACGCTGGATGGCATGGAGCGGCGCCTTGGCGAGGACGATCTCCTGATCTGTGATGGCGAGGCCCCCGTGGCTCTCGCTGGCATCATGGGGGGCGAACACTCCATGGTCGAAGCGGACACGACTTCGGCCTTTCTGGAGTCGGCGAGTTTCGATGCGGCCACGATCCGACGCAGCAGCATGCGCCTGGGACTGCGCAGCGAGTCCTCCACGCGCTTCGAGAAGAGTCTGGATCCTGCGCTCTGCGAGCTCGCCGTACAGAAGTTCTTGGCTCTCTTGCCGGAGGTCTCCCCCGGGGCCCACGCCACCGGACCCATGACCGATCCGGCTGCCTGGAGCTATGAGCAGAAATACGTCGAGCTGCGGCCCACGCGGGTCAACCGCATCCTGGGGTTGGAGCTCAGCCCACAGCAGATCGTGGACTTCCTGGAGCCGCTGGGCTTCGGTATGGACGAGGCTGGCGAGGATCTCTTCCGCGTCGCGATCCCGAGCTACCGTGCCACCAAGGACGTCTCCATCGAAGAGGATCTCATCGAGGAGCTCGGACGTTGCTACGGCTACGACAACATCCCGCCGGTGGCGCCTCTGCAGCCAGTCACCGTGCCCTACAGAGAACCCGAACTGGTCCTGACCCACAAGCTCAAGCACATCTTCGCGCATGACAGCGATGCCTTGGAGGCCAAGAACTACACCTTCCTGGCCGACGAGCACATCGAGCGTCTCGGACTCGAGGACCTGCCTTACGTGCGCGTGACCAACGCCATTGCCTCGCATCTCTCACGCCTTCAGCGTGACGTCATGCCCGGGCTCCTCATGTCCATGGCCGACAACCTGAGGCGTGAGAAGTTCGTCTCCCTCTTCGAGATCGACAAGGGTTACTACCCCGAGGTGCGTGGCGAGGTACTGGAGCGGGATGGTGTGACGAAGTCGCTGCCCTTCGAGGTCGTGCAGCTGGTCCACATCGTTGCCGATCGCAACCAAGGCAGCGAGCATCCCTATCACCGCGTCCGCGGTCATCTGGAGCATGCCCTCAAGTGCATCGGTCGTCCCCAGCTGGATGCCATCCAGCTCGACGCACCTCCGCCCTGGATGCATCCAGGCCGCACGGCAGCCTTCGTGGATCCCACCGACCACAGTCGTGTCGTGGCCTACGTCGGAGACGTCCATCCCAAGATCATCGAAAGGCTGTCCCTCGACCTCCCCAAGAAGGGTGGGGGTGTGGCAGCCCTGATGATCGACCTGCGCCAACTCCTGGCCGTCCCCCGGCAGGAGATCACCTACCGCTGTAAGCCGCGCTACCAGGACCAGCCCGTTGACCTCGCGATTCTGGCCCCCAAGGAGATGCAGGCTGCCGAGGTCACACGCGTCCTCGAAGGCGCCCATCCCAGACTCCTCCGAGAGGTCAAGCTCTTCGAGGTCTACCGCGGCCAGGGCCTGCCCGAGGGCAAGAAGAGCCTCAACTTCACGGCAGTCCTGGGCTCCGACAAGCGCACCCTCACCACGGCCGACGAGGAGCGCTTCATCGACCGCGTCCGCGAACTGGTCGCCGAGATCGGCTGCGAACTCCGCGGCTGATCGAGCCAGGCTTGTGACCGCTCGGGTGGGCGGTACCATGGCGGTTGTTGCGGAGGTGGGTTCATGGTGGCAGCGGGGTTCTTCGATCAGCAGTTTCGCAAGCAGGTGGAGGAGGGGAGCTTCGAGCTCAATCCCTTCGAGACGCTGGCGCTCGCATATCTGGAGGGAAGCGTCCTGGATCTGGGTGCCGGGCTCGGCAACCTCGCACTGGAGGCGGGGCGCCGGGGACATGAGGTTCTGGCGGTGGAGAAGTGCTCCACAGCCGTCGCGCGCATGGGGCGAGATGCTGCTGCCGAGGGACTCGGAGTCAAAGCCGTCCAGGCCGATGTGACCGCATGGGAGGCAGATCGTGACTTCGATACCGTGGTCGTGATCGGGCTTCTCCACTTCTTCCGGCGGGAGACAGCGATGCGGATCCTGGAAACGACGATCCAACACCTGCGCCCGGAAGGTGCACTCATCCTGAACGTCCTGGTCGAGGGCACGACCTTCATGGACATGTTCGATGGTGAGAACTACCACCTGTTCCAGGAAGGTGAACTAGAGGCACGGTTTGTGGATTGGGAGATCCTGGAGTCGCGCTACGACAGCTTCGCTGCGCCAGAGGAAACGCGGAAGGACTTCCTCACCCTGGTCGTGAGACGGCCTGCTGACTGATGGGTTTGCACGCCTGGATGGTTCCACGGTGACAGGTGGGTCTATGGCGGGAGTGGGGCCCCCTATAGGCATGCAGCAGGCGTGGGTCTCGTATGGCAACATCTGGCGGCTATCTTGGATTCTCCCTTGAATGCGATCGTTCCCGAGAACCCGTTGAAGCCTGTCTGCGGTGACGGTCACCATGGCGGAGATGGATGATGCGTTGGATTGGTTCCGTAGTGAGGGCCTAGGGCACTTGGCCCGACAAGAAGTGGACAGATGAGTCAAGAAGCGTGCTCCCCTACGCAAGACGCAGGGAGACTGAGGAGAGCTGGTGATCCAGAGGAACCACAGGGTGAGCACAGAGGAGCACAGAGATCGTCTTGTTGTAGCTCTGTGCTCTCTGCGTCTCTTTGAGGAACAGCTCCGGATCCCGGTCCCATGCCTCGTTGGTCTCAGGCGCAGCTTCGTCAGTTCTTGCTGGGAATGAGTCGCCCCATAGCGATGGGGAGGGAACCTGCGAAGAGACCTCGGATCACGAGGGCCATGTTCTTGGCGTCGACCTTCTGCCATTCGTCGCCGCGTCCGTGGTAGTCCTTGTGCAATCCGCTGGCCGAGAAGCTGTGGGCGATGACCCCCTTCTTGGCGAGAGACCAGTTGTCGCTTTGCCTGTAGAGCATCTTGCTGAGTCGCGGATCCTCGCGGACGATGAGGCCCGCGCGCTTGGCACCCAAGGCTATGAGCGGGCCGAGGTCTGTCTTGGACCAGCCAGTGACCCAGGAGGCGCCCAGGCGATTGCCGGTGGCGCGGCCGATCATCTCGATGTTGATGTTGCAGATGAGGTCGTCGAGGGGCCAGGCGGGGTGGTCGGCGAAGTGGCGGGAGCCGACGAGACCTTTCTCCTCGCCCCAGTAGGTCATGAAGATCGTGCTGTGCAGGGGGGGCCTTGCAAGCGCGCCGTAGGCACGGGCCAGCAGCATGACGGCCGTGCAGCCGGTGGCGTCGTCGTCAGCGCCATTGAAAATGCCGTCGCCTTGCACCGGTGAGCCTGTGCCGATGTGGTCGAGGTGCGCGGTGAACGCGACGGCCTTCTTTGCGGCCGTCGCGTTGCGTCCGCGCAGGATGGCGGCGACGTTGCGGACCTTGACCTTCTTGGCGATGTAGGCGGGGAAGTAGAGCCTGACGGGTCCCTCGATCTGGATGTCCTCGGGCACGAGGAGGATGGAGAGTGGGGCGGGGCGCTTGCCGCGGCCGCGGCTCGGGGCGAGGGTGCGTTGGGACAGGGGTTGTTTGCGGGCTTTGGCGGCTAGAGCGACGAGCCCATGGTCCTTGGGGACGCGGAGGAGGACAGCGCTTGCCTTGTTGTCGCGGGCCTTGCTGCTGGCCATCGGGACGAGAGCACCCACAGGCATGCGTGCCATGCGACCCCTGAGCTTGGCAGGTGCGTCGAGGAGGATGGGTCCACCTTCGGGGACCTCTCCGTCCTCGAGCGTCAGAGCGCCGTTCCACTCGTAGGGATTCTCGGTCGCGGAGACGAGGCCATAGTGGGGGATGGGATTGCCATTGCCGTCCAGTGCGAGGATGCCGAGGCCTGGCATCATGCGTGCATCCAGCTCGCTCTCCAGGAAGTAGCTGCCTTTGGGGCCGAGGCCTTCGAGCCCTGCGGCGCGAAACCGTGAGGCCACGTAGGCGGCGGCAATGTTCAGTTCGGCCGAAGGCGTATCGCGACCCTTGAGTTCGTCGCTGGCGAGGAAGGAGAGGATTCCCTGGACGTCCTGCGTGCGGATGCGGGAGAGGATGTCCTTCTCTTCCTGACTGAGCTTGGGGACTGTTGGGGTCTGTGCTTGCGATGCCTTGGACTGGGCAGATTCGGAATGTGGGTTGTCCTGCGCGCGCAGCGGCTGGGGTAGGAGACCGGGAAGGAAACCGGCGAGGAAAGTCGTGAGCAGGAATGGCAGGGAGACGAAGTGTTGGTTCATGAGGTCTGATACGCAGGGGCCGCTGGATTCACGAGAGGGGATCTGGCTTGGAGGCGAGATATTGCACGGAGAGGCCGCCGTGGCTGACACGCGCGCGTGATTCGAGCGGGAGGCCGACCTTGCGCGTGAGGCGGCTGTCGTTGGCGACCAGGGAGAGTTGCCAGCTCTTGGGCAGGGCCTCGAAGAGGTGACCTAGGTTCTGGTAGAGGTGGACCAGCTTCTTGCCGCCGAGCCGTTGACCGAAGGGGGGGTTGCTGACGAGATAGCCCTGCGCGGGTGCCTCGTCGGGTTGGCGGAGCAGGGGCGCCTCTGCGAGAGGTGCCATGTGCAGGTCGAGGTCGTTCAGGACACCGGCGCGCTCGGCGTTAGCGCGGCAGGCTGTGAGCGCGCGCTCATCGCGGTCCGATCCCACGAGCGCAGCGGGACAGGCATCCAGGATCCGCTCCTGTGCGGCGAGGCGTAGCGAGACCCACAGGTCCTTGTCGAGGAGAGCGCTCTGCTCGAGTGCGTGTGGGCGTCCCAGTCCCGGCGCGCGGCCGCGAGCCAGATGGGCAGCCTCGATGAGCAGGGTCCCCGAGCCGCAGAAGGGATCCAACAGCGTGGCTTGCTTGTCCCAACCCGAGAGGATCACGAGAGCGCGCGCCAGGTCCTCTCGCAGCGGGGCCTGACCCGGGTCGAGCCGGTAGCCACGCTGGTGCAGCGGGCGGCCCGCCAGGTCGAGACTGAGCTCGGCGACGTCCCGCTCGAAGCGCACTTGCACGCGGGGCAGCAGGTCGATGTCCTCCTCGTCGGGCATGTTCTCGGGTTGTCCCAACACGGCGAGCATGCCCTTGGCCACGCGCTCCTCGATGCCTCCGCTGTGGTAGAGCTTGGACTTCTTGGCGCGGGCTTGCACGTCGAAGGCCTGGCCTGGCACGAGCCAGTCGGTCCATGGGAGGCGCTGCACCTTCTGCACGAGTTCACCAAAACTGAGCGCTTTGATGCGGCCGAGGACCAGCTCGACACTCGAGGCGAGGCCGAGCTCGAGCAGTGCGCGGTGCAGGCCCTGCTGATCGGTGTCTAGGCGCAGACGGCCCAGCTTCTTTTCGATCGGACCCTGGGCCAAGCCGAGGGCTTCGACTTCGCTCTGCAAGAGGGCTTCGAGACCTGCGGCGCAGGGGATGAGGATGGTGTAGTTCTGGCTCAACGGATTTGGAGGAAGACGACTTTGAGATAGCGGGTTTCGGGGCATTCGAGCGCGACCGGGTGGTCGGCTCCCGCGCCACCGAGGTGGAGGATGCGTGCGTCGCGCCCGGCGCGGCCGGCCGCATCGCGTAGGACGCTCAAGAAACGGTCCTCGGAGACCTGGCCTGAGCAGGAGCAGGTCACGAGCAGACCGCCCTTCTGCAGTAGCTTGAAGCCGAGCCGGTTGAGGTCGAGATAGCGGCGCAGGCCATCGTCCATGTCGTCCTTGCCGTGCACCCACTTGGGCGGATCGAGGATCAGGGCGTCGCAGCTGCCGGGCTTGCGCTCGCGCAGCAGCTCGAAGGCGTCGGCCTGCGCGACCGACATGGAGAGCTGGTTGCGCTTGGCGTTGTCGCGGGCGAGCGCCACGGCCTTCTCGTCGAGGTCGTAGGCTTCGACCTGCCGGGCGCCGCCGCGCGCGGCATGCATCGCAAAGCCACCCGAGTTGCAGCACAGATCGAGCACGCGCCTGCCCTTGGCGAGGCGGCCGAGCCGCATGCGGTTGTCGCGTTGGTCGCAGAAGAAGCCGGTCTTGTGCCCCTGGCCGGGAGCGAAGCGGTAGTGGAGGTCGTCTTCGCTGAGCCAGGCCTCAGCATCGCTGCGGGTCGAGCGCAGCTCCATGCCCTCGAGCTCCGACATCTCCTTGTCGACGTGCAGGATCAGCCTGCCCTTGGGGTAGCGGCGCAGGAGGGCTTCGCCGATCTCCTCCATGTGGGCTTCGAGCCCCTTGAGCGCCAGCTGCGCCACGAGATAGTCGCCCAGCTTGTCGATGATGAGGCCGGGCAGGCCATCGCCCTCGGCATGCACGAGCCGATAGGCCTCGCTGTGATCCTGCAGCCTCAGATCACGCTCGCGGTAGTCGATGGCGGCCTGCAGCAGCTCGAGGATGCGCCCCTCGCTGGCGGGGGCGAAACCACGATCGAAGATGCGTAGCGCGATCTGGCTGCGCGAGTTGTAGAAGCCTGTGCCGATGGCCTTGCCTTCCTTGTCGCGGACGAAGACCTGGCTTCCTGCCGGGATGGGGCGCGTGGGCTTCAGCACCTGCTTGCGGTAGAAGCGGGGGTGTCGGCCGTGCACCTTGATGCGAAGTCGGATCTCGGGGAGCTTTGCTTGTTTCTTCGGAGCGGCCATGCGGCGAGGATACGGGCTCGCTCGCGCCAGGACGAGGAGCGAGAGCGAGAAGCGGGGCCGGGCCGCGAAATGTCCGGCGCGTGGCGTGGCCCAGTTGCTGTCCGACCGCGCGGATGCGAGGTGCGGCAGCCAGCAGGCTGGCGGGCCGAGAGAGTATCAGGCCGGATGGCAGCAGACAGTCGGGCTCTGGAGCCAAGTGAGTCTCGGGCTCAAGAGATCGGGCGAGTATCGGGTCGAGAGGCCAAACCAGGACGGAGCACGCAGGTGGAGCAGGACAAAACCAGAGAGACCAAGGACACGAATGGCGAGGCGGCCAAGGTCCGTCGCTACGATCGCATCGCCTGGGTGCTCTTCACGCTGCCGACCTTGGTCGTGCTGTTCCTGGTTTTCTC
>JAJRTL010000492.1 GCA_024278315.1 Planctomycetota bacterium | reverse complement strand
CAGCTGCGCTGCCTTCTCGAAACCGACCAGCCGCGGGAGTCGCTGCGTCGCGCCAGCGCCGGGGATGATGCCCAGGTTGACTTCGGGCTGCGCCGCCAGCGGCTTGAGGTCCTTGCGGGCGACCCGATAGCTGCAACTCATCGCGAGCTCGTTGCCCCCACCGAAGGCCAAACCGTTGTAGGCGCAGACGACGGGCTTGCCGAGATCTTCGATCAGATTGAAGACGCGCTGGCTACCAGCGCTGGTCTCTGCGCCGTGCGCCACGGACTCGATCTTGGATAGGAAGCGGACATCGGCACCCGAGACGAAGGCCTTGACCCCGAAGCCGGTGATGACAGCCGCCTGGATCGAATCGTCCTTCTGGATCTCCGTGAAACGCGCCTCGAGCTCGTCGAACACTGACTGGTCCAGAGCGTTCAGCACGCGTGGACGGCGGATCGTCAGGACGGCCACGCCATCACGATCGTCCCGCATCACCGTGTGGATCTCGAAGGGGCGCGCCTCGGAGCCATGCGACTTCAGAATGCCCGGGACCGGGAAGCCCTCGTTGTCGGCGGCATAGGCCTCGACGAGCGCCAAGGCCTTGTCCGTGCCGATCTGGTTCATCGCGCGGAAGGGCGCCTTCATGTCGAGCGCCAGCTCCACGGCCATGTTCATGTCATCGACGTTTGAAACGCCCGAATCCACGATCTCGCTGCAGATACCGAAGAAGGCTCCCTGCAACGCCCGGCTGATGATCTCCGCCTTGTCCGCGGCCACCTCGACCTTCTCCCCGCGCGCCGGCACCTCCCAGCGCTCGCCGTTGGCCACCTGGTCCTTGAGGATCTGCGGCGTATGGAACCAGGAATGGATGCGGGTCGTGTAGTTGTCGAGTCCAACCGCCGTGATCGGATTGCCCCCGGTCAGGTTCATGGCAGTGAACGGACCGATCGTGAGCCCCAGCGCCTTGCAGGCAACCGTGTCGATCTCCTTGGGCGTGCCCGCCCCACTCTCGGCAAGCAGCGCCGCTGCCTGGAAGACACCCTCGAAGACCGGGTCCAGCGCATAGCCATAGCGCGACCCAGCCTGGATCGGGCACTTGCCGATGACCTCATAGAAGTCGAGCAGGAAGCGCGTGAGCTCGGGAGCCGTGTCCTTGGATGGGACAATCTCGACCATGGGATTGCGCTCGGCCGGGAAGAAGTAGTGGATGACGAGGCTGCGGTCCTTCTTGTCCAGGCCCTCGAAGATCCGCTCGGGCTCGAGGTGTGAGGAGTTGGAGGCGAAGATGGTTTCGGGAGTGCAGCGCGCTTCCAGGTCAGCGAAGATGCGCCCCTTGAGCGCCTTGTCCTCGGTGGCTGCCTCGACGATGAACTGCGCATCGGCCAACTGGCCATAGTCACTCGTGAAGGTGACCGCCTCCTTCATGGCGCTCGCCAGCTCCGGTTTGAAGGCACCCGACTCCTGGCCGCGATCGATCTTCTTGTGGAGCTTCTTCTCACCCTTGGCGAGAGCCTCTTCGGCGATGTCCACGACCACGACCCGGACGCCATGCCCGCACAGGACCTTGGCGAAATAAAGCGCGATGTCCGGACCGATCTGCCCCGAGCCGATGACGCCGATCTTCTGGAAGCTCCGACCTTGGAACTCGAAAGCCATGATTCTCTCCGTTGAGGGGTTGTCTGGCCCCAGCCAGCGATGGCTCAGGGCAGGTAGCCCAGCCTCGGATCCCTCTCCTCGGGTTCCAGAGCCTGGAATTCGGGAGACAGGATGCCTTCCCCTGGCCTCAGGCTCAACACGCTCTTGAGCCCGAATTCTCCAGAAACTCACCCTTTCTGCGCCCAGAACAAGCCCGGCCCGCGCTTGCATCCCCCTTGGGCAGCGCTAGGATGCTCCGCTCCAAATCCCGGAAACGGGCCCCGCCGCCGGAGCGAGCAAAAGAACCATGGCCAAGCCTAAGAAGAAGAAAGAAATCGTCCACCTCGTCTGCACCGAGTCGGGAGAGAAGAACTACACGATTCGCAAGAAGACGGGTACGGCCAAGCTCGAGCTCTCGAAGTATTGCCCCCGCTTGCGCAAGCACACGATCCATAAAGAAAAGAAGAAGTAGGCCAATCTCCACCGGCGGACTCACCGATCGACGCCATGTCCCGACGGGCACGGGCCATCGGTCGCAGAGCGATTCCAGCGGGCGTCAGGAGCGACTTGAATTGAAATCCGGTGATTTCGGATTTCCGGCCTACAACTGGATCCCCATGGCGTCGAGGATTCGACGCCATTTGCCTGTACCGGGGCCTCGAGAGCCGGGTCATCCACCCTATCGCTGCCGATAAAGTGGCCAGGAGATGGGAGCTTCGGGACCCGCAAGAGCCTCTCCTGACCCATTGCAGTGCTGCCCCGTAATGAGCCCGGGCGCAGAAGTAGTTCCTGACCCGCTCTGATGAGAAGGGATATGAAGATACTGGGACTCTGCCTGGCAATTCTCCTGGGGCCGCCCGGAGGAGGAGCGCTCTCGGCCCAGAACGCCGCTCCGCGCACGGACATCAGCACCACCATCGCCGCCCAGGCCCCAGCCCACGCTGACATCCGGCTCGAACTACCGACTGCATCCAAGCTCCCGACCCTGCTCGAGAGTCACAGCGCGGGGTCCATCGCGCTGAGCATCGGCCTCACCGGCTTTCTGATCCTCCTGAGCTTCTACTTCTACATGATCTCCGTCGAACTCGGCAGAGAAGCCATGAGACGCGAACGAATCGCACGTAAATTCGTCAATCGGGGGCGCAAGGCCGCCGTGACGCTACCACCCGTACAGGGCTATGAGGTCGACCAGATCGAGTCGCTGCTACTTCCCAAGGATCTGCTCACCGCCAGCTGAATGCAGCGGAGAGCAGCCCCCCCCTGACGATCTGGGTTGAATTCCGTATATTTGCTCGGAATCAAAGAATGCAACCTGCGTCTGAGCGCCGTCATCGTAGGTTGCCTCCGACTCCGCCTCCATTTTCTCGCATCCCCTGAACAGGAGATCCCCATGCGAGCTGGTCAGTACAGTTTCCATATCCTCCCCGTCCTCACCCTGGCTCTCCTCACCCCGCTGGCACTTTCACAGCGGACCTTCAAGAGCGAGAAATACGGCTTCGAGATCCAGATCCCCAAGGACTTCCACGAGGTCCCAATCAAGATCGACGAGAAGTACGTAGTTGCCAAGTTCCTCTACAAGAGGGGCCTCACCGCCAAGAAGTCCTGGTCCGCCGTCACCCCCGAGATGAAGGTCATCATCTTCCCCAAGGTGGACCTCAAGCGTCTTGCCAGGGAGAAAGCGAAGCAACGCAAGACAGGCACCTACGACTTCGAAAACCCCTACCGGAGCTACAAGGAATACCTTCGCGAGAACTACAAGAAGGGCGGTTGGCACATCGACTCGGAGAAGGACATCAAGATCGGTAGTCTCTCAGCCGTCGAGAAGCACATCACCGTCACGAACACAATGAGTGATGGCGAGGTCGGCTACACGCTCTGGGCCTGGGAGATCGACATGGGTGACGCCTTCTACGTCGTCCAGTTCGAGACCTTGGCTGACCATCAGCGCAAGTTCAAAAACAAGATCGGCAAGGCAGCCAAGAAGTTTCGCAAGACCAAGAAGTATGGAGGGCAGACCGGCGCCGTGACGACGAGCTCAGGCACTGGCCTCAGCAGCAAGAAGAAGAGCGGCAAGAAGTCCAACGAGATCGAATGGTCGGAGATGACGCCCGAAGAGCGGCGCGATCGTCGCATGAAGGATCTAGGCAGGCTCATCGACGAATCGGAGAAGCGCCTGCCTCCGGGCTGGAAGCGGCTGAACGCCAAGCCCTTCACGATCTTCTACAACACCTCGCCCAAGTACGCCAAGATGGTCGCCAAGCAGGCCAAGCTCATGTGGAAGTACATGAACACCAACTACGGCTTCGTGGGTCGCGAATATGCCACGCCCTCCTTGATCCGGGTCTGCAAGAACCAGGACGAGCGCAACTCCTACATGGACACGAGCAACCGCAAGGAGTCCTTCAACCTGCGCACCGGCGAGATCGTCACCTACGAAGACAGGGATTGGGGATGGAACGACGGCGGCAGCTTCGGCTTCAACGCTGCGATCTGCCAGGCCTTCCTCCGGCACAAGAACCCCATGCTCTGGCGTGGGCTTCCGCCATGGCTCGACGACGGCCTGATCCTTCAGCTTTCCTATATGCGCATGAAAGGGAGCAAGATGGTCTCGAAGCCCGGCGAGGGCTCCATGGAGGTCATTCGGGACCACCTGCGCAAGGATGATTTAAATCCTGCCCAGGACATCGTCGTGGCCAAGTACGGCGAGTACAACAAGACCAATCGTGCCGACGACAAGGACAGGGTCATGACCCTGGCCATGGTGCACTACCTGGTGACCAAGGGTTCCAAGAAGAAGAAGTACAAGAACATCCTCCCCGACTACATCGGCGCCCTCGACAAGATCCTCCGCGACACCTACAAGGACATGAACAAGGAGATCGAGAAAGCAATCAAGGAAGCCTCTTCCAAGGACGAGGGCGAAGAGATCGATCTGCTCGGTGGATGGCGGGAGAAGCGCGACAAGATCTACGACAAGTGCTTCGAGAAGGTGTTCAGCTCCTGGACCGAGAAGGACTGGAGGCGTTTCGACTCCGACTGGAAGAAGGCCTTCAAGGGTTGATCCAGCTGACGACAACAGTCAGATCGAGCCCAAAGCAGTACCAAGAAAGCAGGCAATGATGACGGTCTCCCTCGCGCACCCCCTTCGTCTTCTTCTTCCGCTCCTGGCTGGCGGAGCCCTTCTCCTGGGTTCTGCCGTCGCACAGAAGAAGTCCGCCCTCCCAACCAAACCCAAGCGCGTGGAAGGCGAAGGCGCCCTGTCCCTGCTGGATGGCAGGTTCATCTTCGGACCCGCCATCGACAAGGACGGAGATCACCTCATCGTCCATTTCGAGAACGGCGATGTTCGCGTCCCCCAGAAGCTGGTCGTGAGTTGGTTCTCGACGACTTCGAAGGCGAGCTACGTGCCCAAGAACGACAAAGAGAGGGCCAAACTCGCGAAGGGTCTCATCCTTTTCAACGGTCGCTGGCTGAGCCAGAAGGAGGCCAAGAAGCAGATCAAGCGGATGCAGAAGAAGCTCGCGGCCAAGATCAAGGTGCAACAGGCGCACAAGCTCTGGCGCAACGCCTACGTGTTCAAGGGCAAGAACTACATCTTCGAGTACAACATCCCACAGGAGAAATTCGAGGAGATGCGCGAGCTCTTCGATCTGTTCTGGGACGTGTTCATGCGCAAGTGGAAGCTCAAGCCCGACAAGAAGAAGAAGCCAACCATCCACCTGTTCGCCGATCGGGGTGACTTGGAGCAAATCTCCGGTGCCGGTGGCGGTATCCTGGGCTTCTACAACTTCGGCACCAAGGACCTCTATTTCTACTGGGACCGTCATGATCCGGTCTTCACGATCGACGTCATGTTCCACGAACTCCAGCATCTGCTGGTGGACATGACCAATGGCAACTTCCTCTATCCCGCCTGGGTCTCCGAATCCATGGCCGAGTACTACGGCGCCAGTCGCTGGAACCCCAAGGCCAAGCGAAAGAAGGACAAGCTGACCGCCGGGCATCTCCAGGCAGGCCGCCTCATGGTCGTCAAGGAGGACATCAAGAAGAAGCGTTGGATCAAGCTCAAGGACATGATCTACAAGCCTCGCTTCGATGCGCGCGACTACGCCTGGGGTTGGACCTTCGTCCACTATCTCTTCTCCGAGAAGAAATACGCCTCCAAATACCGCAAGTTCTATCTCGAGATCGCGGCCGGCAGGGGCATTCGCCGGGTCCCTGCCGCTGCCGGCAACGTGACGATCGAACCCGAGACCGCGGAGAAGCTCCTGCTCAAGCGCCTCGGTGTGAAGAGCCTCGATATCCTCGAGAAGGAGTGGTACGCCTACATCAAGAGCCTCCAGGTCACCGAGGTCGATGCCTTGGAGATGGCCGGTCGTTACATGGCTCGCTCGGGCAACCGCAAGGAAGCCAAGGACATGCTCAGTCGAGCCGTCAGCCAGGGTGCCAAGACCCCCCAGACCTACTCCGTCTACGCCCGTCTCCTCAGCAGGAGCAGCGAGCGCGAGGAGGCCATTCGCATGATCAGCAAGGCCATGGAACTCGACCCTCTGGAAGGGAGCCACTACTTCGAGAAGGCTCGCCTGCTCGGCCGCAATGAGGGGAGCAAGCGTGACCAGGAGGAGATCCTGAAGCTCTTGGGGCTGGCTTGTGAGCTGGATCCTGAGAATCTGGAGTTTGCGATCGCGCGGGAGATTGAGTTGGAGTCCGCACGGGAGGAGGAGCGGGAGAGGAATCGGCGGAAGAAGAAGGGGCGGGACTGATTGGGGGGATGGGGGCTGATTGGTTGGGATGGCTGATTGGTTGGGATGGCTGATTGGCTGGGATGGCTGATTGGCTGGGGTGGCTGATTGGCTGGGGTGGCTGATTGGCTGGGGGTGTTTTTTTTTGGGGGCGCGCGGGCTCGGGAGAGTCTTGGGACCTCTTTGCTCTCCGGATGCCTGTACCTCGCCGCCTCTGGGGCGGCGAGATAAAGTCGCTGCAGAGGTCCCAAGACTCTCCCGAGGGGGGCTGGTGGGGGGGCGGCTCGAAGGCGGGGTGGCGGCGGGGGCTGCTGGGGGGGGGGGGATGGTTCGCTCTGGGGGGGCGTGCGGGGGGATGGCCGCGGCTGGGCTGATTGGGTGGGGGTGTTTGGGGGTTATTTTTGGGGGGGGAGTTGGATTTGGAGGTTGGTTGTGGGGGTTTCGTGGACTTGGATTTTTGTTATGGAGGACAGGCGGGGGTTGGGGGGGGTGTGGGCGAGTTGTGCGAAGAGGATGTAGGTGCGTTGGGTGCGAGCGTGGAATTCGAAGGTGCCGTCTGACTTCGTGGTTGGGGGTTGGGACGACCACGGATAGGCGAAGATCGGGAATTCGCCAGGCTGACGCAGAGGGCTCAGACTGAGCTGAACACCCGCTATGGGCTGGCCTTCTTCGTCGACCACACGACCGCTGATCGTGGTCGTGGGGTGGAGCTGGACTTTCCACGGAGTGTCGGGGAGGACGCGGGGGAGCAGGGTGGCTCCCGATGACTGGGGCGAGACGGCTACCAGAAGTCCTCGATCTAAGGTGTTGGGGAGGAGGAGACTGAGCCGGCCTCGAGCATTGCCGAGATAGAGGGCGCCACCAGGGACAGACTGTTTCTTGCCGAAGGCACTCTGTGCATCCGCGAGGTAGAGGGCCGGAGACTCCGCGGGGCGCCCATCTGCAGCGCGGACCTCGACCCTCAGGGCCCTCATGCGATCGAGGTAGAAATCATCGAGACGGCTATCCTCGGACGAGCCCTTGATGTCCTGGGCCAGAGCGATGAGGCCTTGGAGTGGATAGGCGGTGTCCACAGGTCTGTCGGACAGCTGGAGAGGATCGACAAAGCAGCTGAGCCGATAGGCGAAGCCGTTGTTGCGCGATGCGAAAGAGAATCGCCCATCCTGATCGGTTCGGGTCAAGATGGGAGACCCTTCTGAGACGATGTCCGGACTCAGAGGCACAGCTGCGTCCAACCGGACGGTCACGTTCGCGGCTGGTCGACCCTTCGATAGCCACACGCGTCCCTCGAGAAGGTGTCCCTTCATCATGACGAGCTCATCGTCGACTTGTCCACTCGCTCGAAGACCCTTCATCGTGCGCGTGTCGTCGAAGTCGTTCAAGATCACGGTTCCTCGAACTTCACCGTACCCCTTCGCTTGAACAACGTAGTGGAGTGAGAGATCGAACATCTCCCATTTGCAGGCGGGGTAGTGGAAATAGGCAATTCCCTCGCTGTTCGTCTCTGCAATCAGTACGCGGGTTGGATCCAAGCCCGTCGCATAGAGGCGGGCACCGGCGATCGGTTGTCGGCGCCCTGTGTTTCTGCGAATCCTGATGGCGAGTGGGTAGGCTTGGCCGAGCTGCAGATCGAGAAGCTTGCCGCCGGCCTTGTCCAAGTCCTGGAACAGCTGATTCGGTCCGAGTAGTTGATGCCCATCCCTGGTGAAGACCTGGATGGCCACACCACTGCCCGGTAGAGCCGGTAGGGTCACGATACCGTCGCCATTGGGTTCGACTTGTTGCCAGGATCCGCTCGCGGACGGGTACTGGACGACAAGGCGGAGAGCACCGCTCTTCTCCCAGGCCTCACGACCTTTGAGGCGCATGCGGAGTCGATGCCGCAGGCTCTCGTATTCACGCATGACGAGCGGTTTGCCGACCAAGACACGCGGGTAGAATCTCGTCGTCCGGTATCGCTCTTATGAGATTTCGGTGATCGCCCAAGCGGAGTAGACACGGCCTTTCTGCAACTGGGCCTTGAACATGCCGCGGTCGTCCGTCTTGACCTGAACGAAGTCCAGGATGCGCGGGTACATCAGCGTGAGAGGGTAGACTCGGACCAAGGTGACCGTCGCTCGAGCGGCAGGTTTGCCATCGTAGCGCAGGACCTTTCCGACGACGGTGCCACGCACATCTTGGTCCAGACTGTCCGCTGGCCTCGCAGCCCCATGATCCTGGTAGACCCTCCCACTTCCAGGAAGGGCTGCCAACGCGACGATCCAGGCAAGGGCAGTGCTTGCCCCTGGGATGCTCCAGAACAATGCCCAACGCCGGGTGAGGATGTTCATGTCTGGCTCCTAGGCTAGCGGGTTCGTGGCGACAAGCTGCTGTCTAAGGCGCCAGCATAGTCGTCGCCAAAGAAGAGCGCGAGGGTGGCTGATTGGTTGGGGTGGCTGATTGGCTGGGGGTGTTTTTTTTGGGGGCGCGCGGGCTCGGGAGAGTCTTGGGACCTCTTTGCTCTCCGGATGCCTGTACCTCGCCGCCTCTGGGGCGGCGAGATAAAGTCGCTGCAGAGGTCCCAAGACTCTCCCGAGGGGGGCGGCT
>JAJRTL010000491.1 GCA_024278315.1 Planctomycetota bacterium | reverse complement strand
GAACCTGATCGTTGCCCTTGCCTGTGCAGCCGTGGGCCAGGGCGTCGGCGCCGAGTTCCTGGGCGCGCTCCACCTGGGCTCGGGCGAGGACGGGTCTGGCCATGGAGGTACCCAGGAGATAGCGCTTCTCGTAGACCGAGCAGGCCATGAGGCAGGGCCAGACGATCTCTTCCAGAAAGGGTTTACGGCAATCGACGACGCGGCAAGAGGCAGCGCCGCTGGCATGCGCCTTCTCTTCGAGCCCCTCCAGTTCACCGGCACCCTGTCCTACATCTCCGGCGACCGCATGGACTTCGCAGCCGTCGTAGTGCTCCTTGAGCCAGGGAATGATGATGGAGGTGTCGAGCCCTCCAGAGTAGGCGAGAACGACTTTATGGACCATTTGAGCTAACTCCTCTGCGATGTGGAGGGAAGGATCCTAGCTCGTGATCTCCGGGGTCCAAGCCTGCGAGCCCTGGGGTTTGTCTGTGCGAGAAGGAGCGAGCGTCCCCGGGGGCCAGGGCAAAAAATGACGTTCTCGGGAATAAGCCCCTCTGGACCCCGTTGAACCTTTGCCTCCGATTCACGATGATGTGTCGGCGCCCCCCCCGCTGCTCCAGGCCCTCTCTTCTTCCAGCACTGAACACCGAGATGACGATCCGGCCACTTTCGCTGCTGACAGCAGGTCTCTTCTTTCTCGGAGGATTCCTGCTCGTCTTGCCAACCCAATGGGGTCCGGACCGGGATACGCAGGCCAAGACCGAGACAGCACTCACCGGTTTTTCACCTGTCGAAGGCGAGTTCCTTCTTCAAAGCGAAGAGGCTCCCCTCTTCTTCGACGAGTTGCTTCAAGAGGAGTCCACCTCGGGTGGGGCATCGCAGGACCTGGCTAGTGCCGATGAACCTGCAGCTGCAGAAGCTCACCGTCCCTCGAGCAAGGACAGGAAGACCGATTCGCGTGGCATGCTCATGGGCAAGCTCATGGGGCGGGTGCTCTGGGGCAAGTCTCGTATCCCCGTCTCTGGCATCGGCCTGCGCTTGTATGTGCGCTTCGATGGTGAGTCCTCCAGCTCTTTGGGTTCACCCGAGGAGTTGGACGCACCCGGGAGTCCCTATCTCATGATCGGAGAAGGCAGCTGTGACGGCAGGGGTGAGTTCGAGCTGGTGAGTCGCGCGACCCAGGGACAGATCTGCCTCGTGGTGTGTGCTGGCGAAGACAGGGTCGGAGTGTTCAGTCTGAGTATGGCTCCACAACCTGGCGAGGTCTTCGATCTGGGGGATCTCAATCTCGAAGAGACGGGCAAGGCCGTGGGGCGCGTCTTGGATGCCGAGGGCAAGCCCCTCAAGGATGCCTGGGTTCGGGTGACTTCGACCGAGACGCTTCTGGACTATGAGCTGGATGGGCTCCTGCTGATCCGCGAACCCGAGCAACGCATCGTGACTGTGCCTGATTGGGTCAAGAAGGGTAGCCAGAGCGTGGGGCCCGGTCGCAGCCGTACCGATGATCAGGGTTTCTTCGTCGTGGATCGCGTGGCCGCCGGCCCAGCGAGGGTCAGCGTGCAGGCCGACCAGCATCTGCCTCATCACGGGAAGCTCGAGATCAGTCCGGGCCAGACCTCCGACCTGGGCGAGATCTCGATGCCCGCAGGGCTGTCCCTGGGAGGCCAGCTGGTCGACCACAGGGGCTTGCCGGTCCGCGAAGCCCAGGTCAGTGTCGGGAGCACGGGGAGAAGTCTCGTGATCCCCAAGCTCGAGGCCCATGTGATGTCCCGGCCGGTGTTTACGGACGACGAGGGTCGTTTTCGCGTGGGGGGCCTGGCTGAGGGTGAACTCTTCGTGGCCTGGAGACCTTCCAGTGAGTTCGATTGGCAGGTCCTTGGACCTTTCCTGGCGGGTGCAGATCTGAGGCTCCGCGTGGATTCCCCCTTCCTCGTGCCTAGCAGTGGGCTCCAGCCTGAGGGTGGGCTGACGCCCGGCGTTCCCGATGGGGGCAGGTGAGTCGACACAGCTCCGGATGGACACCTGAAGATGGATTGGGCTGACCTCGACGATGCGTACGGGGACCGAAGTGAACTCGCTTCGCGTGTACTGGAGCGCGTGCTCTCCCACCTGGAGAGCTTGCCTGATCAACCGATCTGCGGGGATGTGGAGGACCTGGACTTCTTCCGATCCCTGCGCAGCGAGGCACCGACGAGTGGCCAGGAGCTCTCGACGCTGCTGGATCTGATCTTCGATGAGGTCGTCCCGCGCTCCTTCAATACTGCGGGGCCTGGCTATCTCGCCTACATCCCTGGGGGCGGACTCTTTCCCGCTGCCTTGGCTGATCTGATTGCCACGACCACGAACAGGTTCTCGGGAGTCTGGCAAGCAGCCCCAGGGCTCGCCGAGATTGAGGCCTGCGTCCTGGATTGGTTGCGGGACTGGATGGGCTTTCCCGAGGGGACCCGTGGAATCCTGACGCCCGGAGGGTCGGCATCCACGTTGGCGGCGGTCATCTGCGCGCGGGATGCCCACCTTTCCCCCGATATTCGTGAAGGCGTGATCTATGCCTCCGAGGAGGCCCATCACTGCATTCAGAAAGCCGCGCGATTGGCCGGGATCTTCGAGGACCGCGTGCGCCATGTTGCGGCCGACGAAGAGTCACGACTTTGCGTCGCTTCGCTCGAGGAGATGGTCCGACGGGATCGGGAGCAGGGCCTGCGTCCCTTCCTCGTCGTGTCTTCCGCAGGCACGACCAATACCGGAGCGGTGGACCCACTGGCAGAGATCCAGGCAGCCTGCGCCCGGGAATCCCTCTGGCACCACGTGGATGGTGCCTATGGCGGCTTCTTCCACTGTTGCCCAGAGATGCGGGAGAGGCTCCAGGGCTTGTCCGAGGCAGATTCACTGGCGCTGGATCCCCACAAGGGGCTGTTCCTGCCCTATGGCACGGGGGCCCTCCTGGTCCGGGACGGCCAGCGGCTCAAGGCTTCCCACTCCGGGACGGCCAGCTACCTCCCCTCGACTCCCAGCGATGGCTTCTACGATCCGAGTCAGTATGGGCCAGAGCTGAGCCGGCCTTGGCGGGGGCTCAGGGTTTGGTTGACCGTTCAGCTCCTGGGAACGAGGCGGCTGTTCGCCGCCATCGCCGAGAAACGAGAGCTGGCCCTGGCTGCCTACGAGGCTTTTTCCGCCATGCCGAGGATCCATGTCTTCCATCCTCCCGACCTCTCCCTCTTCCCCTTCTATGTAAGGGGTCGAGGCCTGGAAGACGAGAACGGGCTGACGCGAGAGCTCCTCGAGAGGCTCCGGTCGAGGGGGCGCGTCATGCTCTCCGGTTGCAGCCAGGGGTCACGATTCCTGGGACGTGTCTGTGTTCTCTCCTATCGAACACGACAGGCGCAGATCGAGGCTCTCATCGACGATGTCAGAGTCATTCTGGACGAGATCCATCCCCAATCGACCTGATCAGGGATCAGGGGAAGGGGGCAACTCAGCATTCGTTCGGAATTCTGGAGTGCGGATGGCTGTGTCCGGTTTTTTTTCTGGAGATCGCGGGCAAGCTGCCGTAAACACAGACTGAACAACCGGCCTGCCGCAAGAGCTGTGGCAGGTTTCACGCATTACCGATGGAGGAGCCCATGGCAGCGCGGAAGAAATCGCGAACGAGCAGCAAGAAGAGTGTGAAGAAGGCCACCAAGAAAAAGGCCACCAAGAAAAAGGCCGCCAAGAAGACCGTCGCCAAGAAGAAGGCGAAGAAGAAGGTCGCGAAGAAGAAGGTCGCCAAGCGGAGGGTCGGCCGGCCGGAGAGCCCCGTTGTTGCTGGGGCGAGCAAGTTTGGGGCCTATGTGCGCAGCGTCAGGCTCGCCGAGGGCATGGGGCTGCGCCGGGTCTCGGAGCAGGTGGGGATGAGTCCCGCCTATCTCTCGATGGTGGAGAGGGGAGAGTTGGATCCGCCCACGCGACCCAAGATCGTGGCGCTGGCGAAAGCCTTGAAGCAGGACCAGGATTCGCTCCTGGCACTGGCTGGCAAGGTCTCTGCCGATATTCCGGTCATCCTCCTCAGGCATCCGATCGGGCTCTGCGCGCTCTTGCGGGCGACTCGCGGGATGTCCAAGGACAAGATCGACAAGCTTCTGGCCCAGGCCAAGAAGATGAAGCGTTGAAGGTGGGGGGCGCTTTCCCGGACTTGGGAGAGCGTCTATCCTCAGGCGCATGTGTCGAAACCGCTTAATCGTATTCCTGATCGCGCTCCCCCTGCTGGCTTCGTGCTCCGGGATGGGAGTGAAGATCGATGTCGGCGTCATGAGAGTTCAACCCTCGGGCAATCTCGCGCTCGAGGTGGGGATAGGTGGCGGCGCGCCGTCGATCACGAGCAACAACGACATCAACGAAGATCTCGGCATTGCGGATGAGCTCGATAGCCCCTATGCGCGCGTCGAGCTCGACCTGGGTCTGCTCTATCTGACCGGGTCGGGGTTCCGCGTGAAGTACCAGGGCACAGGGCAGCTCAATGCAGCCTTTGGCAACATTCCTGCCAACACGCCTGTCGAGACGGACATGGATCTCCAGGTCTACAAGCTCGCGCTGACCCTGGATCTGATCGATATCGGGCCCGTCCGCATCTCCCCGGGGTTGGCCGCAGATGTCATCCTCTCGGACACGACAGTGACGGCGGTGGGCTTCGCTTTCCAGGAGGCTCTCGACGGCACCATTCCGGTGCCGATGCTCTTCTTGCAGGCCGAGGTAGACCTGAAGATCGTGGATCTCGTCCTCGATGTGGGTTGGCTGGACGCGAGCTACAGCTCCTTCTCGGGAGAGATCCTGGACGTGGAGGCACTCGTGCGGGTCCAGCCGCTGGGACCCCTGCAGATATTCGTGGGATACCGTGCTGTGTCCCTGGACATCACGGGTGAGCAGGATGGAGACAGCGGGCGTATCGACCTCGAGTTCAAGGGCTGGGTGGCCGGACTCGGCTTGCACTTCTGAGCCCTCGACCGGATCGCGTGGCCCGATCGCGTGGCAAGAAAAGAGGCGCTGCTTCACGGGGAAGCAGCGCCTCTATTGGTACCCCCAAGGGGACTCGAACCCCTGTCGCATGGATGAGAACCATGAATCCTAGGCCACTAGACGATGGGGGCCTGTGGTCTGGCCTCGGTTTCCCAAGGCGGGCGGAAGTTTTAGTGCCCCGTCGGTCCTCCCGTCAAGCCCAAGAGCCAGAAATGGCAGCCCAGGGGCTGCCGAAACCCCTGCCAGCCTGAGGGACGACACTCTGTTTCTCCGCAGGATCGGCTGCGACAGAAAGACGCTGCTGCTGGCGAGAGGGGGTCTCTGGTATGTTCTTTCGGCTCGAAAATGGGCAGGAGCCTCTGCCCGACCTGATGATCGGTCTCTCAGATGAACGAAAAGCTCTACAAGAGAACGGCCCGAACCGCGCGCCTTGCACCCTGGATCCACACCCTCAGCCTCATCTTGGGGCTCCTGGTGCTGCTCACGATCTTCTTCGGCTCTGCTGTCACGAGCCGGGAGGTCGGAGACTCCGACCCGACTTGGAATCCTTTCCTCTTCTTCCGCTGGTGGAGGGAGGCGAGTGGCGGCCTGGCCATGGAGTTGGATCATCGCAAGTTCGGCACCTTTCTGGGCATCCTGGCTCTGACCCATCTGGGCTTGCTCTACCTCGGGGAGGCCCGCCGTGGCGTTCGCGTCCTGGGCTACTGGGTATTTGTCGCCATCTGCTTGCAGGGCGTGCTGGGCGGTGTGCGCGTCCTCTCAGTCAATCATGAGCCGACGCTGACTTTTCTCCGCGAGAACTTCTCCGACCCTCAGAACTTTCGTGTTGGCCTGGCCATGGCGCACGGTTTTCTGGCCCAGCTCATCCTCGCAGGCTACCTCTGGATCTTCTTGCAGACCAAGCGGCCCTGGCGCGACGGACAGTACGAGTCCTTTGCGACACCTCTGGCTGGCAAGACCCAGCGCTCCCTGGTCATCGTCTGCTACATGCTGGCAATCCAGCTGATCCTGGGCACTTTCCTGCGGCATGACCGCGATCCACTGCATACGCTGGTCTGGTTCCATCTGGGTTGGGGGATCTGCACGGCCGCCGTGTTGCTCCTGGTTGGCGCCAAATCGCGGGCACGGCATCCCGAGGCCCAATCCTTGAATCGTCTCACGGGCCTGGCCCGCACCATCGTCATCATCCAGGTCTTCCTCGGATTCCTTGCCTGGGCCTTCGTCCTGGACCAGCAGGTGGCGGGTTCCTGGGATTTGAACCTCATGATCCGTGCCGCTCACCAGATCAACGGTGCGCTCCTCCTGGCCGTTTCGATATCGGTGGCTCTTCGCGCACGTCTGGTCCTCCGGGCCTGTCCGCCAGAGGAGAGTGTCCCTTCGCTGGATGGGGAAGGGGCGGTGCTTTGACGAGTCTGGAGAAGAGATACCCTGCATCGAACGCAGGCCCGGGGCCCAGGGAGGAGTCGGATCTGGAGGCAGGTCCGAGCCAGGAGACCAGCCCAGTCCTGGGACAGCGTGCCCGGGGAGAGGTCCATCGGGACGGCTCGACTTCCTTCTGGACCGACCTGTTCGAGATGGGCAAGCCCAGGCTGAGTTCGCTCGTGCTCTTCACGGTTCTTGCCGGGATCCTCCTGGCCTGGATCGGGACCGGACGTGGTCATATCTCCGACATTCCACCAGCCTTGGTCTTCCACACGCTGCTGGGCGTCATGATCGCGGCCTATGGCAGTGCCGCGCTCAACCAGCTCCTCGAGTGCGAGAGCGACAAGAAGATGGAGCGGACCAAGAACCGCCCCCTTCCCGCAGGACGTCTGACCCGCACCCAGGTCCTGGTCTACGGCATGCTCTGTTCCGTCGTGGGCATTGCCGAGGTGACGTGGTTCGCAGGTTGGCTGCCTGGGTCACTGACGGCCCTGACCGTCTTCCTCTACGTCGCGGTCTACACACCACTCAAGCGCAAGACCTCGCTGAACACCCTGGTCGGAGCCATCACCGGGGCGACGCCCCCGCTCATTGGATGGGCCGCCATCGAAGGTCGCCTCTCTGCTGGCGCGTGGATCCTGTTTGCGATCCTCTATGTCTGGCAACTACCGCATTTCTTCGCCATCGCCCTCTTCTACAAAGAGGACTATGGCCGGGCCGGGATCCGCATGCTGAGCAACGAGGATGGCGATGGTCGTCTGGCGCTGGGCCAGATCACGATCTTCCTCCTGACCATGCTGCCTGTGTCCTTGCTTCCCTATCTGCACGGAATGGCCGGGGAGTTCTATCTCTTGGTTGCCCTGACGCTCGGCCTCGCCTTCCTGGGGTTCGGGCTCTATCTTCTCCGGGAGAAGTCGAGAGGCGCCGCGCGTCGGCTCTTCTTTGCTTCCATCCTCTATCTCCCCATCCTTCTGGGGGTTCTCGTGCTGGATTCCTTCCAGCTGAAAGGTTGAGCAGTTGAACGACAAAAGTCCGGCCCTGGACATCCAAGGACTCGTCAAACTCTATGGAGATCGACGAGCCCTGGATGGAGTCAGTTTTTCTGTAGAAGACGGTAGGATCTTCGCGCTTCTCGGTCCCAATGGGGGTGGCAAGAGCACGCTCTTCCGCGTCCTCTCCACCTTGACGCCCCCCGACGAAGGCCGGGCTTCGGTGATGGGGCATGATGTCGTGAAAGAGCCGCATGCCGTGCGCTCTCTCATCGGAGTCGTCTTCCAGAATCCGAGCCTCGACAAGAAGCTCAAGGTGCGCGAAAATCTCGAATACCAGGGGGCGCTCTATGGGCTGTCCGGTCAGGCCCTCTCGCAGCGCATCGACGAGCTCCTGGAGCGCTTCCATCTGGCCGATCGAGCCGAGGAGATCGTCGAGGTCCTCTCCGGCGGTCTGGCCCGTCGCGTGGAGATCGCCAAGGGCCTGCTCCATAAGCCGCGCCTGCTCCTTCTGGACGAACCCTCCACGGGTCTGGATCCCGGTGCCCGGCGTGAACTCTGGAATCAGCTGGTGTCGGTGCGAGAGGAGGATGGCACGAGCATCATCCTGACGACCCACATCCTGGAGGAGGCCGAAGGCTGTGACCGCATCGTGCTCCTCGATCGCGGGCGGATCGTCGCCGAAGGGAGCCCCGCCGAGCTCAAGGCCGCGGTCTCCCCCTCGATGATTGCGATCCGGTGCGCGCGCCCTGAGGAACTTCTGGCCGAACTCGGTCAGGACATGGGGTTGGAAGGAACGGTCGTGCACGACACGGTCCGGATTCCGACCGACAAGGGGCCCGAGTTCGTGGCGGAGTTGGCCGAGAAGCTGGGCGACCGTGTGCGATCCATCGCGATCGGGCAGGCCACCTTGGAGGATGTGTTCCTCGCAAGAACCGGCGTGGACTTCGGGGATCGCGATCAACAAGAGGCCGAAGCAGAGGCTGGGCGTAGCCGCAAGAGGGGGAGAGGATGAGTTCGACCGGGATCCAGAAGGTGTCGCCACTGAGCGCCGCGATGTCCATCGCCAAGCGTGAGGTCGTGGGCTTCCTGCGCCAACGCTCGCGCGTCATGGCATCCGTCATGACCCCTCTCCTGTTCTGGGTCTTCCTGGGACTCGGGATCGGTAGCTCCTTCCAGGCCTCGGGTGGGGACAGCGGGGACTACTCATCCTATTTCTTCCCGGGTGTGGTCGTCCTGGCCCTCGTCTTCGCCGGGATCTTCCAGACGATCACGACGATCCAGGATCGGGACAACGGCTTCCTGCAGTCCGTGTTGGTGGCTCCGATTCCGCGCTGGTCCATCGTCCTGGGCAAGATGCAGGGTGCCACCATCCTGGCCTTGCTCCAGGGCATCCTGATCCTGCCGCTGGGCCTGGCCTCGGGCATCGATTTCACGCTGATGAGCTTCCTCGAATCCGTGTTCGTGCTGGCCATCGTGGCTTTCATGATGACGGGGCTCGGGTTCTTCTTCGCATGGCGTCTGGATTCGATCCAGGGCTTCCACGCTGTCATGAACCTCGTGCTCATGCCCATGTGGGCCATGTCCGGTTCGTTCTTCCCCGCCAGTGGCGCGCCCACGGCCTTCGGTTGGATCATGTATGCCAATCCGCTGACCTATGGAGTCGCGGCACTTCGGAGATCCCTCAATCCGGCTACCGTCTACAACGACATCCCCGGCTTCTGGCTCTCCCTGGCGGTTTGCATGGGATTTGGAGTCCTGATGCTCCTGCTCTCGAGTCAGGCCATCAAGAAACGGCGTGGATGAACTCCTGACCGGCTGAAGGAAAAGGAAAAGGGTCTGCAAGCATGTTCGGTCTCACGATTCCTGATCTGCCGCACCTGAACGCGTTGCTCAACGCGACAGCTACCGTCCTGATCCTCGCTGGCCTCATCGCGATCCAGAAGAAGCAGGAGAGGGTGCACGTCGTGTTCATGATCCTCTCCTTGCTGGTGTCTGCCGCCTTTTTGACGAGCTACCTGATCTACCACGCCGAGGTGGGACACAAGGAGAGCAGCCTCGAGGGGCTGTCCAAGATCCTCTACCTGGTCCTTCTCCTGAGTCACATCCTCCTGGCGGCAGTCATCGTGCCGCTCATCCTGTGGACCGTGCAGAATGCCATTCGAGGCCGCCGCGAAGCGCATCGACGCTGGGCGCGGAGAACCGTGCCGATCTGGCTCTATGTCTCGGTGACCGGTGTCCTCATCTACTTCATCAACTACTGAACTTCCGAGGTCGATCGCCATGCGCTCCGTTCCGCTGCTCCTCCTGGCGCTCTGTCTGCCTCTCCTGTCTTGTGCAACCAGGTCCGATACGCCCAACAATGGCGAGGCCTATGCACGGCCCAAGGCCCAATGGCGTGAGTACTACTTCGGCCTGCTACGCACGGGGCCGGACTTCGCCAAGGCCAAAGCGGAGGGGGGGAAGGCGATCCAGGACGGGCATCGAACGCATGTAGCCGAGGGCATCCAGTCGGGCGCACTCATCATGGCGGGCGCCTTCGAGTCCGTCAGCGGAAAGGAGACCCCCGTGCCCGGGCCCAAGGTGCGCGGCGTGCTGATCTTCTCCACCTATGATCTGGGAGACGTCAATGAGTGGGTGGCCGAAGACCCGGCGCTCGAGGCCGGTGTGTTCAAGCTCGAGATCTTCACCTTGGTGGCACCCAGGGGGCTGACCTTCAAGGGCCGTGAGGCGCTGATCCAGGAGATCATCCAGGACTCCAAGGACACCCAGGGCAGAAAATAGCCGCGCCGCCTCAGTCCCGTGCCCAAAGCGTGAGATAGAGGTCTCGCAGGGGGCCCTGCCGGAGGAGGGCTTTGCGCGTGAAGCCCGGGAGGGCCCTGGCGAGGGCATCGGGCGGCGTTGGAAACCGACCGCGCGTGGCCCCGAGGATGCGCGTCTTGAAGGCTCGAGACCATTCATGGGTCGAGCATGGGTGGAAGGCCGTGAGGATGAGCCGGTGGCGGCAGACGCGCGAGAGTTCGGTCAGGACCTCGCCTTGCACATCGGGTTCGAGGTGGTGGAGGAGGCGGAAGCAGATCACGGTCTCGAAGGCCTGGTCACCAAAGGGGATCTGGCTGACGCTGCCTCGCAGCAGAGGCTCGTGAGCGCTCCTCTTGGCTTCCAGGAGCATCTCCAGGCTGCCGTCCATGCCCACCCACGTCCCACCGTGCTTCTCGATGAGCTCCTGAAGCCGGCCCGTGCCGCAGCCTGCATCGAGGCTCAGCCCGAGTGAGGCGTCAGGAGAGGCGCCCCGCGAGGAAGTGTCGAGAAGGCGCGCGAGCATCCCCTGCTCCTCGCTGTCGCGCTTGCGGCTTCGATCGGCGAAGGCGGCTGCCTTGCCAGGCTCCTCATAACGCCAGGAGCTGTCGCCGCCCAGCCCGCCCGCGAGGCGCTTCCGGGCCAGGCCCAGTGCTCTCCCCATGGCTTCGGGCCTGCCAGCGGCTTCCAGGTAGCGGGCCGCGAACTCCTCGAAGGGGAGGACCTCTCGGGCCCGGTCGCCACCTGGCGATCGGAAGAAGCGGATGAGGGCCCGGCCCAGCTCGCGTCGGCTCGGAGCCGGTCGGGTCCGCGCATTGTGGAAGTCGAGCAGGAAGAGCCTGCCTTCTGCGCCCAGGTAGACGTGGTCCAGTCCCAGGTCGGGAAGGAAGATCCCGGAGGCCACGGTCCGCCCCAGCTCGCCAGCCACCCGGGCCAGGAGGCTGCGATCCAGGTTCGCTGGCGGCAGCTGATCCAAGGCCGTGGCCGGTAGTTCGCTGGTCAGGAGCAGTGAACGCTTCTCGCGGCCGCCCTCCACCTCGCTTCCCCAGGCGAGGATCTGGGGCACGCCAATACCCTCCTGCGCGAGTGCCGCCATGATGCGGACCTCCCGCTCCGTCTGCGTCGCGGCACGGGGTTCCGTGGCTCGGGTGATCTTGCGGTGGTTCTTGCCCTGGATTCCCTCGAAGCGCTTGAGGTAGGCGATCCCCCATGGCCCTGTGATCTTCTCCACGTATCGCCCCTGATTCCGGTCAACGACCTCGCCATGGAGGTCGCTCCAGATCCGGTCGAAGCTCGGGGCTTCTCCCAGATACTCCTGGATCATCGGGGATAGGATCTTGAGGTCTTGCTTCATCAGGGGCCTTGGAATGGCCATGATCGACGGACGGGGGTCCCGTTACAATCGCGACTCCCAAAGAGAAGCCTGACCCGGCCTTGCCGGAAGACCGACGAGCCCTATCGAGGACAAGGAGAACCATGAGCCAGGAGATCACTTCCGACCTCATTCGCCGTCTACCCAAGACAGATCTGCACCTGCACCTGGATGGCTCGCTACGGTTGGCGACCTTGATCGAGCTGGCCAAGGAGCGGGGGGTCAAACTGCCTTCGACCTCGGAGAGTGGTCTCAAGAAGCTGGTCTTCAAGCAGGCCTATGAGAACCTCCCCGAGTATCTCAAGGGATTCGAATACACGGTGGCCTGTCTGTCGGATCCCGAGTCCCTGGAGAGGGCGGCGTTCGAGCTGGCAGAGGACAACTGGGCTGAAGGCGTGCGCTACATCGAGGTCCGATTCGCTCCTCAACTCCACGTGCGGGAGGATTTCACGCTCGAAGAGGTCATGGAGGCGGTCTGCAAGGGATTGCAGAAAGCGGAGAAGAAGATCAATCGCAAAGCGGCCATCAAGGAGGGCAAGGAGCCGCCCTTCCGCGCCGGGATCATCGTCTGCGCCATGCGCTTCTTCAATCAACACTTCAGCCAGCACTACCAGGCCTACTTCCGGGCCTTGCCGCACACGGGAAACATCAAGATCTTCGGGCTCGCGTCGCTCGAACTGGCCAAGGCTTCCGTGCATGCCCGCGAGGACCTGGGTCTGCCCATCCTGGGGCTGGACCTGGCGGGCCAAGAGCACGGCTTTCCGGCCGAGGATCACCGCGAGGCGTACCAACTGGCGCAGAACCACTTCCTGGGCAAGACCGTGCATGCAGGTGAAGACTATGGACCCGAGTCCATCTTCCAGGCCATCACCACCTGCCACGCAGACAGGATCGGACATGGGACCTGGCTCTTCTCGACGCGCCGCATCCGGGACAAGAGGATCCAGGACCGCAAGCGATACGTGGACGAACTCGTGCGCTATGTCGGTGACCGACGGATCACCCTGGAGGTCTGCCTGACCTCCAATTCCCAGACCCTCCCCGAGTTCCGCGATGACCTCAGCAAGCATCCCTTCGGCAAGATGAGGCAAGCGCGCCTCTCCACGACCTTCTGCACCGACAATCGCCTGGTGTCCGACACCACCGTCAGCAAAGAAGTGGAGTTGGCCGTCAAGACTTTCAAGCTCAGCCCACGAGAACTCAAGAACCAGCTCCTGCATGGCTTCAAGCGCAGCTTCTACCCCGGACCCTACCTGGACAAGCGGGCCTACGTCCGCCAGGTGATCGATTACATGGACGGCGTGTTCAAGGAGGCTGGTGTCTCGACGAAGTACTAGCCCGAACTCTAGGAAGAGACCCGAGCACCAGGTTCTCGGCACATTGGATTGAAGTGTAGAGAACACAGGAAAGAAGATGTGGATGAACCACGAAGTCCAGAAGGGGGGCTCCCCTCCGCAAGACGCAGGGAGACTGAGGAGACCTGGTGATCAAGAGGGACCTCACGGGGAGCACAGAGGATCACAGGGATCGTCTTGTTGTTTCTCTGTGCTCTCTGCGTCCCTGTGAGGAACAGCTCCGGGTTCCGGTCCCACGCCTCGTGGGTCTGAGGCGCCGCCTCGTTAGCCCGAACGATTCATGACCTCGATGCGTCTGACGGCGCCTTTCGGTCCAGGACCGCGAACCTATCGGTTCGCTCGGCATGGCTTCGATTCGACGACCCTCTTGGGTCGCCTCATATCTCGCGCAGCCGTCCTGAACTCGAAATGCGCTCGTCAGACCGCAAGAACGAGCGCGGCTGCGCCGATCTCGCATTTGCTCACAACGATCTCATGAATCATCCGGGTTAGACGTTGGACTTGGACCTTCCCGTCCTCCCCGCTCTTCGTGGTAGAAAAAGGCCTGGGTCCATTCCGTCGGTTTCAGCAGACCCCGAGGGCGATTCCGGATCCATGAGCTCGTTCGGTCAGCCACGATCCCACAAATGCCTGGCTTTGGCTCAGACCTCCTGCCCCGTTTGCCGATAGCAAGGGCGTATCACGGATTGCAGGAGTACCCCCCGATGAATCAGCAGACACGTTCGACCGTTCAAGCCCTGGCCCCCTATACGCAGGGCAAGGGTGTTCAGTTCTTCCCCACTGAAGAAGCTCCCTTTCCCGGGGTTCCGGTCCAGACCACGGCAGAGATCGACGCACCAGACTCCTCTCTCGACTTCGTGGTCGCGGGTCCGCATTGGATCGAAGGTGATCTTCCGACCAGCCTGCTCCAGGAGTGGCGGAGGGTGCTTGTGGAGGGTGGCCGTCTTGCACTGCTCGTCGAGGGTGCGACGCTACCCATCGATGTCCTGGCACGGTATGTCGGGCGTGAGGGTGGCTTTGCCATGGACAATCCCATGCCGCTGGAGAACGGTTCCTGGTTGCTGAAGGGAAACCGGAGCTTCAGGCACTGCCTCCTGCAGGTCACGGAAACACTCGGTCGTGAGATCGGTCGCGAGGACAAGCCCGAGGGCTGGGAGTCCGAGTTGGCCTTCTCCCTGGGCAGTCTGTTGCTCAATGCGGGCGATGGACAGAATGCTGCCATCTTCTTCAACAACGCCCTGGCGGAGGAGCCGCAGAGCATCGAGGCCATGATTGGTCTCGGGCTCTCACTCGGCCTGCAGGCCAACTGGCGTGGAGCCGAGAGCGTGCTGCAGGAAGTGCTCGTCAAGGAACCGGGCCATCCCATCGCTACCGAGTGGTTGGAGCGTTTTCGCAACAACCTGCTCCGACCGCAGCCCTCCCGCGTATCGGATCCGATCACCGGCAGCGCGACGCCGACGCAGGTGCCCGGGCTCTAACCCGGACTATTCATGAGATCGTTGTGAGCAATTGCGAGATCGGCGCAGCCGATCTCGTTCTTGCGGTCTGACGAGCGCATTTCGAGTTCAGGGGGGGCTGCGCAAGATGAAGGCGACCCAAGAGGGTCGTCGAATCGAAGCAATGCCGAGCGAAACGATAGGTTCGCGGTCCTGGACCGAAAGACGCCGTCAGACGCATCGAGGTCATGAATCGTTCGGGCTAACGCCTCTGAGGGGGGGCTGTGCAGAGGGACGCTGGGAGATTCTCTCCGGCCGCCTCAGGACGCGGGCGACGAACTGCCGATGAAAGCGCTGGTTCTTTTCTCGGCATCACAACCCCTCAATGCCCATCCCCCCGATTTTCCTCAGCCATGCCGGCGAGGATGCGGAGGCAGTACGGCTCCTGGCCCGGCGCTTGAAGGAGGCAGGCTTCGCAGTCTGGCTCGACGTGGAACGTATGCGCGCAGGCGAGTCCTGGATGGCTTGCCAGGAACGCGCCTTGCGTCAGGCGGGCGTATGGTGCGTGTTCGTCGGTTCCGGAGATGTGGGTAGCTGGTTGGATCGCGAGGGCCGTCTGGCCCTCGAACGCAGTATTTCAGATCCTGGATTCCGCGTCATTCCAGTCCTGGGGCGGGGCGCCGATCCGGATCGCTTGCCTCTCTGGCTCTCTCGGCATCCCGGCCTGGACCTCCGCGGCCGTATGCCCGAGCCTGCCGATCTCCGGCGCATCTTCGCGACCGTGTTCGAGCAATCCCCTCAGCGCGGCCATCCTCTGGAAGAGGGAGAGAGTCCCTTCCAGGGGCTCGATGCCTATGGCCCCGATCAATCCCATCTCTTCTTTGGTCGCGATGAGGAGGTCGAGCATCTGCTCGAAGCCATGGTTCGCTCCCCCTTTCTTGCCCTTGTGGGGCAGGCGGGGTCAGGCAAGACCTCCCTCCTCCAGGCGGGCCTGCTGCCGGCCTTGCGAAGAGGCCGCTTCCAAGCGCAGGATCGCTGGGTGGAGCGATGGCGCATTGCCTGCATGCGGCCCCAGGAGGATCCCTTCCGGGAACTCGCCAAGGTCCTGCCCGACCTCGGCCCCGACCTCGAACCCTTGGCGCGGCAAGAGCTCCGCCGCAAGGCCGAGCGCAAACTCAACACCGGGATCGAAGGGTTGGAGGAGTGCGTGAAGGCACTGGCGGGAGCCGGTACACGTAGCTTGATCGTCATCGACCAGTTCGAGGAGCTGTTCACCAGGACCGAACGGCCCGAGCGTCGACGCCGGTTCCTGGACAGCCTGTTTCGGGCCATGGGGCGATCGGGTGATCGACAGCTGCATGTCCTCGTGTCGATGCGAGCCGACTACTACGGACATGCCTTCGAGCACGCGAGGCTGCCGACTCTCCTGGCGCGCAATCAGTTCCCCCTGCGCTCTCCGCATCCCTCGATCATCAAGGAGATCGTGGAGAAGCCCATGCAGTGGGCGGGCGGTCGCCTGGAGCAGGGACTCCTCGCGCGTATCCTGGACGAGATCGCCGAGCCTGGGGCTGGGTTGGGGCAGTTGCAGTTCGCCCTCTCCGAACTCTGGCGAAAGCGGCGAGATGACAATCTGGGCCTCGGAACATGGGAGGCAATGGGCGGTCTCTCCCGTGTGATCGGTCGCCGGGCCGAAGAGGTCTTCGATCGGCTCGGTGAAGGGGATCGCCGTCTGGCGAAGACGCTGTTCCAGGGCCTCTGCCTCCCCGGGGAGGGTGCGGGCGACAGCAGCAGGGGCATGCGGGTTTCCGAGATCCTCGAAGTCAGCAGGGATCGACGTGAGATGAGAGGGGTTCTGGAGAACTTCCTGGAGGAGGGACTGCTTCGCCGGGAAGTGGATGAGATCGAAGGGGTGGAGCGGATCGAACTGGCACATACACTCCTGATGCAGCACTGGCCCCGTTTGCGGGAGTGGGTGGATGCACTCCGGGAAGGACAGGCACGCGAGCGGAGAGACCTCATCTTGGGAGAACCTCTGGG
>JAJRTL010000490.1 GCA_024278315.1 Planctomycetota bacterium | reverse complement strand
TGCCACGACCGCACTCTCAAAGAGGGCGCCGGTCAGGGGATGCCCGGACAGGGCTTTGGGTGAGGAGAGCATCTGGAGACTGCAGGCCAATCCAGTGTCTGCGATGTGACCCTTGGGCTTCTTGCTGATCCTCTTGATCGTGTTCCCGTCGTACGCGGGGACCTGATACCACTGGAACGTCGCCTTCAGCATTGCTAACCATCGTTGAGCAGTTTGCGGAGTGATACCGATCTCGCGCCCCAACTGGGAGAAGTTGATCTCTTGGGCAGTGAGAGCTGCCATGAGACGTACGAAGCGTCCGAACTGTTGCCAGTCAGAAACATCTGCCAGAAGCCGGACATCGCGTTCGACGTAGGTGCGCAGATACGCACCGTAGAAGCCAGGGATCCAGTCCAGCTCGAGAGCATCCGCTTCGGGGAGTGACCCTCGCCAAAGCTGCTCGTACACGGTTCTCCGGGGAGCAAGCCGCTTCGGGGGATCGGAGAGGAAGGACTCGGGTGCCTCCAGGTACCGCTTCAACCAATGCTCCTCGGTGGTCGCCTCAAAGGCCTCGGACAACGAGAAGCCTTCCAGGTCGAGGAACATGGCCCTACCAGCCAGGGACTCGCTCACGGACTGCATCACGGACCACTGCTGCGAGCCGGTCAGGATGTACAAACCCGGTATCCGGTCCTCATCGATCCGTCGCTTGATGGCCCCGACGAGCTCGGGTGCGTATTGGATCTCATCCAGGATGAGCGGCGCCGGGTGGTTCTCGAGGAAGAGCTCCGGGTCTTCTCTGGCGTTGCCCACGTCGATGGCCGGATCCAGGACCACGAGGTCCCAATCGGGCAGACATCGGGCGAGCAGAGTGCTCTTGCCCACCTGCCTGGCCCCCGAGACGACCGTCACCGGAAAAGTCTCCACGAGCCTCAGGAGCTTGGCTTCGAGGGCTCTACGCTTGTAGTGCATCCTTGAAAAATAGTGATGACGTCATTAGTTTTCAAGGATAAAGCATATCCTGGCCCAGGATTGCTCTGTAGTGCCCGGGGGGCACAAGCGAGGGAGACCAGGACCCATCGCGAGCGCCGCGAGCTCGAGCCGCCGGCAAAAACAACACGGCGCACCTTCGCCGCCGGCGATATCGTAGTTCTGCCCCAGAGTCAGCTCCTGCCGCTGCAGGATCGCGCGCCCGATCTCCCAGTAGAGCATCACCATCGCGGCATTGGCACTCAGCACGGCCCGAGTCCGCTCCTGTGCAATCCGCCGTTTCAGGTCGACCAGCAAGCCCGCATAGCCCTTGGGCAGAGTCAGATCTAGGGCCGGCTCGGACCTGTTCTTGGCCCCGGCACTCCTCTGCCTGGGTACTTCCCGCTGTTCGTCCCCACTTTCTTCCGTCGACATCTTCTTGTCCTTCTTGCGCTGCACGCCGGCATCCTTCTGGCAGCCTGGTCTCCTCGCATGGCTCCCACTGCTCCATCGCCATGCGGGCCTTCTGTTTCGCCCCGGCCCGCAACCTCCGCGCTTGCGCCCCGCATCGCCGATCCCTCTCCTGCGGAGACCCCTCGCATGCAGCTCAGCCACTTGTGCAAGCGCCGCTTGCACAAGTGCACAGTCGCTGCTACCTCATGCCGCTCACTCGACCCCGTGCAAACACTCCACGATCTGCGCCCGATCGCCAGCGCCGAGGCGTCCGCCGGAACGGCGGACGTTCGCCGCCGTCACCACCGTAGTCTTGCTCCACGACCAGCCCCGAAACCTGGCCCACCCCGACCAGCGTCGTCGGATCTCCCGTATGCCTGCAGGATCAGGTCCATCACTCGTCATCGGGCATCCCCTTGAGTCCTGCCTCGAGCTCTTCCACCGAAGGAAGCGCACCCTCGAGCTCCTCCGGGAGCACCTCGGTGAGCAGATACTCGGAGACACCCAGCGGCTTGCCCATGTCGCGAAGCGAGTACTCGACGGCGACCTCGTTCTTCCCGCGGCAGAGCACGAGCCCGATGCTCGGCTGGTCGTCCGGATGGCGCAGCAAGTCGTCGACAGCGGAGAGGTAGAAGTTGAGCTTGCCCGCGTACTCCGGCTTGAAGCCGCCAGCCTTGAGCTCGATCACGACATAGCAGCGCAACTCCACGTGGTAGAAGAACAGGTCGAGGAAGTAGTCTTCATCGCCCACCGTAATCTGCACTTGGCTGCCCACAAACGCGAAGCCCTGCCCGAGCTCGAGAATCAAGTCGCGCATGTGATCGACGAGCCCACGCTCGATGGCGCGCTCGTGGGCGTCCTCGGCGATCGTCAGGAACTCGAAGTTATAGGGATCCTTGAGGGTCTCGCGAGCGAGGTCGGATTGTGGCGCCGGGAGCGTGCGCTCGAAGTTGGTCGTGGCTTCCCCCTGTCGCCCGTAGAGCCCGGTCTCGATCTGCATCTCGAGGACCTTATGACTCCAGCCGTGCTCGATGCAGGCCCGGATGTACCACTCACGCTCCTGGCAGTCCTTGACCTTGTGGATGAGGGTCCGGTTGTGGCCCCAGGGGATTCTTGCCACAAGCTGTGGCAGAAATGCTTCATCCGGCCACTCGCGCGCCAGGTCCCGCATCGCAGTCAAGTTGCGAGACGAGAGCCCCTTCACGTCTAGGAAGGCCCTCCGCAGATCCTCGCTCAAGCGCTCGAGGACCTTGGAACCCCAGCCCTCACGCTCCTGCCGGACGATGATCTCCCGACCGATGCCCCAGTACAGGGTGATGAGCTCGGCGTTGACCGCCAGGGCAGCCTTTACCCGTGCTGCTGAGATGCGGCCTTTCAGCTCCTCGAGGAGCTCAGGGTAGCCGTCAGGCTTGGCGGGGAGGTGCTTACTCATGACAAGAGGCCAGGTAGGTACCGCAGGTGATAGGTTCCAGGCAGGCGATTCGCGTTGCGGAAGGATTCGGAGCGTGGTTTGGGCGGAGAGGCCCAGAAATGAGAAGTCAGGGGGGCGTCGTGTCGGCTCAACCCTCGATGAGGATCAGCGCCTTGCTCTGCGAGCGTCGCGATCCATCTGGGTGAAGGGTTTGCCCAGGGAGTCTTGTCGTCGGGTGGATCTGTGGCGCCGCTCGCGGTGCATTCCCCCAGCTCGGCTTCCCTGCGCAGCTCGGCACTCCCAAGGAAGTCGAGCAGGTAGGGATCCTTGAATGCCTGTTCCGCCATATCCGAATCCACGGGAGGCAGGGTGGCCTGAAAGTTGTGTTGCGCTTGCCCAACGCGCTCATGGAGACGGGATTTGATCTGCACCACCAAGAGATCGCGACTCCATCCCAACTGTGTGGCTTTAGCCGCGTACCACAGCCGCAGTGCAGGCTCATCGAGCCTCTGCAGAAGGACCACATTGCTGCCCCAGGGCAATTGTGAAACGCACCGTTTCACAATTGCCAGATCCGGCCAAGCCGCGGCGAACTGCCGCATGAACATGAGGTTGCGCGCCCCAAGCCCGGTCATCTGCGGGAACGCAAGCTTCAGATCCAAGGACAGCCGATCCACGACCTTGGTCCCCCAGCCCTCCTTCTCCTGACTCACCAGGATGGACTTCCCGATCTCCCAATAGAGCATCACCATGGCGCTGTTGGCCGCCAGCACGGCCCGCACCCTCTCCCGCGCGATCCGCTTCTTGAGATCCGCCAGAAACCCCGCAGAACCCACGGGCACCTCGGTCGAGACCGGCCCGCTCTTCCCCACCGCTGGCCGCCCTCCCTTGCCAGCCGCCCGTCCCTTCTTCTTCTTGCCGCCCAATCCTACATCCTCCTGGAGCCCTGCCCCCTTTGGCATCTCCTCCCTCTGCCATCGTCCAAGCCGGGTTCTGTTTCGCCCGGTCGGCGACAATGCACGCTTGCGCCCTACCCCAGAGCGCCTTCTACTGCTCCCTCCCCGCTACCCTCTCCCGCACACTCCCTTTCGATCCTACCGCTCCCCTTGCATCCTCCTCACGATCGACCCCTGATCCGCGGCGAGCGCGACGCGCTGATGCACCACTTCGAGCAGTGCTTTCCTGTGGCGCGCGAGGTGTGGATCACCGTGGCCTTCGTCATGGATGCGGGCGTGGACCTGATCCGGCCCTTCCTCGAG
>JAJRTL010000489.1 GCA_024278315.1 Planctomycetota bacterium | reverse complement strand
GGAGCGAAGTTGACGGGTCTGGACATGCGTGCTGCCCGCGGCAACACGGTGAGTGGACGCAAGATCCCGAGGCTGATCCTCCGGATCGGTCACACTGCCAGGAGTCCGGCGACGATGTCGACCGTGCTGAAGGCCAATCGGACGGCAGCGATGACGACCGTGTTCGATGGCGCCTGGGTGCTCCCGTCCCAGACGACGACGACGAAGGTCGGCCCCTGGAACATTGGTTGGCGATGGGCTCGCCCTTTCGTCTTCAAGAACACGAGCGGCAATCTCCTCATCGAGATCGAGATGCCGGGGCCCGCGAAGACCAAGTATCGTTACTCCGTCGACTCGTTCGTGTCGGGAACGATGGGATCCCATCGGAGTTTCGGAACGAAGGGCCGGTTCGTCGGTGGTGATCGATTCAACATGTTTTCGAGTCTCGACCAGCTCCGGCCCGGTGGTGAAGCCGTCATGCGAGTCGTCAACCTCAAGAAGGGCTATCCTGCACTCGCCGTCTACGGATTCTCGAGGACGAAATGGGGATCTCTCAAGCTCCCCTTCGATCTGAAAAGCCTGGGAGCACCAACCAACTCCTTGCAGGTCAGTATGGATATCCTCTTGCCAGTGGCTCCTTGGAAGATCGCGCCTGGTCTGTGGAATGTCAGGGCGGTCTTGCCGGTGCCCAACCTTGCGACCTTGGCTGGCAAGAAGTTCTACGGCCAGACTCTCTTCCTGGATCCTCCGAGCAACGCACTCGGCCTCGTGTTCTCCAACTCGACCGAGATGACGCTAGGCAAGGGGCCAGCAGCAGACGTGGCTGCGGTGCACAGCCTGGACGCCAAGCTCGGCTTCGGTGGTTTCGTCAACGTTGGTCGCTCAGGTGGACCCGTGCTCCGATTGACCGGGAGCTTCCAATAGCCCACGCCCACGTCGTGTTGGCTACCGCTGGAAGACCTTTCGACGCACCTTGATCTTGACTCTGCTGGGACTCTTTTCGGTCAGGGTCAGTTTCGCGATGCCCATGAGGGATTTGGTCCTGACCCATACGTCGTAGTCACCGGCGGGAAGTCCCTTGATGTGGATCTTGGTTCCCACGGATTTGGCGTAGTAGACCTTGTTGGCGGCAGGAGCTGCGGCTCCGGGTTTTCGGGTCTTGAAACGCATGATGACCGACATGCTCTCGGGGAGGGGGTCCTTGCACTCGAGGCTGGCGATGATCTCGCAGCGCCCGGTGTTTGCATCGACGACCTTCCCGGCGAGTTGTGCGGCTCGCGACAATACGATACGCAGATCCTTGATATCGGTGGATACGCCTTCCTCGACATGGCGGATGACTCCATCTCCATAGCACTCCACATCGATCTTGCCCTTGGCCATGTCCAGGAGTCGGAACCGGCCTTCGGCATCGGTCCGTGTCCTCTCCCCGATGTAACGCCCGCGCCGGAAGAGGGAGGCACCGGCCCTGTGGACGCGAGCGTGCACGCCGACACCCGCCATGACCTTCCCCTTCTTGTCGACGATGATCCCCGCTACGATTCGCCCGGTGTCCAGGCGGACGACGATGCGGCTGACTTCACCAGGTTTCGCATCGACCTTCCACTTGCGGACGTCGGACGCGTACCCCTGCGCTTGCGTTACGAGGTCGTGTTCTCCGGGTTTCACCGTGGGAAAGACGAAGTGCCCATCCTCATCCGAGACCGCATCGAGCCGATCGTAGGACGCAGGGTCTCGTCCGATGTAGAGGCGAGCTCCGGCGATCCCTCGACCCGAGGGAGCCGTTATGCGCCCTTCGCAGCGGACACCCCGCTTCAACACGAGTTTGTAAGAGGGCTTCGGGGCATCCGCTTGGACCTGCGTACTGGCTTCGAGGTAACCCTCCTTGCGGGCAAACAGCGTGTGCGAGGAACGTCCGCGCTCCAGGTAGTCGAGCTCGAAGCGTCCCTGTGCATCGGTCGGCACATACTTGTAGAAGATCGTGAAGAAGGTCCGTATCCGCGCACCTTCGATGGGGCGGTCCTGTTCGTCGACGACGATCCCTTGCACGATCAGGGCTGGCTTCATCTTGAAGTCGATGACGATCTCACCGCCGGGCTCAGGAGGGACGACGATCTTGCGGAAGACGCTGTATCCTGGCGCGGCGGCGCGAAGGAAAGAGCCTCTCGCGGGAAGAGACCACACGAATGGTGTATCGCCCATCTTCCTTGCACTCGCTGACGGGGCTTCCATATCCTCTCTGGACCTGCGCTCCCGGGATGGGCTGGTCGTTCTCGTCCACGACGCGGACGGTCCAACCCGATCCCGCTCTAGCCCGAACGATTCATGACCTCGATGCGTCCTACCGCGGGCTTCGTCGTCGGGTTGGTCGCCGAGCCGGATCGCCCCGCCGACCCGCTTCCCTCCAAGCCAACGGGGGAGTCCTCCGGATTCTCGACGACCTCTGCGGATGTCTGCTCGACGGTGGATCCGTTCGGGAGATAGAGGTAGCCCAGCACCAGAGCCACGACCAATAACGCTGCGATCACGAGGTTCTGGAGGAGGTGATTCTGCTTCATGGAGCTCCGTCCTTGTTCTTGCCTGGCTCTGTCGCTGTTTTCGGACAGGATGGAAGCGTAGCATAGCGGCGCCACACAGATCTCGTCGACGTCACAGGATTCGAATCCACATGAAAGCCCTGATCCTCCTCGCATGGTCACTCCTCTCTGCTGTCGCTCCTGCGATCCAGGAAACCACGAGGGCTCCCAACGTGGTGCTCATCTATGGCGATGACGTCGGGTATGGGGATGTCGGGGTCTATGGGGCCAAGAAGATCCCGACACCGCACATCGATCAGCTGGCCAAGGAGGGCCTGCGGTTCACCGACGCGCATTGCTCGGCGGCCACCTGCACGCCTTCGCGCTTCTCGCTGCTGACCGGCATCCATGGCTTTCGCCATCGCGTGCGCGTGCTGCCGCCCAACGCACCGATGACGATCAAGCCTGGGATGTTCACCTTGGCGCAACTCTTCCAGAAGGCAGGGTACGAGACGGCAGTGATCGGCAAGTGGCATCTGGGGCTGGGCGATGGCAAGACGCCGGTCGACTGGAATGGCAAGATCGCTCCCGGGCCGCTCGAAATCGGCTTCGCCTCATCGTTCTTGTTGCCCTCCACCAACGACCGAGTGCCCTGTGTCTACGTGGAGAACCACCGGGTCCTCAATCTCGATCCCAAGGATCCCCTCTACCTTGGCCGCAAGCCCAAGGGCTTCCAGGGCACGGTCTACCCAGACGGCAGGAAGGACCGGAATGCGATGACCTTCTACAGGAGCTCCGTGGGGCACAACCAATCCGTGATCAACGGTATCGGTCGCATCGGCTATCAGTGGGGGGGCAAGGCCGCCCTCTGGGACGACGAGACGATGGCAGATGTGTTCGTGGCGCGCGCCAAGAAGTATCTGGCGACGCGCAAGAAGGACCAACCCTTCTTCCTCTACTTCTCGTCGCAGGACATCCACGTGCCGCGTGCGCCCCACCCACGCTTTCGCGGCAAGAGCAAGCTCGGATATCGGGGTGATGCCATGGTGCAGCTCGACTGGGCTACGGGTGAGATCCTCGCGTCCCTCGAAAGGCACGGGCTCGTCGAGAACACGATCGTGATCTTCACGAGCGACAACGGACCGGTCTATGACGATGGCTACGAAGATGGCACCACGGTGCGCACGTCGACCAAGGAAGTGGATCGTGGGCACGACGCCTCCGGGCCGTATCGCGGTGGCAAGTACCAGATCTACGAGGGAGGCACGCGCGTCCCCTTCATCATCCGATGGCCCGGGAAGATCCAGCACGGCGTCTCCAAGGCAATGGTCAACCAGATCGACTTCCTCGCCTCCTTCGCGGCCCTCCTGAAGATCGAGCTCACCGACGACCAAGGCATCGACAGTCGCAATACCTGGGATGCATTCATCGGCAGGGACCACGAAGGCCTGCCCTATATGATCGAAGAATCCGGCGGCCTGGCTCTACGCCAGGGGCCCTGGAAGTTCATCCGGGGACGCACCAGGAGAGGTCGGGGTAAGAAGGCCAGAGCCAAGAAGAAGCAGGACCAGCTCTACAAGCTCGATACCGACATCGGTGAGCGCAAGAATCTCATCGAGATCGAGACGGTGAGGGGCGAGGCCATGCGAGCCCTCCTCGAGCGTCTCGCATCCGACAGGAAGGGGATCCGCCAGCAGGGCTGACTGGATCCGCGCGCCTGGTCTGCCTCAATCGATGAGACGTGCTGGCACTGCATTGCTCGCGCAAGTGACCTTCCCCTTCAGGAAGTCCAAGACGAGGAATGCGTGGTGGAACTTGAGTGCCTTGAACTTGGAGGGAGTGCCCGCAGGAATGATCAGCTGCGTCTGGGCTCTTCCCTTGTTGTCGAGGAAGCTCACGCTATTGAAGAGTGGCAGGTTGTTGGGGGCTGTCAGCGTGAAGTCCTGGTACACGTCGCGGTTGAGTGGGAGGAGCAGGGAGCCGATCCGGATGCCAGGCCTGGTTCCGGTGATGCTTCCGAGTGTCACGTAGAGTTTGCGTGCGTTCTGGGCTCCGGCATCCAGCGCGAGTCTCTGCGTGCCACCCTTGCTGACGGAGAGCAGATTCTTGTCTGCCTGGAGTGAGAGTTTCTTGGCGGTGAAGAAGCGCAGCGCTCCACCTCTGGTGGTTCCCGAGAGGGATCCTACCCAGAACTCCGATTTGCCGTCCTTGTCCAGATCCCAGTTGCCCCCGACCGCATATCCCAGGGAGCCCAGCGATGGCGTTGACTCCTCGGAGAAGATCACCTTCCGTGTCTTGCCCGAGTAGAGGAGGACCAACCCCGTGTGTTTGTTTCCTGGCTTCTGCTCGTTGGGAGATCCCAGGAGGATGTCCTCTACGCCATCACCGTCGATGTCCCCAGCCGAGCTGAGAGCCATGCCCAGCTGTTGTTTGCCGGTGATGGTCCAGATCGTCTTGCCAGACTTTCCCGAAATGACGTAGACAGCCCCTTTTCCCTGCGCCGTTGTTGCTTGTGCCGCACCCACGAGCAAGTCGGAGACCTTGTCCCCGTCCTGGTCTCCGATCCAGGCAACGAGAACACCGAACCTGCCGCGGGACGCAGGCCCCGGGATCTTGCGTATCAGCTTGCCGCTCTTTCCCGAGATGACATGACAAGATCCCCTGCTGCTGTTGTCTCCGGCATCCCCGATCAGGAGATCGGGGAATCCATCGGCGTCCACGTCTCCCCCGACTGCAACCGTAGCGCCGAAATCCCAGGATCGAGATCCGCTGGCGCGGTACGTGCGCAAGATTTTGAAGGTCTTTCCCGAGAAGACATGTACAGCGCCGACTTGTTTTCCGCCATTGACGCGCTCCTTCGGTGCGCCTGCCACAATTTCGGGGACGCCGTCCTTGTCGATGTCCGGCAGCGTCGCCAGGCTCCATCCGAGTCGCGATCCAGGGTCGCGCATGACGAAACGGCTGATCTTGCGAGTCTTGGTCGAGATCATCGTCAGGATCCCGTTCGAGGGTGCCGTGGGAGAGGAAACGACGATGTCCCCCAGGCCGTCGCCATCCAGATCTCCGGGCGAGAGCACCGACCAGCCAAAGGTACGCAGGTTGGGCCCGCCCGTCATGCTGAAGATCTCGCTCCCGTCGGAGCCGGAATGGACATGGATCCCATTGGCCCAGTGGCTACCCACGACGATGTCGCGCACGCCATCCCCGTCGAGATCATCCAGCTGTGCCGCATTGAAACCATAGGTGATCCCGCGTGGGGGGCCATCCAATCGGAGGTAGCGGGACTGCGCGAGCGACTCGCCCCCTAGCAGACCCAGGAGGCCGATGAGAGCTAGCAGGCCACCCTTGCAGGGCATGATGGATCGGGAATACAGCATCAGAAGATCCTCAGGGGAACCGGATGGCTGGCATGGACGAGACTTCGCATGTCCTTCGAAAAGAGGACGTAGGCATGATGGAAGGTCAGGCCCTTCAGGAATGGATAGCGGAGGGGGGGCAGGCTGAAGTCGGCATGGCTCTTACCTGTGAGGTCGAGAAACCCGAGCGAGTTCGTGAGCGGTGCTGCATTGGGTCCCGAGAGCGTTGCCCAGAACCAGGCGTCAGCTTGTAGCGGCAAGGTGAGCTTGTTCCCGAGAGGGATGCCCGGTCTTGTACCGGAGACCGTGCCGAGCACGATGTAGAGGCGGGTCGCCATGGGTTTGCCCGCTTCGAGTTGAAAACGGATCTTTCCGCCTTGCCTGGTCGAGAGATCGTTCATGTCCGCATGGAAGTCCAAGGACTTGCCCGACATGAGATGCGCCAGGATCGGCCCTGTCCGTGTCCTCGCCAGGGTGTAGAGGAAGTCCTTGGTGCCATCTGCATTGATGTCCACACCGCCTGCGACCTGTGCTCCCACCCAGACCCCGACCACGGGGGGGGTGGGGGTGTCTTCCCAGAGGACCTTGCGGGTCTTGCCTGAGAGGAGTTGGACTCCGAACGGCTGGCTGCGCCCGACAAGGATGTCGGCGACTCCGTCGCCGTTCAGATCTCCTGCATTGGCGCAGTCGATGATTGTGCTCTTGAGATCCTGGATGAGGAGCCCCGTCTTGCCCGAGTAGATCAGGGTCGTCGTTCGAGCGCTGATCAGGTAGTCGTCCACGCCATCCCTGTCGAGGTCGCCCAGGCCGCGGAGGATCGCTCCGAAGGTGTCGATCTTCTTCTCGATGTGCCAGCGGATGACCTTGCCTGTCTTTCCCGAATAGACCGTCACGGTCCGGATGAGGGGAGCCGCTACCATGTAGTCAGACACGCCATCAGCGTCCGCATCTCCCAATGCAGCAATCGCCCAGCCATGGTTCTCGTAGAGGACCGGGTTGCTGCCATGTGCGCGGATGGCCTTGCCTGTCTTGCCCGAGACGAGGTGGACTTCGCCGTTTCGATATCCGCGTGTCGTCACCAGGACGTCTTGGATCTTGTCTCCATCGATGTCTGCGATTGCCGAGCAATCGAATCTCTTCGCGACGGTATTGGTCTTGGGCATCTGCCAGAGGACCTTACCGCTCTTGCCCGAGTAGAGTGCAGCTTGACCAAAGCTCTGTGAGGGGAATGTCAGCAGGTAGTCCCCGTAGCGATCGCCATCCACGTCACCCAGGCCGCATGCGGCTTGGAGACTTCCTGACAGGGATTGTCGGATCAAGGCCCCCGTCCTCCCGGATCGGATCTGATATCCGCCCCGGACGATGGATCTGAGGATGACATCGGCGCGGCCATCGGCGTCGACATCTCCGATGAAGGCCACATCATCGGAGATAAACCGGGTGCCACCGGCCTTTCCGTACGTGAAGAGAGGGCTCTGCCCCATGAGCAGGGGGGAAAGGAGGAGGGGGGTGAGCACCCAGGGCAGTCTATTGCGGATCATTGGCGTATCGGGAGGAAAACCAGACAGGTCTACCGGTGCAGGGGACTTTCGCACGGCCTATACTAGCAGGCTCATGGGCCGGTGCCCAGCCACGGTTCGATGCCCACGCCATGTGCCCATGACCCCTTTCTCCACATCGGCCCTCCACATCGGCGCCTGCCCCCGTGCCATACGCCAGCCTGGTCCATCCATCATGCGTTTCCTCCAGTACCTGTTCTCCCTGCCTGCCTGCTGCGCTTGCGCCTTGATCGCGGTTGCTGCGAGCGCCACTTCCCAGAAGATCCAGATCCTCAAGGACATCAATACGACGCTCGGGAAGGAACCGCGGTCGCACATCCAGTTCCTCGGTACCTGGAAGGGCAAGACCTTCTTCGTCGGAACCGACTTCAAGAATGGTGAAGCGCCCTATGTGACGGACGGAACCCAGGCTGGTACGAAGCAGATTCTCGAGATCTTGAGAGGGAACTACAGCATCAATGCCCAGAAGGGTTTTGCCGTCGCCAAGGGATTCATCTTCCAGACCAAGTGGAAGGTCAGTGGCTTCGCGATTGTCAGCACCGATGGTACCGAGAAGGGGACTTTCAAGCTCCTCCGCTCAACGTCGAGTCGTGACAAGATCAAGGTCATCAACCAGATCGCCTATGTCGCAGGTAGCGGTTCTGCTGATACGCTCTTCAGGACAGACGGCTCGCTGGCCGGGACGAAGCTCGTCGCCCAGATCGGATCGGGCATCATCATCGATAAGCTCTGGGTTGCCAACGGGAAGTTGTGGCTGGACGTGCGCGCGGCGAACTCACGTGAGCTTTGGGTGTCCGATGGCACGGCCAAGGGGACGAAGCATGTCTACCAGCTGAGCGTGCCCTACAAGGGGGAGCGGATCTACGCCATCTTCGGCCTCAACGGCAAGACCTACATGCATGCCACAGTCGGGACCAGGTCAGGGCTCTGGGTTACGGATGGGACTTCTTCGGGCACCAGGTTCGTGACGGCGATGGCAGTCAATACCTTCACGGCGGACAACTGGATCAGCACCGGCAAGCTGTTCCTCGCCGAGGTCAGGGACGCCAAGAACGGAGCGGAGCTCTGGCTGAGTGATGGGACCAGTGCGGGCACCAGACTTCTCAAGGACATCAACCCTGGATCGTCCTCTTCGTCGCCTCACTTCTTCCGCATGTTGGGCAAGAAGGTGATCTTTCAGGCGACGACGGCCAAGAACGGTCCCGAGCTCTGGATCACGGATGGAACCAGTGCGGGCACGCAACTGATCAAAGACATCAACGGCACATCATACGGTTCAGGATCTCGTGCGACCGTGCTTGGCAACCGAGCCTGGTTCTTTGCAGATGACGGCAAGGTCGGAAGGGAACTCTGGATCACCGACGGAACAACCGCCGGGACCAGGCTCGTCAAGGATATCGAGCCCGGAGCCAAGGGCAGTTCCGGTTGGGATCTCATGCCCGGATCGACGGGGATGTACTTCTCGACCCTGACCAGTGCCTACCATGTCGAGCCATGGTTCTCCGATGGTACGGCCAAGGGGACACGGCTCGTGCGCAACGTCTTCCCCGCTCCCGCCCTGGGTTCTTCCGTCCTTCCCCTGGCTTCTGGCTCGCGCTTCGGCTTCTTCTCGGCTGATGATGGCAAGACTGGAAAGGAGTTGTGGATCAGCGATGGAACCACAGCGGGCACCCGCCTGTTGAAGGACCTTCTGCCCGGGAAGGGGTCTTCCGGGCCCAAGAAAATGACGCGTGTCGGCAACAAGTGGTTCTTCCTGGCGAGGACTCCCACCAGCTGGGACGAACTCTGGGTTACCGATGGGACAAGCCAGGGGACGAAGTTCCTGAAGGACATCTACCCTGGCGTATTCCCATCCCAGATTACGTGGATGACCTCGTTCAGGGGAAAACTCTACTTCTCGGCAAATGACAAGTCCCATGGCGAGGAGCTCTGGGTCAGCGATGGGACCTCCGCTGGGACCCTGCTGCTGAAGGACATCTTCCCCAAGCAAACGGGCTCGAGACCTTCAGCTTTCTTTGCGCTCAGGGATCGCCTCTACTTCGTGGCCAACGACCTCTTCCTGGGCCGGGTCGTATTCGTCACGGATGGAACCAGG
>JAJRTL010000061.1 GCA_024278315.1 Planctomycetota bacterium | reverse complement strand
TAGGCGTAGGCCACCCACGCACCCGGGGCGGGCTTGCCCTCGGGAGTGCGGACGACGCCGGTCACGGTCGCGCCGCGCGTCGTCTGCAGACGCACGCTCGTGGACAGGCCCAGTCGAACGACGAGCCCACCCTGGCTGGTCATGGCCACGCCCGGCGCCATGGCGGAGACGAGATAGTCGTTGCCGGCGGGCACGCCGGCGATATCGAAGACGCCTTCTTCGTCGGCGTTCACTTCGTAGTAACGCAGCGAGCGATTCGTCAGCTGCGTCAGGATGGAGTTGACGTCGGGTCGGAGCACGATCCGCGCGCCAGCAATGCCCTTGCCCTCGGGGGACAGGACCTGCCCCTTCACCCTGCCGCCGGGTTTGACCAGGAGCTCCTGCTGCTTCTTCCATTCGCTGCCGGCCAGCCGCAGGGCCTTGGGCGTACGCGTGTACCAGGCACCCGAGCGGGCATCGAGGAAGACCCGCCCCGACTTCAAGCCCTCCAGCTCGAACCGACCGTCCGCGCCGGTCGTTGTCCGGGCCAGGACCTTGGGGCCTGAGCGTTTGCTCTTCTTCCAGAAACCCAGACGGAGGAGATCCTGGAGGCGCACCTCGAGCTCAGCGAACTGGGGCAGACGGTCGTAGGCCAGGACCTCGACACCGGCGACCGGGGTGCCCGTCTCGGCCGAGAGCACGAGGCCGTGGATCTTGGCACCCTGACGAGCGAGAGCGAGACGGCTGACCTCGGGCGGCCCCATCTCAGGCCCGCTCGCAGCTCTCGGATCGCGACTCTCGCCGGCCTCGATCGCCGCAGTACCATCGTCGGGATCGATCGAAACTCCCTGATCCCCGGCCAACCCGGAAAAGACACCGGACCACCAGAGCAAACCGAGCAGAACAAGGCCAGAGAGGGAAAAGGCAAGGAGGCTTTGGGGACGCTTCATGGACTGGCAACCATTGGGGACATTGGCCCGGACGATTCATGATCGCGATGCAACGATCTCATGAATCCTCCGGCTTGGAGGAGGAGGGGTCCTCCTCCGGCCACCCATTGTCCCGATCCCGGCCGCCGGGGACAGGGGCTCCTCCGCTTCTCAGGGATGCGAGGGGGTCAGGCTGACCCGTGCCACCGTCCCACCACCTTCGCGCGGGGTCAGCTCGAGCCTGCCCCCCATGGCTTCGAGGTTTCGCATGCAGATGGCGAGGCCCAATCCGCTGCCACCGGGCTTGCTCGAGTCGTAGGGTTCGAAGTTCCTCTCCAGCAGGTCCACGGGCAGCCCCTCGCCGCGGTCCAGGACCTGGATCTCGAGCCAGGCCCCATCGGACACCATCGAAGCATGCACCAGAATGGGCTCGGCGGAGTCCGAGCTGGCTTCGAGGGCGTTGTTGATGAGGTTGACCAGGACCTGCTGCAATCGGAGGGCAGAGCCATCGAGCCGGACGCCACCGCTCTCGTCCTGGATCTGCACCGCGGGGCGTGTCCGCAGGCCATAGAGCTCGGCCACCTGCGTCAGGACCTCGGTGAGAGGATAGGGACGTTCATCGCGCGGCGGTTCACCCGCCTCGGCGAAGCTTGAGAAGCCCTGGACGATCTTGGCGAGAGCATCGACTTGACGAAGGATGACCTGGGCCGAGTTCTTGACTCGATCCTCGCCCTGCTCGCTGCCCGCGCGCTCCAACAGCTCACCGTGCAGCCGCATGGGCTGCAGGGGGTTCTTGATCTCATGCGCCACCTGCCGCGCCATGGCCGTCCAGGCGCGGTCGCGCTCCACGAGCTTCTCGCGCTCGCGCTCGACCTCGACGCGGCTGGCCATGTCGTTGAGGGCCTGCGCCAGCTTGCGCACCTCGCGTGGCCCCTCCACCTCGGCCCGCGCCTCGAGCCGCCCCTGGCCCAGTTGCTCGGTCACATCCTCCAGCTTGCGCAGCGAACGCGTGGACGCGAAGGAGAGCCAGGCCCCCATGCCGAGCGTCGTCGCCACCACCAGGAGGACCAGTCCCCAGAGGTAGCTCTGGAGCTGATCCACACTGGCGAAGAAGAACTCCTTGCGCAAACCCGCGACCCCCACGACCCAGGAGAGCCCCGGGGGCCTCGAGAGATCCATGTGGGCCATCACCTCACCATCCGGGTTCTCGTGGAAGCCGGGCGATCCGTGCGCCCCCGCGTCCGCGCCAATCCGCGCCCGGTCACTGTGCAAGACGTCGCTACCACGCGCGCGATCCAGGACGAAGACCTCCCGGGCCAAGAGGCCGCTGCTGGCCTCCAGCTCACGCCAGGCCCGCTCGACCTCCTGTTCCAGCCGGCTCATCGGCAACAAGAAGAACAGCGCGCCTCGAGCCACCTGATCGTCATCGCGGAGCGGCAGTCCCAGCGGCAACACGTAGCCTGCGGGATCGCGCGTCTCTTCCAGAGGCTTGAGCTCCGCCAGCGGATCCAGCAAGGGAGGGAAAAAACGCGCCCCCGTACCGGCCAGGAGCGACTCGACCCAGATCCCGGGCAGGCGAGAGCCACCCTGCCCGCCCTCGAGGCGGCCGGCCGGCCCTCCGCGGAACAGTTCCTTCCCCGTCGGATCGAGGATCAACATGCGCCCGAGCCCCGAGGTGCTGCCCGAGACGCGGAGCGCCCAGTTGTCGAAATCCTTGGGCAGGATCCTCCCCTCGTCGAAGAGACTGGCATGCACCAAGGTCGCCTGGTCCCGACTCCTCTCGAAGATGCCCTCGAGGGCCTTGGCCGTCTGCCGGGCGCGACCGCGCAGAAGCTCTTCTATCAGGTTTTCTGAACTACTTCGCCCCAGCTCCCGCACACCGAAGACACCGAAGAGGATCAGAGGGAGGACGACGGCCAGACCGAGTCCCAGGAGCAAGCGTAGCCTCAGGCTCATTCCGCCGGGCCATAACCATGCCCTGCGCGCCTCTTTCTCCCTGGGATCGACCGGTGCCTCCTTGATCGGGCTTCCTCCTCGTTGAACCCGCCCAGTCTCCCACAGGCTCCGACCTCCGACCACCGAAACCCGGGAAGGTCCTGCGCTCGGGCATCGCGGCGCGGAGTCCGAGGACGCGGCCTGGATGATTCATGAGATCGTTGCAAGCTCATGAATCATCCGGGATATCCTTCCTGCCATGAACGAAGCCTACACACTGATCACCGGAGCCAGCTCGGGCCTGGGTCTCGAGATGGCCCGCATCCTCGCGGCGCAGGGCCGCCCTCTCATCCTGCTGGCGCGGCGCGAAGACCTGCTCGACAAGAACGCCGCAGAACTACGCGACGCGGGAGCGCCGGTCGTGCACACCTACAAGGTGGACCTCAGTGACAGGGAAGCGCTGGACGGCTTCGTCCAGACACTGGCTCGGGAGGAGCGGGGGATCGACACGCTCATCAACAACGCCGGGTTCGGGCTGCATGGAGGGTTCGCCGAACTCGACGCAGAGGCCCAGCTCCGTTGCGTCGATGTCAACATCCGGGCCCTGACCCAACTCACGCACGCGCTGATCCCCGGGATGCGCCAACGCGGCAAGGGAGCCATCCTCAACGTCGCCTCCGTCGTCGC
>JAJRTL010000488.1 GCA_024278315.1 Planctomycetota bacterium | reverse complement strand
GTGCGCCGAAGATTCCCCAGGAAGTGTAGGAGAGACCTTTGTAGGTGTAGCTGACGTCAAAGAAGATCGTCAGGATGGCCATGCCGATGACGACCAGGACAGAGGCGGTCACCAGGCCCGATAACAGTGCGCTGTGAAGCTTGCTCTCGTCGTCGGTCTTGACGCGGAAGATGCCGAGGTAGGAGGCCACCAGCCCAATGCTCGCGAGCATCAGCGGATAGCCGATCATGGCACTTCTGTGGTTGCCCTCTGCGTCGCCGGCCAGGGCGTAGCCCAGGAGCATGGTCGCGATGATGGAGCCCACGAAGGACTCGAAGAGGTCGGCACCCATGCCGGCCACGTCACCGACGTTGTCGCCAACGTTGTCGGCGATGACGGCCGGGTTGCGGGGGTCGTCTTCGGGGATGCCCGCTTCGACCTTGCCGACGAGGTCGGCGCCGACGTCGGCCGCCTTGGTGAAGATACCGCCACCGACGCGAGCGAAGAGTGCGATCGAGGAGGCGCCAAAGGAGAAGCCGAGCACGGAACTCAGGTTGGACGCACCATAGATCATGTAGAAGGAAGTGATGCCCATGAGTCCCAGGCCAACGACCAGGAAGCCCATGACCGTTCCCGAGGCGAAGCTGATGTCGAGAGCTTCACCCAGCGAAGAGCGTGCGGCTTGCGTCGTGCGGACGGCGGCGCGCGTGGCCGTGTGCATTCCGAACCAGCCTGCTGCAGCCGAGGCGAAAGCTCCGAACAAGAAGGCGATCGCGGTCATCCAACCGAGGCCATTGTCACCCTCTGCGTTGCCGGTGAGTCCGATGATGACGAACACGAACAGGACGAAGACCGCGAGCATGCGGTACTCGGTCACGAGGAAGGCCTTGGCGCCAGCTTGGATCTGGCTGGCGATCTTCTTCATCGCGTCGTTGCCGTCGTCCTTGGCCATGATCTTGTTGAAGGCGACCTTGGCGTAGAGGAGTGCGCCGACGGCCAGGGCGAGCGTCACGATGGCTGCAAAAATGTCCATTGGTTATCCTGCTTCCTGCTTCGGATAGGGGGGGTGACCCGGATGCCTGTGCATCCACGAAAGACGCCCGCAGAGAGTCGCGGGCGTGGAAATTCGGGCCGACGAGACTAGCGACAGGCCCCGGAAGGCACAAGAAAAGAGGGTCAAGAACCCTCGCCGTTCTTGCGTTCTCCAGGCAGGATCCAGCCCTCCTGTGGGCTTTCCTCTGGGCTGTCCTGTGGACTCTCCTGGCCCAGGCGATCCGAGGGCTCGGCTTCACCCATGGGTGGCCTCTCGGAGATCACAGGAACGTCCCGTCGGTCGGGCTCCATGTCCTGGCTCGGCCGGATGAAGGTCTCCCGGACCTTCTCACCCAGCAGGCTCTGGCGGCGACGATGTCGATACCAGAGGTAGATCCCCAGTCCCACCGAGGCCAGGACGATGAAGATCAGCAGCCCCCGCTCGGTCTTGTGGATCCAGTCGATCACCGCATCGATCTGCCCGCCGGAGATCGTCCCGAGCCAGATGAAGAGCGCGGACCCGATTACGGCACCGATCCCGTCCATGATGAGGAAGCGGAAGATGCTCATCCGCATGGTTCCCGCCGTGAAGAAGGCCGGGGTCCTCACGCCTGTGATGAAGCGAGCCAGGAGGATCGTCAGGCGGCCGTGCTTTTCGAAGAAGGCATTGAGACGCGCCAGACGCTCGGTGTGCATCCAGGTCCGGACCAGTCGGATTTTGAGGATCTTGGGCCCGAAGATGCTGCCCAGGAGGAAGGGGACCAGATCTCCAATGAGGATGGATCCGACGCAGACGGCGAAGAGCAGGAAGACGTTGTGGGTGTCCGGGTTCGCGTAGGCGAGATAGCCGGTGAAGACGAGGATGATCTCCTCGGGGAGCGGGAATCCGAGTCCCGCTGCGATCATCAGGACAGGGATCCAGATGTAGGGCGCTGCGAGGAAGAGATGGAGCATCTCGTCGAAGAAGCCCTCTTTCGGCGCCTCCTGGGCCACACCCTGGAGGAGGTCGCCCAGGCTCGCGGCACTCGTAGCCAGAGCAGGCTCCGCCAGGAGCAGCAGTGCCAGGAGAGGCAATACGAGCCTCCAGAGCACCTGGATCGGATTGTGTTTGGGGCTTTGGATCTAAAGGACCTTTGCGCGAGAGCAGATATCCTCTCTATCGGCCATCTTGTCGGCAAGGCCAGAGCCCAGGCTTCCGGGAGAAGGGTTCCGTCTCGAGGACCCACTGGCAGAGATCTCGGGACAGGCGGAGGGGACCCTTGGCCCGGAGAGCCACTGCCAAGGCCCTCATCGAGCGGGACATGGCAGGATTTCCTTTCTGGGAGGACAGGGTTTCCAGGACCTGGGCCGCGAAGGCCCGCTCGCCGAGTTCGACGAGTCGGACGCTGAGGGTCATCAGGAGGAACTGCTTGCCGCCATCCAGCTGACTCATGCTGGCGGCTCGGTCCAGGTAGCGGCTGGCTCTGAGGTAGGGGCTTTCCCCGAGGACCTGGGTGAGGGCTGCCTCCATTCCGGGCGCTTCAGCCCGGTTTTGGAGGACGTAGCCCGCCAGAGCCGGGAGATCAGGCAGCTCGGGACGCTCGCGCATACCCTCCTCGAGCAGGACCAAGGCCTCTCGGATACGGCGAGCCCGGTCGATCGGAAGATCCTCGGCAGAGGCCATGTGGTAGGCCAATCGCCAGGCCAGGCCCGCATAGAGACTCTCGGCCTCGGGCATGAGGCTCAGGAGCCAACGGCCGCGGCTGAGGATCAGGGCTTCGTCCTGCTGGCGGCTGGCTCGACCGAAGGCCTGCCAGGCGAAGGGTACCGGCAGGACCCGAAGCGGACCGCTGAGTCTCAGGAGATCCTGGCTGCTGGGAGGTAGGTGCAGGCGCCCTTCTGGCCTCGGCAGGAGGCCTATCCCCAAGCCGATGAGGGCCAGGCCCGACAGCACTCGTAGGAGGGGGCTCATGCGTCGAGCTCCGGCTGGCGAATCCGTCGAGGAACGAAAAGCCCAAAAGCCAAGAGGGTGAGGGCCACCAGGATGGCCAAAGAGCCAGGGGAGGGCGGGAGCGAGGAGAGACCTTGGCCCAGGTGGGGACCGGTGGGATCCAGGGCCAGTCCGGGTGTCAGGCCGATGAGGGGGATGAGCGCGAGGACAGCCAGGCCCCAGAGTGCCGGGGAGAGGAGTGCGCACAGGGACAGGCCCGCGAGGAGAAGGAGGACGGCCCAGGGAAGGTAGGGAGCCGCCGCCCGGAACCCGGTCAGGACCCACCCCACCTGGGGGCCCAGGAGGAGAACCTCACCCAGGTTGAAGGAGATCAGGGTGCCAGCAGGGGAGAGGCGGCGCAGTTGGAGCTGCCGAGCCTCAGCGAGATCCGCGTCCAGGGAGAGGCGCTGGGCCTCGCCAGGCCCACGGAAGCGCGTGCGCCCCAGGCTTTTCCAGCGGCCCTTGGCGTCGCCGAGGAAGATCTCGATCTCGATGGGGCTTTCCGGGCCCATCGACCAGATCGGCTTGAGGAGGAGGGCCCGAGCCTTGCGTCGAGTGGAGAGTGCTCCCGGGAGGTCGAAGGTCTCGTGGTCGCCCGGATGGACGAGGTAGGAGATGGAACGGGGGGTGAGAGAGGCCGCGCGGAAGAAGTCGGGCCGGTCGGGCAGGAAGGTCAGGGCCAGACCGAAGACCAGGGCCTGGAAGGCCAGCAGTGCGGCGAGGGAGGCCAGGGCGCCGAGCGCCGCGCCGAGTCGCGACGGCCAGGCGGCGCAGCCGGTGAGGTGGAGCCAGACCTGGGCCTCGTCCTCGGGACCCAGGGCAGGCCAGGCGCGACGGAGTTCGAGGGCCACGAGGATGCCAGGAAACAGGAGGCAGACGCGCAGGATCTCGACGCGGCTCGCAAAGAGCGAGCCCTCGTTGCCGGGGACCGGCAGGAGCAGGAACAAGAGCAGGAGAAGGGTCGTGAGCGAGAGCCCCAGGAATCGGCTGGGTCGAAGCAGGGATCGCAGCGTGGTGCGAAACGCCATCCAGAGTGGGTTCACGCTGAGTCCCCGCCTTCACTCTGTCTCTCTCGGAGCCAGGTCGAGAGTTTCTTCAGGCTGGGCTTCTTCTCGACCAGTCTGCCGCCGAAGTGATCGATCCGCTCTTCGAGGGAATCGAGAGCGTAGGTGTCCAGTTCCTCCACCAGCAGATCGAAACGACCCTTCTGCGCCAGGATCTCCGCAGGTGGTGCCAGGGCCAGTGCGCGTCCTTGGTAGAGAACCAGCAGCCGGTCGAAGCAGCCCTCCAACTCCTCCAGGGAGTGTGTGGCTACGAGGCAGGTGCAACCGCGCCGGGTTTCCTCGGTGAGGATCTGAAGCACGAGTTCTACGCCGAAGGGGTCCATGCCTGCAGTGGGTTCGTCGAGGAGGAGCAGGCGGGGTTCCGCATAGAGGGCGTGTGCCAAGGCGAGGCGACGTGCCATCCCCGTGGAGTAGTCCTGGTGATAGCGATCCGCTACGTCGGCGAGCCCGACGCGTTGCAGCAGTTGATCGGCTCTCTCTGAGGCTCGCCGGGTCGGCCAGCCGCGCAGCGTCCCATCCAGGGTCAGGAACTCCCGCGCCGTGAAGCGCCCCAGGGGAAGCCGCTCTTCTGCCTGATGGCCGATCTGCGCCAGGCTCTGGCGTGCGCCGGGGGATTCCCCGAGCACGCGGACCTGGCCCGTGTGGACCGGGATCAGGCCCAGAAGGCAACGGAACAGGCTGGACTTGCCCGAACCATTGGGGCCGACGATGCCCAGGACCTCCCCGGAGTCGATCTCGAGATCCAGGTCTTGGAGCGCCTGGACCTCCCGGACCCGGATCAGCCCACGGCGATAGACCAGACCCAGACCCTGCGTGACCACGGGAGGTATGGGGTCGGGAGGCAGGGGAGTGGGAGTCTGCGCTGGGATCGGTGGACTTTGCATCCGGGACTGGGGTCCTTAAGGAATCGCGGGCGGCCAAAGGATAGTCTGTTCTCCATGTCAAATCAGCCAGTGGAGGTCCGATTGATCATCCTGACCGGCGCCAAGGTCGGTGAGGAGGTCCTGGTCGCGGAGGAGGCCTTTCTGGGGCGACTCACCGAATGTGATCTGGTCCTGGATGACAAGCTCTCTTCGCGGAAGCACGCCAAGGTCAAGTTGGGGCCCGATGGGGTCTACTTGGAGGATCTCGGATCCAGCAATGGGACCAAGCTCCACGGAGAGCGGATCCGCGAGGCCCGTCTCGAGGACGGAGATCAGTTTGAGATCGGCACGACCAGCATCCGCGTGCGCATCCAGGCGCGTCCCGCACCTGACATGGTTGCCCCGTCAGCCCCAGCGGCCCCGGTCGCCCCGGTCGCCAAGGCCGCCAAGGCCGCCAAGGCCGCCAAGGGGCCCCGGGGCCGGGGGGGCGGACTGCAGTACCACCGCATCGAGGACCGTGGGGGCTTCCTTGGCGAGGATATCGCCCAGCGCTCGGGTCTGATCCGGATTCTGCTTCTCGCCCTCGTCCTGGCGGTGGGTGCGGGCCTCTTCCTGCTCGCGTATCATGCAGTCCGCTGATCGAAAGTGGATTTCCAGCCTCTCGGGCGGACCATCTGGAAATCCCACAGTGCTTGTTCCGTAGCGAGCCCCTTCACCTCGAACCTGGAGAGCCCCTTGTGCGCATCAGTTTTCTGACAGCCCTGATCCTCGGCATCGTTGCCTACAAGATCATCAAGCTGTTCGTCGAAGCCTATCGCGACGCCCAGCTGGCTCGGGTCAAGGCCGACCTCAAGATGCGTCTCCTGGAGAAGGTCCAGGACCCCGTCCTGCTGCGTGACATCCTGGAGCAGGATCTGGATCTCAGCCCCGAGGGCCTGCAGCTCCACAAGGAAGCCTGGGACAAGATCCATGAGGAGCCGCTGCAGAAGGCCGCGCGGAGCGAGGGTGGTTGGCGGTTCGTCACGGGCATGACCTCCTTCTTCTTTGGAGTGGGCGCGCTGGTCGGTTCCGTCTTCACCTACGGTGATGAGCACGATGGTCTCTTGGCTGCAGGGTTCTTCTTGGTCTTCCTGGGCTGGATCCTCCTGGGATGGCATGTCTATTCACAAGAACGAAAAGAAGAGAGCTCCACGAGATCTCAAGGCCTGCAAGAGGGCATACGAGTTCCTGACCGATCAGCCCACTGAGACCAGAGGTATCCATGAATCCACTCCTTGCTGCCGCCAATCTCCAGGGCGAAGTCGTTGCCATCGTCCTCGGAGCGCTTGGCATCCTCTATATGATCATCGTGAAGGCCTTGGAGCACGAACGCGAAACGAAACGCATGAAGCTCGAGGTGGAGCTCAAGATCAAGTTGGCCGAGAACTTCGATGACCCGAACGTCATCGAACGTATTGCCAACTTGAGGGTCCTACAGGGCGAGAAGCCCGGCGATGCTCAGCAGAAGCTCATCGAGAAGCATCAGGATCTGACCTACGAGAAGGCGCGAAGGGCTGCCGAGAGTGACCAGCCCAGGATCGGTCGCTACGTGTTGCCCGGTCTCATCTGCCTGATGTTGGGCATAGGCTTCGTGATCGCCGACGGTGCGACGAACGGTGTCGATGACCTCGCCATCCCTGGTTACATCGTGGGAGCGATCGGTCTGGCGCTGCTGAGCTATGCCGTCTTCCTCCAGGACATGGCCAAGAAGGCATACGAGCGCCAGCAGTCACGCACAGGTTTCGAGCCAGGCGTCGAGTAGGGCACGGGCGGCGCCCTCGGGGGAGAAGTGCCGCGAGCGCAGGCGGGCCTCTTCGCTGAGGCGGGCATGCAGAGCGGGCGATTGGTGGAGCGCGGTCATGGCGCGCACCCAGGCCTCGGGTTGATCCAAGGGTAGATCCAGGCCCGCAGAGCCTGCGACGTCGGCCTGGGCGCTCCCTCGCGGAACCAGCATGGGAATCCCTGCGGCGAGTGCTTCGAGGGCAGGCATGCCAAATCCTTCCAGCTGGCTCGGGAAGAGGAGGGCTGTGGCTCCAGCCAGGAGGGAGGGAAGGTCGGCATCAGCCGGATCGTCCAGCAGATGGATGCGCCTGTCCCCCTCGGCGAGGGCCTGAAGCAGAGTGGGGGGGAGCCTGTCCCGCGCCAGACCCGGGCCAGCCAGGACCAAGGTGGGAATGTCGGGATCCGCGGCAAGGGCGCGCTGGTGGACGCGGATCAGGAAGGGCAGGTTCTTGCGTGGCTCCGGGCGCCCCAGATGGAGG
>JAJRTL010000487.1 GCA_024278315.1 Planctomycetota bacterium | reverse complement strand
GGCTCCACACGGGATTCCATCCCACCTTTCGAAACTCTGGAACTCGGAGCTGAAGTCCCGCCCGCACTCTTGCACAAGTGCCTGGATCTGGCAGGCTCTGATCTCCTCTTCGCAACGCTCCCCCCATTGGTACCATTCCATGGAGCTCCTCGACAAGCTGCGCCGGTTCCTTCCTTCACATCGGGTCCTGACGGACAAGCCGACGCTCCTCACGTACGAGAATGACGCCTTTCCTGTCCAGAAGCGGACACCCATGGCGGTGGTTTTCCCCCATACCACCGAAGAAGTCGCTCGCATCGTCCGGGTCTGCCAAGACCTCGGAGCTCCCTTCCTGGCCCGCGGCTCGGGCACCGGCCTCTCAGGCGGTGCCACAGCCGCGGAGGAAGGCTACCTCATGGTCGTGCTGGCGGGGATGAGATCCTTGCTGACGCTCGATCCCGAGGATCGCCAGGCTCGCGTCCAACCCGGTCTCCTGAACCTGCGACTCTCCGAAGCTGCCGCCCCCCATGGACTCCACTTCGCCCCCGACCCCTCCAGCCAGGCGGCCAGCACCCTGGGTGGCAACCTCTCCGAGAACGCCGGTGGACCGCATTGCTTTCGCTATGGAATGATGACGGATCACGTCTTGGGTCTGACGCTCGTCACGGCCGCAGGTGAGGTCGTCGAACTCGAGCGTGGAAACGGACCCGATTTCACCGGCCTGATCACGGGGCATGAAGGCACGTTCGGCATCGTGACCGAGATCCTCCTGCGCTTGACGCCCTCCCCCGAAGCGATCCGGACCTGGTTGGCCAGCTTCACGAGCATGGGAGCCGCCTGTCGCTGCGTGGCCAAGATCGTCCGCTCGGGCTTGACTCCCTCGGCCCTGGAGGTCCTCGACCATCTGACCATCCAGGCTGTCGAAGCCAGCAGCTATGCAGCCGGCTACCCCTTGGAGGCCGAGGCCGTCCTACTCGTCGAATGGGAAGGAACGGCCGACAGCCTGCCCTTCGAGGAGACGTCTATCGAGGAGATGCTGCTCTCGGAGCAACCTCTCTCGCTCGAGTCCACGCGCGACCCCGTGCAACGACTCCGCCTGTGGAAAGGGCGCAAAGGCGCATTCGGTGCGATGGGTCGCGTGGCTCCCGACATCTTCGTTCTCGACGGTGTCGTGCCCCGCTCACGGCTCGAAGAAGCACTGGAAGGTATCGGACAGATCTGCAAACACCACGAGGTCACCCTGGCCAACGTCTTCCACGCGGGTGATGGGAACCTCCACCCCAACCTCGCCTTCGACGGACGTGATCCCCACCAGAAGAGTCGTGCAGTACAGGCCGGCATGGAGATCCTCGACTACTGTGTGGAACTGGGAGGCAGCATCTCGGGGGAACACGGCGTAGGTCTCGAGAAGCTGGATGGCATGCGCACGATGTTCTCAGAGGAGACCCTCGCGCTCTTCTCGGACGTCAAGGACCTCTTCGACCCAAAGCATCTCTGCAATCCGGGCAAGCTCCTTCCGACGGGAGGCAGCTGCGGCGAGGGGGCCAGTGCCTCCAAGCCGGGTCTGCTGGAGGGCCCACCGTGAGTGATTCTATCCCGATCATCGTTCCACAGACGCGGGATCAGTTCGTGGAGCAGGTGCGCGAACTCGCCACACAGAACGCGCGCTACAGCGTCGAGGGTATGGGCACACGACGCGAGCATGCCGCGCCCGATGGGGACATCCAGGCACGCCTCTCGCTCAGGGCGATGGATCGCATCGAGCGGATGGACGCGGAGGACATGACCTGTCGTGTGCAGTGCGGGCTGCGCCTCTCCGATCTCGAGGCGAACCTCCGCGAACAGGATCTTGCGCTCGAAGCCGGTCCCTTCCTCGCATCCGACACGCGCAGTCTGGGAGGGATCTTCTCCGAGGCCCCTGCCAGTCCCCGTGGCTTCGACCGTGGGTCGCTGCGCTCCCAACTGCTGGGCCTCTCGGGTCTCGATGCGCGCGGGCGGAAGTTCCAGGCTGGCGGGCGTGTCGTCAAGAACGTCGCAGGCTACGACCTCATGAAACTCTTCGTTGGCGGAGGAGGCGCCTGGTTCACAGGGCTCGAACTCGAGCTCCGACTCATCCGTCGTCCACCCATGACGCGCCTGATGGCTTCACACCCCATGCCGCTCGCCGATGCGCTTGCACTCTGGCGTTCGCTCCGTCCCGCGTGGATCGAAGCACGCTCCCTGGACCTGCACATCCAGGGCGACGGCTCGGCAATCGTGGAGTTGGCACTCTCGGGCAAGCCTCGGCGCGTGTCCGCCTGGACCTGTCCCGCGAGCCTCCCCGAGGATCGAAGCGATCCTGCGTTCTGGGATCGGATGTCGCCGCATGCCTCTACCTCCATCCCAACGCATCGCGGACAGATCCTCCCCTCCCAGAGCCCGGCCTGGATCCAGTCCCTGCCAGAGGGATGCCAGGGCACGCTGCATCTCCAAGGCAGCTTCAGTCTCGTCGTGGATACCGCCTCGCAGGCGCGGGGCACTGGCCTCGATCCTGACGGTTTCTCGGGCACCCGCATGAAGACCGAAGCACGGAAGCTGGCGCGCCGCCTCAAGCAAGGTCTGTCTCCGCTCCTGTCTCCGGGTCGACTCTCCTACGACACGTCCTGCGGTGGCGAGGGCGTATCATGAAGATCCCACTGCGCGAAGGCTTCGAGGTCAGCTACGAGCAGAGCCTCGACTGTGTCCACTGCGGGCTCTGCCTTCCACACTGCCCGACCTATGAGAGCAGCGCCCTCGAGTCCCGTTCGCCGAGGGGGCGCATCCTCATCCTCCGCGCCTTGGCCGAAGAGCGACTCTCGCTCGAAGAGGAGGGCGTCGCCGAGGCCTTGGACAGTTGTCTGGCATGCCGCGCTTGCGAGACCGCCTGCCCTTCGGGTGTCCAGTATGGAGCTCTGATCGAGTCCGCGCGGGACCAACAGGTGCGGGCGGGGCAGAGTTCACGCCTCTTGCGCTGGAGCCTCGCCACGTTCCTGGCCAAGCGGGGCCCGCACCGCGCCATGATGAGCGCCATGGCGCTGGCTCAGCGGACCGGGGCGCTGCGCCTGGCCACCTGGCTGCCGCTGCCGCGCGGCATGAAGGACGGGATCCGCCTCCTGCCCCCACTCCCGGGCCGGGTCGAGCGCAGGGCCATCCCGCCTGGCATCTACGAAGCCTTCGGCACGCAAGTCAGAGAGGTAGGGCTTTTCACGGGATGCATGATGGAGACGGTCTTCGGCCGTGTAAACCGCGCCCTGCTCTTCCTCCTCAGGCTTCATGGCTGCCGCGTGCACGTGCCTGCGGATCAGGCCTGCTGCGGAGCCCTGCAGCTCCACGAGGGCTTCCTGCCCGAGTTCCGGGCGCAGACCGCCAAGAACGCCAGAGCTTTTTCAGGAGACCTGGACGCCATCCTGATCGACTCGGCGGGCTGCGGGTCGGCCATGAAGGAGGCACACCACCATCTCCCTGAAGCGAAGACCTTCTCCAGCCAGGTGAAGGACGCCACCGAGTTCCTGGACGAACTCGGCTTGGGGCAGCCAAAGCACGCCGTGAACGCCAAGGCCAGCTACGACGATCCATGCCACCTCTGCCACGGGCAGGGTATCCGCGATCAACCGCGCAGGCTTCTGCAGGCCATCGAGGGCCTGGATCTCGTGGAGATGGCACATCCGGAGGCCTGTTGTGGCAGTGCAGGCATCTACAACCTCCTCCAGCCCGAGTTCTCCAAGGAGGCCTTGGACCGCAAGCTGGATGAGTTCGCGGCTACGGGGGCGAGCCTGCTGATCACGGCCAATCCCGGCTGCCATCTCCAATGGGACAAGGGCTTTCGGGATCGCGGCATGGACGTAGAGGTGCGCCACGTCCTCGAGGTGCTGGCCGAAGCCTTCGGCTACGCGCCAGGCATGGAGATGCAGACCCGCAGCTGACGCGACGCCTCGCCGATCAAGACGGCGGCTACCCGATCACCATGACCATGCCGTCCGAGAAGGTCAGGGGGATGAGGCGCTTTTGGCTCTTGTCCAGGATCGCCCACTGGAAGAAGAGCTGCGTCCCTCGCAGGAATCCCGCTGCAGGGATGGTGAAGGGCAGACTGGCCTTTCCAGCCCCAGGTGCACCACCGTTGGTCGCGGAGCCCCAGATGAAGAGAGGATCTACGAGCAGCGAGCATCCAGGGATGCCGGCCAGGCGGAGATCGTAGGGGAGGGGAATCACGTTGCCCCACTTGGTGCGGCTCCCGCCCCAGAGCAGGATGGCGGGTTGGCTTGGAGGTGCCGAAACGACCTCGATGTTGAGGTTGGGGCTACCGACCAAGGGAAGAATATTGGCCTGGGTGTGGGGTACGAATCCGCCAAGCCCCTTGCAGCCGGTGCCGAAGGGAACTGTAGCACCTTCGACGTAGTCGAAGCGTGCGATCAGCCCGTTGAAGTTCTGGTTCATCGTGGCCTTGGTGGCGTTGGGCTGTGTGGCAAAGATCCGCTGGAAGGGCAGCGCATTCGTGGCGCTGTCCAACCAGTAGACGAAGTTCTTGTTGCTGTTCGTGTTTCCGTGGATGCGAATGTCCAGGACGATGTCACTGACGCCATCCCAGGTGAACTCGACCCCCGAATCGAAGGGAATCTGGATGTGGAAGGTCGCAGAGTTCGTGGCCAGCTTGAACCAGTTCTTGGCACTCGTCCGCCTCTTGTAGACGGTCTTGGTGTCCTTGCTGAGGTTCTTCTTGAAGTCGTTGAACACGACCCCGGTGTGATGGGCCATGACCACCTCGAGATCCAGGTTGTAACCCTTCTGATTGGCCCCTGAGGACGAGCCACGAAAAGAGACGCCGCGGATGCGCACCGGAGCCACGCTCTTCTTGATGTCGGAGGCCCGGAAGACCTGCTGGTAGCGGATCGAGCCACGGCCGAAGGGAACGTCCTGGAACTGGTTGTTGCCGAACTTGGTCTGGTTGATCTTCGGAACGAAGAACTGCTTGACCCCCTGAGCGGGCATCGCAGCCACGAAGAGGCCGAGGGAGACAGCGGTCAAGGCCAGGCGAATCGGAGTCTTGCTCATCGGGATCACTCAATGGGGAGGGAAGAGGGGCAGGGAGCCCCTAGTAGCCTACCCTCTCGACCCGAGGTCCACCTGCTCGAGGAAGGCGGCATGGACCAGGGTGGGAGGACAGCCTGCGATCTTCGGGTCGCAGGTCCCGGTTCCATGGATAGTACAGGACGCCCCCAAAGGCAACGCCTCGAGGTCGGAGTCAGGGAATCAAAAAGACCCAGGTCCTCACGGATTGGGAAGAAGTCCCCGCTCCACCACCGATGAGCGCCAGCCCTCCGGCTCTCTGATGGACCAAAGTCCCTGCCACACGCCCACTTGGGAGCTTGGCTAGAGCCTGCCATTGGCCGGTCTTGGGGTTGAAGGCCTCACAGGCTGCCACGGGCACGGGCTTGTCCAGAGTGCCCGCAGCCCCTCCCAAGAGCACGACTCGACCATCCCTGAGCCGGGCCGATGCGGCCAGCCCCCGGGCGGTGGAGAGAAGGCCTACCTGGGTCCATTTCCCGGTTTTGGCATCGAAAATCTCGGCCTGGGACAGGGGTGTGCCCTTCTTGGTGATGCTTCCCCCCACGCCTCCGGCCACCAGGATGCGACCGTCCGCGAGCGTTTCGGCGGTGAAGAGGCTCCTCGCCGTGGCCATGGACGTGGTCTTGCTGATCCTGTTGGTCTTGGGATTGTAGATCTCGCAGGTGTTGGTGAAGGCCGGCACTTTGATGATGATGATGTTCGTGTAGGTGAGTCCTCCCGAGATCAGCACGCGCCCGTCGGGGAGCAGGTTCATGCCATGGCCTACCCGGGGACGAGTCAGGTTGGGGCCCTTGGTCCAAAGCCCGGTCTTGGGGTTCCAGATCTCGGTGCTAGAGAGGGTCGATCCCACGGTTCCCAGTACGTCGTTGGTCACGATCTTGCTGAGCCCGCCCGTGACCAGGACACGCCCATCCGCAAGCGTGATCGCTGCATGTCCCATCCGGGCCGCAGCCATCGTCGGCCCCTTGACGAAGGCCTTCTTCTTGGGGTCGTAGTATTCGCTGCTCTTCTGTGGGTCGTTCTTGACGTCTACGCCACCCGCGAGCAGAAAGCGCCCATCCTGCAACGCGCTCTGCGTGTGCACAGCGCGTTCGATGGACATGCTCGGCCCCTTGGCGAAGGAGCCGAAGGCCTCGTCGAAGATCTCCGTCGTCTTGTGGCCGACCTGGCCCAGCACCGACCCCGAACCGCCGCCCACGATGAGGTGCCGGCCGTCGCCGAGCGGCAAGGTCGTCGTGAAGGCGCGCGACTGCAGAGAGAAGCTCTTGCGCGCGTTCCACACCTTGGTTTTGTCGATCACGACGACAGCGACGTCGGAGACGCGGTCGAAGAAGGTGCCTTTCCCGGGGAAGGTCAGGACCTGCGTCAAGAGCCCCAGCCCGTAGAAGCGCGTCTGGTTGGGAACAGGGAGGACGACCTTGTAGCGTCCGGCCTTGTCGGCGAAGCCCAGGAGGTTCAGCGCGGGGATCTCAAGTCCCACGCGGACCGTGCGCGAGTCCTTGGGGTCCAGCAGGCCGAGCGGAATCAGGCTGCGTTGGGTCGAGGTCAGGATCAGGACCCCACTGGAGGCGCGGGCCCCCTGGATGTCGTAGGTGAGCTGCGCCTTCTGGGGAGACAGCTCTTCGTAGCGGGGCTGGTTCGCCAGCTGACCGAGGAGAGGACTGGCCAGCAGGGGGAGAGCAAATAGGTAAGAGATCTTCATCGCAGGGCTCCAGGAGGGTCGAAGGGCCTATAGTAACAGAAGGGCTGCCCCTCACATCGCGAGGATGGCAAGACTGTTCCGCCCCACATCCCGGAGGAAACATCATGCGTATCTACACCAAAACGGGCGACAAGGGCGAGACCGGCCTCTTCAACGGTTCTCGCGTTCCCAAGGACGATCCCCGCGTGGAGGCCTACGGCACCGTGGACGAGCTCAACTCCATCCTGGGTCTCTATCGCGCCGATCAGGCCGACCCCCTCCTCTTCACCGAGATCCGCCGCATCCAGGAGGAGCTCTTTGAGCTGGGTGCGGACCTCGCCACGCCCGGCGGGCAGAAGAGCCTGAGCCTTCTCGCCTCCTCGATCTCCTTCCTGGAGAATCGGATCGACGAGATCATGGGCTGCCTCCCCGATCTCCAGAGCTTCATCCTTCCCGGTGGGAGCATTCCCGCCTCGCAGCTCCATATCGCACGCACCGTCTGTCGGCGCGCCGAGCGCGAGGTGATCTCCTTGATGCGCCAGGAGGACATCCCCGACATCCTCCTCGTCTACCTCAACCGTCTCTCCGACTACCTCTTCGCCCTCGCCCGCCACGAAAACCACCGCCAGGGCTGCGGCGACGAACTCTGGTCTCCTCAATGATCGAACCCAGGGTGCCGGACCGCGCGTGATCGACTTGTCGTACTCCACGACCGAGAGTTCCTTCGCGCGAAACCGATCCACGTTGATGGGCTGTTCAGAACCATTGTGGACCGTGAGCCATTTGGACATGAGGGGGATGCCGTCGTAGAGCTCGTAGTGGACCGAGACGCGAATCTTGCGCCGTTCACCCCCTGGCAGCTCATAGTCCATACGGAGAGAGACGCCTTTGGGAGGCCACCGCACTCCCGGTGCATGATGGCGCACGCGCTTCCAGACCAGGCGTTCCTGGGGTGTCCGGGTCACCATTCCCACATACTTCAATGACCGTGGCAGTACGGTCGCCTCGTCGATCCACTGCATGGTCAAGAAGGCGCGGTTGGGCGGACCGGTCAGCCCCCCCACCGGATAGTCCACGCCATCGATCGTGACTCGCGCCTCCGGCTGCAGGGCACGCAGGATCGTCTCCCCGGTCATGAGGTTGTCGAATCCGACCGTGGCCGCGTTCGGCGACAGCCGGAAGACACGCCGGATCAAACCGTTGTCCAGCACGACCTCGTGCTTTGCCTCATCCGTCAGAATGCGCGCCTTGAAACTGGCTGGGCGATCAGCCAGTCCTGGTCCAGCTGATACTGGCTCGGCATCTGGGCTGCCAGCACAGCTTGGGAAGCCAAGAAGCCGAAAGCACAGAACGCCATGCGCCTCATCGCGGACAGACGAGGAGAGGATCCACGAGGAATGAAGATCGAGAGCATGGCGCCTTTCGAAGAGTGCCTGTGGTCGTCCGCCGAAGATCCGGGGGCGACACCCCCGACGTGGCCCATCCTACTTGGCACCGGACCATGGATCGAGAGTCGCGAGCTGTTTGCGGGCAGAGGCGCTGACCGGGATCCCCCAACGTTCGAAGAAGGGTCCGAGGTCGCGCTGCGTGGCACGGGAGAAGCGGAGCATCCACTCGTCGCGCTTGCGCTGGTCACTGGCCCGGCGCGGGAGGGGCTGATCGCGGTAGCTCTGGAAACACTTCTGGAAGGCGGACCAGCCGAACTCGACCGAGAGCTGACGATACATCTCGAGTGCGAGGAAGGGAGAGGACTTCCACCTGTCGAAGGGGGCTTCGGCGGCCAGGTGTGCCTTGGCGCGCTGGGGCATCTTGCGGCGCATCGCCGTATCGAGACTCTTTCGACCCAAGAGTTGTTCATATCCGTAGAGCACGAAGACGTTGTTGGTGACTTCACCGGTCCCACCGAAGGTCCAGGCGCGCTGCTGATAGTTGTGGCCAATCTCGTGGAAGAGTCCCCAGGGACCTCCGCCCTTTCGGTCATGGACCCAGCCCAGATCGACGATCTTGGGCGGCGCATCCATCCAGGTCATGATCGGGTAGCCCGCGTGCATGTATCCTGCCGAGATCTGCCGGTCACTGACGACACGCTGCTTGCGTGGACGTGCCGGCTGCGGATCGAGCTGCTCATAGGAGTCGACGACCGAGTCCCAGAACTCCAGGATGGGCGCAGGATCCTCTACGGTCGCGAGCACGGAGGTCGGGAGCGAGAAGATGATGCGCTTGCCTTCGAGCTCGCCCCAGGGGGCGGCGAGTGCGCGCGAGCGTTTCCAGCTCTCGGCACTGTCCTTGCCGAGCACGTAGCGCGGTGCTTCGACACAACCGGTGATGCGGAGCAGCCGCTTCTCCACGGGGCGCTTGGACACGAGGTAGAGCAAGCCACCATGTCGACTCCAGATGCGCGTGCGGACGCCGAGCTCGAAGCTTCGCGTGATCTGAGGGTCGCGCTTCCACTTGTCCTTGTGCCACAAGCGGTCCTTGTGACAGCCGATCTGAAGAAACGCCGCATCCCCGGCTCTGGCCTTGCCAGACTTCGAGCTGATGTCTCCGCGCGGCACCGAGGCCCCGACCCACTCCACCACCACGATACGTCCCGGCGGAACATAGAGACCCGTCGAGGCCCAACCGCCCTGGCCCATACCGACGGTGACCTCATGGACTCGCGGTTCGTCCGGCGCCGCGCAAGGCCCCGGGAAATCAGGCACAGGCAGGCCCAGACTCTCGCCTGCACTGAGACCCTTTGTCGAGCGTAGCAGGTCACCCTTGAGCTCCAGCGTCTTCGCTACGCGCAAGGCATGGGGTCGACGTCTGCCTCCCTCGAGCGCCTTGAGGCGGGAACGGAGGGGACGCAATCGCTCGTGATCCAGTGACAAGGCGCTCAAGATGGTCACGAGCGTCGCAGCTGCCTGCTTGCGGTCCGCGGCAGGGGACTTCGCATCCTCCAGCGTTTCCAGGGCACCGGGCAACTGGAAGGCGGCGCTGACCAGCTGGCGCACTGGGAACCCTGGCGCCAGTGCCTGCGTCGGCGAGGCGGCACGTTTCTTCCGGCCCCGTTTCCGCTTCTTCGCCTTGGTACTCTCGAGACGCACCATGCCCTGCCCCAGCATCATTCCCATCTCGCCCAGCACGAGGTTGACGCCATTGTCCTTTCCCAGGCTCTTGCCGCGATGCGTCTGCTTCCAACCCCAGCCAGGGCCGTAGGCAATCACCCCGCCTCCAGCCGCCACATGCTTGCGAATGGCCGCTCGCGCCGACTCTCCACTATCGAAGGCCGACATGTTCAGGATCCAGACCCTGGCCTCGCCTTGCTTGGGTAGTCGTCCACGCTTGAGAGGAACGACCTGGCAGCCGAGCGCAGCCATGTGCCCGACCAGTTCCCGATCGCGAGCCGAGAGGGCTACGGATGGCTTCGCCGACCTCCCGACCCAGAGCAGGCAATTGCGCAGGAAGCGCTCCCCATCGAACTGCTCTCGGCTCTTCTTGGTGAAGAGCGCGTGGCTGAAGAGCAGTGCACGCCCCTTCCTCCACTCCCGCGCCAACGCGACCGGCGAGCGCGTCCCACTACGCGTCTCTCCTGCGACAAGGACACGCACATTGTCGTCCAGAGCCAGGAGATCCCCAGGCAGTCCCGGGAAGTGCAGGCGATGCACACCTTGCAGGATGTCCGGCTCCCCGGAGGGATGGGACCGACTCGACTCCTGGGCGCTCAGTCCGGTCGGGCCGAGCAGGAGGACCGATGCCACTGCTGCGGTGGCACGAAACAGTGGACTCGTGATGTACATTCTCATCGCCTCCGAAGAACTTGACTGGCCGGTCGATCGTGCCCTACGTCCCACCGTCATGAAAGGGGGCTTCCCCTTCATGACAGATCAGGGGCGGGAGTCGAGCTGCACGAAGACCTCGATGATCTTGCCGGTCTTCTTGCGCTTGTATTTGAGGAGGACGAAGTCATCCCCGTAGTGGCCGCCGATGAGCCACTGGAGGTGGGAGGCGTTGCGGATGTCCTTGCCGTCGATGGAGAGCAGGACATCGCCCTTGCCGAGGCCTGCGTGACCTGCAGCGGTCTTGCGCTTGGACGCACGCACAAGACGGGCGCCGGGGCCGAGGAAGCTCGGGTCCACCTGCACGCCGAGCATGGCCTTCTTGTAGATTTTCCCCGCCTTCATTCCGGCCAGGACGTCGTCCATCGAGTCGAGATTGGCGGCAAAGCCAATGCCAGAGTCGTACCACTCGGTGCCCGCCGTATCGCCCTTGGGCGAGAGAGGGCAGACGATGCCCATGACGCGACCACGGATGTCGATCAGCGGACCGCCATAGTTGACCGGTGAGGTGTAGGCATCGGTCTGCACGGCGCGACCGTCGATGCGGCGCAGCGCGGACACGATGCCGGCATGCACGGTGGGCTTCTTGGGGCCGAAGGTGCGCCCCAGAGCGAAGGCCCAGTCTCCGACCTGCAAACCGTCCTGCGAGACGAACACGGGCACGGGGAGGTCGGTAGCCTCGACCTTCAGCAGAGCAATGCCACGACTGCGGTCCTCCCCCATGCGTTTGGCCGTGAGCTTGCGGCCATCGCCGAGCGTCACGATGATGGAGGTTGGGTTGACCCTCGTCACGAAACGCGTCGTCAGGATCCAACCGTCACTGGCGATCACGAGGCCTGTGCTGGCCCCGCGCCCTTTGAGGAACTGACTCGGCCGAATGGGTCCGAGCTTCTTTCTCTTCTTCCTGGGCTTCTTCTTCTTGCCTTCTTTGGCCGCATCGTACTCATAGCCGCCGAAGGGCTCGACCATGACCACGCTTTGTTCGACCTTGCTGACTGCCTGGTCGATCAGGTCGCTCAAGAGTGCCAGCTCAGGACGTGTCCCTTGCCAGGACGCGTCCTTTGCCTGCGTGTCACCCTGGGCGTGAAGAACAGCACCTATCAGCACAGCGCAGCAGAGGCTCGAGCAAGAGAAGAGTGTCCGACTTCGAGTCATCATTTCTTTGCCTCCAGGGTCAGGCTTACCTTGAGGACCTTGCTGCCCCGCTTGACCGTAACATCCAGCTTCTCGCCGGGGCCGTACTGCTTGAGGGCCCGTCGAAAGTCCGTGCAGCTCTGGATGGGATAGTCATCTATGCGCACGATCATGTCGTCGGAACGTAGGCCAGCTCTGGCAGCAGGTGAACCCGGCATGACACGGTCCACGTAGGCTGGCGGCGACCTGCGGCGGCTCGTTTCGAAGAGGCGAATCCCGGTGTAGACCGGTCCCTTTCTCTTGCCCTTGGCGGCCGTGGTCAGCGCCTTGGCCTTGACCTTGTCACCACGGTGATAGGCAACGATGGGCGCCAGCACCCATGCGGGGATGGCCATGTGCAGCTGACTGTTGGTTTCTCGTGATTCCACGATCGGAGTCAACACACCCAACAACTCGCCATCGATGGAGAAGAGTCCTCCGCCCTGCGTGCCCGGGGCATTGGGGGCATCCACGAGAATGCACTCGCCCTTGTAGGGAAACTTGCGCAGGTTGAGGCGCAGATCGGATCGAACCTTGCCCACCACGACACCGATCATGACCGAGAGCCGCTCGGCATACTCTGCGATGCGGAAGCCATTGCCCACGGCGTAGACGACCTTGCCGTTCTTGATCGGGATGGGTTTCTCGGGGAAGGCGATCGGCACCAGGGGCAGAGGCTTGCCATCGTCATCCACGGTATCGATGCGCAGGATGGCGATGCCGTAGTCTTCCCATGTCTTGACACGCCGCGCATCCCAGGCGCTCCCATCACTCAAGACCACCTTGGTCTGGTTGCCCTGCAGCATGACGTGGTTCCAGGTCAGGATGTGCCCCTTCTTGGAGATCACGATGCCGGCCATGTAGCTCTCGATGCCCTTGAGCCCCGAGGCCCCATGCACCTTGACCACGGAGTCGAAGACCGGTGCCAGCTTCTTCTCGATGTCTCCCTCGGGCTCGGGCAGGCTCGCCAGGGTGACGGACTTCCAGGAGGGAACACCCTTGGCCTTGCTATAGTCCCGCATCTCGATGAGTTCATCGCCCAGGAGCACACGAGCACGGATCGGTTGTTCCCGGCCATCGACCTTGGCGAACTCTTCGAAGCGCACATCCACGAGACCGCCCAACCGGAAGTCGCGGTAGCGGTAGCCCAGGGGGAGGCATGTGCCCTGCTCCAGGTAGACCGCGCGATTGCCCGGTCCCCGGATCTTGAGGATGTACCCGACCCTGTTCGCGATGTGGACTCCACCCTCGAGCCAGGCATCCTGGATGGCCTTCTTCACGGCATGCGGCCGCAGCAGCGGGTCTAGATCGATGCTCCGCTTGACGCTGGAGCTGATGGCTGCCGCGGGGTCCTGACTCGACAGGGTGCCTTTGCCAGGCTCGGTGATCACATAGTCATCCCCCTTGATCTTCCATGTCCGCGCACGGACCTTGCGAGCCCTTCCCCGTGAATAGGGAGTCACGGCGACCTGCATCGTCAGATCGGGATCGTCCAAAGGCCCTTCCACTCGCCGGGCATAGCAGGCCTGGATCTCCTCCATCAATCCGTCCATGTAGCGCCAGACATTCTCCAGGCGCTCGACATCGGGCATGGGATAGAGGTCAGGTTTCTTGGGCACGAGGCCCGGGAGCGGGAAGCGCTTGAAGAGGTCTTCAGCATCCTTGAACTTGAACGGGAAGCCCTTCCACTGCTTGTAGGACTCGGGCTCGGCCTTCTTGGGCTGCTTCTCCTGTAGCTTGCCCGGCCCCAGATCCGGAGTGCCCAAGCCCGGAAGCTTGAGACGCGGCATCTTGAACCGCTCGGGTAGCTTCTTGGGATCCAAGGGAGGTAGCTTCTTGGGATCGCCCTTCAGCACCTTGCCCTTCTTGGGTTTCCCGGGCTTCTTGAAGTGGCCGGGATCCAGAAGCCTGTAGCGATAGCGCCAATCCCGTTTGCCCTTGTCGTCGAGCCCGCCCCACCACTTCTTGAACTCTTCGAGCTCCTTCTTGCGATCGGCGACCTCCTTGCGGAGCTTCTTGAAATCGGGTCTTTCCTCGAAAGACGGGACCAGCGGCTTCGCCTTCTTCTTGGAACCTGTGTCCATCGGAGCCAGCTTCAGGCGCACCGTCTTTGCCGATTCGTAGCTACTCGTGGTGTCGTTGAAGTTCTGGTATTCGAGCTCGACCTCGAAACCACTCGGTAGCATCGTCATCGCGCGTGCAAGCTCGTTGCTGAACTGGACCGGCTTGCCGTTGAAGGACAGGATACGCGCACCCGACCGAACACCCGCGTGGGCGGCGACCGAATCCTCGAACAGGGCCTGGACGATGCTCACACGACGCCCGCGAATCCCCGTGTTGGGGTCGTTCTTGTAGGTCCAGACGTTCATGTCCATCGTCCCATGCTCGGCATGCTTGCCTGATAGCAGGTCAGGCAGGAAGTTGCGGATCTGGTTGATGGAGATGGCGAAGCCCACACCGGTGTTCACACGACCTCGATCGCGCAGCGTGATACGGCCATTGATGCCCACGTAGAGCCCGTTCTCGTCGAAGAGCGGCCCGCCGGAGTTGCCCGGGTTGACCGCGGCATCGACCTGCACACAGTCGGGGTAGACGAGCATGCGTTGGTTGGGACCCGTGCCCTTCTGATAGCGATGGATCCCGGAGATGACTCCCATGGTCACCGTCGGCTTGAAGTCCGAGGCCAGCAGGAAGGGATTGCCCATGGCATAGGCGAAGCCCCCGATCTTGAGCTTGTCCGAGTCTCCCGGTTGGACGTGAGGCCAGGTCCCATCCTTGTTGGGCCCCTTGCCACGCAGGGCCAGCAAGGCCACGTCACCGCCAGGATCCACACCGATGACGTCCGCCAGGTAGAGCTTGCCATTGGGAAGCCCGATCTTCATGACCGGATTCTTCTGGGTCACGTGGAAATTGCTGAGGATCCACCCCCTGGGATGGAAGATGACACCGGAACCACCACCCGGAGAAGTCAGGGACATGACCGAGCAGACGGCCGGCTCGACCCGAGCCAGGATCTCCGTACGCCTCTTCTGCATGGCCTCGACTTTCTCGAGAAGATCTTGTCCCTGAAGACCCTTCTGTGACGGAAGGGGGAGCACAGTGCAGAGACCTGCTGCAGCAAGGAAGGGGATCGTCAGGCGTGCGAGGGGATTCATGATGCGTTCACTGCGTGTTGATGGCGCGGAGATCGCCAAGGATGACTCGAGCACCCGCGTCCAGATCCGCACCGTGTTCGAGCTCAAGGCTCAGTTCTTTCGCACCTTTCAGGTCGATGTCGATATCGTGTAACTTGCCGTCGGCTTCGAGCGCGTAGTCCGCCCCCACCTGCTCACCATCCACCAGGAAGCGAAGCGTGGCCGACCCGACGATGGAGCGAGGCATGCCGACCTGCCCAAGCAGCCGTGTGTAGGACCTTGGGAAGTCGACGCGAAAGCTCACGTCCGGCACGAGGACAAAGCCCTTGCGGAAGAACTAACCTGCAAGTTGGAGAGCTTTTCCGCCCCCAGCGTGATTGCGTAGGATGGGCCACTCCCGCCCCAACATGGGCTTCTGGATCCGGTCCTTGACGTCCAGATCCGAGACATAGACGAATCGGTCGGAGAGGAGTCCAGCGTCCTGGACCCAGAGAGAAGAGAAGCGCACTTGGATCTTGTCCGCGAGCGCGAGCGTCCACCCACCCTGGTCGAGTCTGACGAGCTTGCCACGAAAGCGTCTCGCATCCCGGAGCCTCAACTCGACTGTGAGCCCCTCCTGCCTGTCCAGGTCGGGGACGACTCCACTCAACGTCCCAAAAACGATACCGTAGATCCGGGAGAGAGGCAGACTCCTCGTCTGCCCTCGGAACTCGATGCGGACGCCCTTGCCGTCCACACCCCGGACGTCGCAGGCAAAACTCCGCACACGTCTCTTCTTGTCCTCGACGAAGATCAGATCCCGGTTCTCCGGCGGAGAGGCGAGAGCCTTGGCAAAGCCCCCATCCAGGTCTCTCTTGGGGCCGGTGGCCGACTTGGTGTCTTGGTCCTTGGTGGCCTTGCCTCCATTCGCCTTGACGGAGGTGACGGGATCGAACTTGGGCTTGCGCACGGGTTGCAGCCGCAGAGCCAGAAGATGCTGTCTCAGGACCAGGCCATCCTTGGCTCCCTGCATCTTGAACCGAAACCGCTTGGGATCGGAAGGATCACCACCTACAAGCTTCCCCGGCAGACTCGACGAACCGCGGATCTGGAAAAAGGCCTTCGCCTTGTCCTGCTCATAGCGCGGGACGACACCGGTGAGGTAGGAGAGCTCCCAGATGTCCGCAAGGTCCCGACTCCAGCTCTTCCCCTTGAGCATCCCCGCAAGCTTCGGAGGCTTGCCAGCCTCGCTGATCAGCCTGGGGCGGGAGATCTCCATCCGGTCACCACTCAAGGTCCGGATCTGCAGATCGGCTCCACCCTGCCTGCCTCCCGAAGGATCCAGGAGGAACAGGGCAAGGAGGGCAGGAGCCGAGAGGATGAGCTGATTCCGTTTCACGTCTGGGCGCTCGTGGCTGGCTACTTGTTGATCTTCTTGTAGTACTTCTCGAGCAGATGTCGATAGCGCTCCGGCAATCGGGTCTGGATGTCATTCAGGACCTTCTCACGATCCCGGTCCTTCATCTTGCCCCAGGCACCCTTGACTCCACGTGACCCATGCAGGGGGCCGACACGCGCCTTCCCGGAAGGCAGGGCAGATTCGCTAGCAGGCCCATTGGATTGCTGATTGCCCTTGGGTGGTCCGCCACCAGGGCCCTGCTGCTGCTTCTGTTCGAGTTGCTCGATCAGAGTCTGGATCTTCTTGACGATGTCGAGCTGCTTGGTCTCGACCGCCTTGCCGACCTTGTTCTTCTTGAGGCTCCGCTCGACGGACTTCATCTCGTCGGCGATCTGGTGCAGCGGGCTGTCCCACTGCGCCTTGAGTTCGGCCAACAGGTCATGGGCATTGGCCCTGTAGCGCTCGGGAGCATCCGGATAGAGCTGCAGGAAGAGGTCCAGGTTGATGATGGCCTCCCCCACCTCCGGAATCAGCGAGAGGCTATAGCCCAGGTAGAAGGCAGCCTCGGCGTCCAGAACGGTCAGCCCGCGATTCTTGCGGATGAAATCCGAGAGGACTTCGACAGCGCCTTCGGGGTCGTCCTCGTCGAGGAGGACGCGGGCCAGCATGTAGCGGGCGTGGGCTTGCACCACCGCGTCCTTGCTCGTGGCCAGGACGCGCACGAGCTCAAGGGCTCCCTTGGGATCCCCAGCATCCGCCATCTTCGTGGCCTTGGCGTAGTCCTTGTCGATGCCTCTTACCGCGCGGTCGGTGATGCGGCTGTCCGAGCCCATCCCCCACTCCTTCTCGAAGGATTCGAGGACGGACGAGTCCGCCTTGCGTGCCTTCATCCACTTGACGAAGGCCTCATGGGAGAAGCGCGGGATCTGCTTCCGCGCCTTCTCAAGCATCTGCTCCATGGCCTCCTCGGCCTTCTTCTCCAGATCGCCACCGCCTTGCGCACGCAGAGCGGGCGCAGTGATCAGACTGGTGAGCAACAGGATCATTCCGAGATTCGTGATCTTCATGATTCTCACTACTCGTTTCCGCCGTCACCGGCATCTTCTTCGTCCATCTTCTCGAGCTTGCGCGCCAACTTGCGCGTAAGCCCCTCGACGCGACTCTGCTTCTTGGCCGTCTTGTCCGCCAGTTTGCTGCGCCGGTTGCTGCCTTCCTTCATCTTGTTGACCGCTTTGGTCTTGGCGTTGACGGCGATCTGGAGGAGTTTGAGCATCTTGAGCTCCTGGGTGAGCTGGATCAGGGGATTCTCACCGTCACCACCACCCCCCCCGCCATTGCCATCCCCATCCTTGTTCTCCTGCTCCAGGACGAGTGCTTCGATGAGCTGCTCGAGGATGAGCTCGACCATCTTCTGATCGGCCTGCACTTCCTCGCCGGTCTTGTAACCCTCGAACTGGACGGCCACTGCCTCGAGCAGATCAGCGACCTCTTCGACGATCTCGGGGAACACCGCCGAGCTGCCTTCTTCGAGGATGAGCTGCTGTGCGTCCTTGGCCTCGGAGTGCAGGGAGAACTCCCCTTCGGCCAGGCGCTGGCAAGCCTGCGTGATCGTCGCTGGTAGCCTGCCCTTGGCCGAAAGAGCTTCGACCTCCTTGCGCCGCTTGTGCAGGATCCTGGTCTTGTAAGAAAGCTCCTTCTGCTTCACGAGCATTTCGGTGAAGCGCTCCTCCAACGCACGCAGCACCTCCTCCTGCAGCTCCTGGCGTAGCTGGTTGAGAGCATCTTCGAGTTTCTTCTTGGCCTCGGCCAGATCGTCCTCGGCGTCCTTCTGCTTGTCCTTGGCCTTGCCAGGTTTGTTTCGCTTGAGTGAACCTGCTGCATTCTTCTGCTTGGGCACGGCCTGCTCGATGTTCTTCCGGCCAGGAGTCGGCTCGCCGTCGCCGCCTTCCTCGCCTTCGGCCTCTTCAGCGGCTTCCATGTCCTCTGCAAGACGATCGGTCTTGTTCTGGGTCCCACTCTGCTTCTTGGCCATCTTCTCGAAGGGGATCTTGTCGAGCTTCCTCCTGACCTCCTCTTCTTGATTCTGCAGGATCTCGTCGATGTCCTCGAGCTCCTCGATGGCCTTCTCCTGGTCGTCGAGCGAGGATTCGGGCTGCTCTGCGCCTAGCTTCTTTCCGGCGTTCTCCATGCTCTCGGCAGCTTGCTGCGCGGACTGGGCCGCTTCCCCCTTGCCTTCGCCTTTTCCTT
>JAJRTL010000486.1 GCA_024278315.1 Planctomycetota bacterium | reverse complement strand
TTTTCGGTCCGAAAGAAGGTACTGCCAGAACTGTCCAGGACAACAAGGCTGCAGACGAATCTGGCTCGCCGGTCGTGATCCTTGGTTGCGGCGAGCTCCCGGAGCAGGAGATCGATGCGATCCTGATCGCTGGCACCCTCCCCTGCGTAGCGGGCCGAGAGTACACCCGGCGCACCGCCGAGAGCGTCTACGCAGAGGCCTGAGTCATCGGCCATGACCAGGTGCTTTTCAAGGGGAGGCCTCGCTCGGTCGGACGGCGTGAGGGGCAGATCCGGACCTCGTCCTGTGGCATCGCCTGCGATGGCACCCTTGTCTCGGAGGAAGGCTAGGGTCTCACGAGCCTTCTTCTCGGCGTTCCCGGCGAAGTCCGGTAGGTCCTCTTCGACCTCGAAATCGTCCGAGCCCTCGACCTCGGCGAGGCTGTGGACCACGACGGTCTCGGGGAGCCGCCGAGCCAACTCCTTGGCCTTCTTGGGGTTCTGGCTGGCGATCCAGATGTGCAGGGAGCCGGTAGAGCCTAGCGCCCCGGAATGGCTGCCCTCGCTGTCTTGGGGGCTCATCCCTCCGCCAAGGCCGCTTGCTGGATCTCCATGAGCTCCTTGCAGCCCTTCTCGGCCAGATCCAGGAGCCGGTCCATGTCGGGGCGGGCCAGCGTGCCCTTCTCTCCCGTGGCCTGGATCTCCACGTATTCGCCCGAGGCGCTCATGACTACGTTCATGTCGACGCCGGCCAGGTTGTCCTCCTCGTAGCAGAGGTCCAGCATGGGCTCGCCTCGGACCATGCCCACGCTCGTGGCCGCGATCGGCTGGCTCGTCGGGTTCTCCGCCATGCGCCCGCGCTTTTGAAGTCGCGAGAAGAGGTCCTGCAGAGCCACGTAGGCGCCGGTGATGGAGAGTGTCCGCGTTCCGCCGTCGGCGCTCAGGACGTCGCAGTCCAGCCAGATCGAGATCTCGGGCAGTTTCTCGAGGTCGACGGCGGCACGCAGGGCCCTGCCGATCAGGCGTTGGATTTCCGTGGAGCGGCCATCGGGCCTGCCGACGCGGATCTCGCGGACCTTGCGGCTGTGCGTGGACGCCGGCAGCATCGAGTATTCAGCCGTGATCCAGCCGTGGCCAGCGTTCTGAAGCCATCCGGGAACGGTCTCCGTGTAGCTGGCGGTGCAGAGGATCTGGGTCTTGCCCGATTCGATCAGGACGGAACCGGGCGCATTGCGGGTGAAATGACGGGTGATCCGAATCTCTCGGAGGGCGTCAGGTGCCCTGCCTCCGGCTCGGTTGGCCATGGGAATCGCTCTCTGGAACGTGGCAAGTGGGAAAACCCGGCAAGATACCTTGCGATCCTCGCGAGGGGAGAGTTTCCTCCGGGCCATTCTGGACTATCCTGGTTTGCCCGCCAGTCCCCGAGTCCGCCCCGTGGCTCGGCTTTCCCGCCGCGATCTGCTGGACCCCGCCCCTTCGGGGGGTCTCTGACAGAGGCGAAATGGGAGAGAACCCCAGTCGAACAAAGGAATCCGTCCATGGTTTCAGGCCACACGCCCCTGATCCTGGCATCTCTGCTCAGCCTCTTGCTCCCCACGGCCCTGCCCTCGTCGGCCGAGAGGGCCGACGAGCTCGGCAAGGTCTTCAACTCCTGGTACAAGGACTACAAGGCTGGCAAGATCGAGCCTGGTGATACGCGGGGCACCCTGCGCAAACCCTACATCTCGGCCGAGCTGCGCACCAAGCTGCCGCAGTGGTTTGGTCGACCAACGCGGGTCAACGAGGCCCGCCAGCTCTTTTCGCTGCTGCGCAAGCGCGGTACCCAGAAGGATGGTGCTCGTCTGGTTGACGTCGTGCTCGTCGGAGCCAAGAAGAAGGGTGGTCTCCTGATCGGGGGCAAATACTGGACCTTCCGTCAGGCGGTCCTGCCGTACCTGCGCGGACCCAAGACTCCACCCGACTTGAAGAAGGCCGTCGTCGCACGTCTGGAGAAAGGGCTCGTCGTCCCGAGACCCGATGCCAAGAACCCGGTGTGGAAACACAAGGACCCGATTACGGCCCGCTTGCTCGCACCTTTGCTGGGGAGCTATGAGAATCAGCTCTACCGTGGCCTCCTCGAGTCCCTGCTCAAGGTCGACGCTCCCGATCTCCAGATCGCCGCGGCCAAGGGGCTTGGCAAGATGGGCTCGGGCAACTCGATGGAGAAGGTCAGCGAGACGCTGCGCAATCTCAAGTATCACGATCAGTTCGTGGAAGTCGCCGACGCACTGATCCTCCTGGCCAAGGCCAACAAGCCCAAGGCCAAGGAAGAGCAGCTCGTGCATACGCTGCGTGCCGTCTTGGACGTCATGGTGGAGCAGAAGAACTGGCGGACGCGCTCGGCACTCATCCCCGTCCTGCGGACCATGCGTGGCAAGGCTTCTGTCCCGGTCCTCATCGGCCTGTTGGAGGCGGCCCAGGAGAATCCCAAGGAGAAGGGCAAGGGGAGAGTGTTCGCTTTTTCTGGAACACTGCTGGTCGATATCCAGGCTGCCCTCAAGGATCTCACGGGATTCTTTGCTCCCGTGAACCAGCCGCAGAGATGGCGTACCTGGTGGGATGGTCAGCCCGACGACTTCAAGATCAAGCCTCCTTCAGGCCAGCAAACGGATCACAAGGGGAAGGGCAAACCCAAGATCGAGACCAGTGCGTCCACGTTCTTTGGTATCCCCGTCACTGGAAGCCGTGTGGTCTTCATTCTCGATGTCTCGGGCTCGATGCGTTGGTACATGGGTCGACGGATGCCCAGGGGGCCGACACAGCTCCCGACAGGCGACTACGACTCACGGATCAAGAGGGCCAAGAAAGAACTCTTGAGCGCGATCAGTGGGATGACGAGTGACGACAAGTTCAACGTCGTCTTCTTCTCCTCGCAGGTGCGCGTCTGGAAGAAGAAACTGGTTGTGGCCAACAAGGGC